>NZ_JBUZVP010000002.1:0-417522 GCF_055409485.1 Pseudomonas sp. A125
CAGCAAGGGGCTGACGTCCAATGCGTCCGGTCGATATCAGCAAATGGTGAAGGACTGGCCGCACTACAAGGCGCAGCTCAAGCTGCCTGACTTCAGCCCGATCAGCCAGGATCTTCTGGCGCTGCAGCACATCCGGGAGTGCCGGGCTTTGCCCGACGTGGTTGCCGGTCGGATCGAAACGGCTATCGCGAAGTGCCGGAACATCTGGGCCAGCCTGCCCGGCGCCGGGTATGGTCAGCGCGAGCATCGTCTCGAGGATCTGCTGAAGCAGTACCGCCTGGCTGGCGGGGTCATATCGTGACGCAGATGCAGAAGCTGGACGGCCTAGCGCTGACTACCCTGGTGCTAATGCTGCCCTGACCTACATTCGCGGTCGCGAAAATTAACATCATCCAAATGAAACAAACGCGAAGGATCGCAAATGACAAACCCTATCGTTCCATGGATGGGCGGCAAGCGCCGCCTTTCGAAGCGCCTGCTGGCGCTGTTCCCTGAGCACACGTGCTACGTCGAAGTATTCGCCGGCGGCGCAGCGCTCTACTTTAAGCGGGAGGAGCCCGCAGAGGTCGAGGTACTGAACGACCTCAACGGCGACCTGGTGAACCTATACCGTGTCGTTCAGCACCACCTTGAGGAATTTGTTCGCCAGTTCAAATGGGCGCTCAGCTCGCGGCAAATCTTCGAGTGGCAGAAAATGGCGGTACCGGAAACCTTGACGGATATCCAGAGGGCGGCAAGGTTCTTCTATCTCCAGCACCATGCCTTCGGCGCGAAGGCAACCGGGCAAACCTTCGGCACCGCGACCACTGGCCGCGCTATCAACCTGCTGCGGATCGAGGAGAACCTGTCGTATGCCTGGCAGCGCCTTTCCGGGACGTACGTTGAAAACCTTCCATGGCTCAAGTGTGCAGAGAAATACGACCGGCCCCACACCTTCCACTATATGGATCCTCCGTATTGGAAGACCCAGGGATACGGGGAGGAATTCGGCTTTGAAGAATACGAGCGGATGGCCGGCTTCATGCGGACGTGCCAGGGCAAAGTGATGGTCAGCATCAATGACCATCCAGACGTGCGGCGCGTGTTCGATGGGTTCCGCCTGGAAACGATGGATATCCGCTACAGCACTGCCAACCCACGGCAAGGTAAGCCGGCAGTGACGGGTGAGTTGGCGGTCATGAACTGGTAGCGGCCCGGGCGATTCCGACTTGTGAGTTTGGCCGCGATCTATTCTGGGTTGGAGTCGATGATCCTTTGCACTTTCAGGTGCTTTGCGCGCTTTATCAGGACGGGTTCGTACAGCGTTTCATAGGTGTGTTTCTGTTTGGCAGTCATGGAGTCGAAGCCCTGATGGATTACTTGTCTCGCCACGCCGGCCTCGTCCGAGTCGGGATCGATCAGCCCCTCATCGAGCAGATCCTCGTAAGCCAATTGCAGATCTTCGTTGTAGCTGCGTCCGAATGCCATGCGCCACCTCATTCCGTTGAATTTATCTGTCTAAAACTACCTCAATCTAGCACGAGTTCATTGGGTGTAAAGGGCGCTAAATGCAAGTTGAGTTTTAGACAGAGAATCCACGAAAGCCGCGTGGTTAGCTGCGTGCGGACTTCTCCAGCCCATACTGCTGCATCATCGGGGTGTGGGAGGACAGATCGGAGGTGTTTTTACTCATTGGATAGTTGGCAAATTCGTTGAAAGTGATGGGGCAAAGGGGGCGCTTGGCCCAGCATTTTTTGCAATGGGCGCAAGGTTAACACGCAAGGTCGGGGCTTCGCAGTTCACAAACGGTCAGGTAAAAAGTGCGCGTTGATGCATTAAATATGCAAATTAGCATTTGCCAAGCATCGAAACAGCCTGCACTATCCGCGTTATGCAAAAACGCAACGTTTCTATCGTCTTAAGAGAGCTGCTGGACCGCGACCGGATCTCCCCCACGGAGCTTCACCGGCGTACCGGCGTGCCTCAATCCACGCTGTCCCGGATCCTCAGCGGCAAGATCGTTGACCCGTCGGACAAGCACATCTCGCGCATCGCCGATTACTTCCAGGTCAGCACCGATCAGCTTCGCGGACGCGCGGCGCTGGTGCCGGCGCGGTCGGATGAGCGCGACCCGATGCATTCGGAGCTCAAGGACATAAGCCTGTGGGACGACGACACGCCCGTTAATGATGACGAGGTGTCGATCCCCTTTCTGCGCGAGGTTGAATTGGCTGCTGGATCAGGAAGATTCGTCATCGAGGAAAGCGAGAAGGCCAGCCTGCGGTTCGGCAAACGCAGCCTGCGGCATAACGGCGTGCAGTTTGACCAGGCCAAGTGCGTGACGGTGCGCGGCAACAGTATGTTGCCGGTGCTGCGCGACGGCGCGACCGTAGGTGTCAACGCCGGCAAGTGCGGGATTGGTGACATCGTCGATGGCGACCTTTACGCCATCAACCACAACGGCCAACTGCGGGTGAAACAGCTCTATCGCCTGCCTTCCGGGATTCGCCTGCGTAGCTTCAACCGCGATGAACATCCGGACGAGGACTACAGCTTCCAGGAAATCCAGGATGAACAGATCAGCATCCTTGGTCACGTTTTCTGGTGGGGCATGTACGCCCGCTAACCCTTCTGTGTAAGACAAAGCCCGCCAATGAGCGGGCTTTTTTTCGCCTGCGCAAAACCACCAAACACTTTGCCTGCGGGGCTATAAATGCATCCGTGCATGTCTCGCGCAAAAATAAATGCATTTGTGCATTGACTGTATATGCATACATGCATATTCTTCATCTCAAGCCAGCCAAGAAGGCCTGGTGGAGGCGGCAAGGATGCTGCCAAGGAAGACAAGGACGTTACGCAACACCGGCAAGGACGCCATCGAAGCGATGGCACGGATGCCAGGCAACACCGGCAAGGATGCCGACGCTCTTTAGTTTCAAACCGCTTCAAGAACAGGCAGCGATGAACCGGCCTTAACGGTTCAGAGGGTTGGCAACTGGCCCGGGTGTGCAGCGTAAAGCACCAGAAGCAGTTATCCGGCAGACAGGGATCGTGGTCGGAAAAACATCGAGGAAAGAACCGTACCGCGCCAGTAGCGCCGAAAGTTCGAGGACATCATTACTGAAAAGCCCGGGCAACCGGGCTTTTTGGAATGCCTACCTAGAGAACCCATTCAAATTGAAACAAACACCTACAACCGGCGACCTGCCGGTATCACTCATTCCAGGAGGCGTGACATGACAAACGAGCAGCAAGCGTTGGCGGAAATGCCTATCTGGCTGGTCATCGTATTGGCGGTGATTGGCGGGGTTTCCGGAGAAATGTGGCGCGCCGACAAGGAAGGCGCCCGCGGTTGGTCGCTTATGCGGCGCCTGGCCCTGCGTTCCGGGGCCTGCATGGTGTGCGGGGTATCAGCCCTGATGCTGTGTTACGCCGCCGGCATGTCGATCTGGACGGCCGGCGCCATTGGTTGCCTGACCGCCATGGCTGGCGCCGACGTGGCCATCGGCCTTTATGAACGCTGGGCGGCCAAGCGTATCGGCGTCAACGAAGGCCCTGGCCGGGACCCGCAGTAACCCGGCGTTCCAGGCCGAAGGGCTGCTGGTGCTGGATGAAACCTGGCCCGCCTTCATGCAGGGGCGTTGGTCCATCGACACGCTGACGGCCGTCGGCAAACGCAAGGAAAGCTACCGATGCACGATCAAGGCGAACGAATTGTCGTCACCGGAATGACGTGTTCGATCGGTCCCCTCTACCCACCCGCTTCGGCGGGTTTTTTATTGCCTGGTGAGACGCCATGAAGATCACCCCTCTGGTCAGTCAACTGCGGGATCACTGCCCATCGTTCAACCAACACATCCGCGCCGGCCTCGACCTCGACGCGCTGCAAAACCTGCCAGTGCTCGACGCACCCCAGGCGGTCGTGACGCCGATCAGCGACAAGGCCAGCCCTAACGCTGCGCAAAACAGCAGCCGCCAAACCCTGCGCGAACATTTTGGCGTGGTGCTGGTGCTGGATTTGCCGGAAGGCCAGCAAGCCCAGGCGATGGACAAACTACATGCCTTGCGCGCCGAGGTCTGGCGGGCGCTGGTGGGCTACAGGCCCGAGGGGTTCTACGAGCCCATCCAGTACGACGCTGGCGAATGGCTGTTGCTCGGCAAGATTCGCGGGTTGTACCGGCTGCGGTTTTTTCTCGAGAGCCAGTTGGGACGCAACCTCAGCACGCAGCCGGCGGAAACCTGGCTCGAGCTTGAACTGGACGCTCTGCCGTCCTTCAACGGGGTGACGGTGCGGGTCGATGCCATTGACCCAGCCGACCCCAACCTGCAACGCCCAGGCCCCGACGGGCGCCTGGAAATGACGTTTTCTGCCGAGGTAAAACCATGAGCAAACGCATCACCGTACTGCCGGTTTCCGGCCGTGCCGTACCTGATCCGGAGGCGGGCGATCTGTTGCCGGCCGAAGGTCGCGAAGTCCCGGACAACGCCTGGTGGCGTCGACGTCTGGCCGATGGCGACATCACAACCAAAGCCGTCAAGGCGGCAAAACCACAGGGAGCCAAATAATGGCGATTGGATTCAGTCATATTCCGGCGGACATTCGTGTGCCGCTGTTCTACGCCGAGATGGACAATTCGGCGGCCAATAGCGCCTCCTCGGCCCTGCGCCGGTTGATCGTGGCCCAGGTCAACGACAACGTCACCAGCCCGGAAATCGGCAGCCTGGTGCTGGTATCGAGCGCGGCCCTGGCCAAGCGTATCGGTGGCCAGGGTTCGATGCTGGCGTCGATGTACGAGACGTTCCGCAAGAGTGACCCGGTGGGCGAGATCTGGTGCCTGCCGCTGCACAGCACCGGAGGCAGCGCGGCCAAGGCCGATCTCAAGCTGACCGGCGCCGCGACTCAGGGTGGCATTCTCAGCCTGTACGTCGGCGGCACCCGGGTTCAAGCGACCGTGATCAATGGTGCGACGGCTGCCGTGGCCGCCACCGCCCTGGCGCTGAAAATCAACGCCAGTGCGGACCTGCCGGTCAGTGCGGTAGCCGCCGATGGCACCGTCACCCTGACCGCCAAGTGGACCGGTGAGAGTGGCAACGACATCAGCCTGCAACTCAACCGCCTGGGCCAGAGCAACGGCGAACAAACCCCCGACGGCCTGACCGCCGTGCTCGGCAAAATGGCGGCGGGCGCCGGTGTGCCGGACCAGCTCGCGGCATTGGCTGCGCTGGGCGACGAGCCGTTCGAGTTCATCTGCATGCCCTGGGCCGACACCACCAGCCTCAACGCCTGGCAAGCGGTGATGGATGACAACAGCGGCCGCTGGTCGTGGGCCAAGCAACTGTTCGGCCACGTCTACACCGCCAAGCGCGGCACTATCGGCACCCTGGTGGCGGCCGGGCAAGGGCGTAATGACCAGCACGTGACCATTCAGGCCATGGAGCCGGGCGTGCCGCAACCTTTCTGGGTCCAGGCCGCTGCATTGGCTGCACGCACGGCGGTGTTTATCTCCGCCGATGCCAGCCGTCCGACCCAAAGTGGCAGCTTGCCGGGCCTCGACCCGGCCGACGCGAGCGAGCGCTTCACTCTGACCGAGCGCCAATCGCTGCTCAACTACGGCATCGCCACCGCTTACTACGAAGGCGGTTACGTGCGCATACAGCGGGCGATCACCACCTACCAGAAGAACGCGTTCGGCCAGGCAGACAACTCCTATCTGGACAGCGAAACCCTGCACCAGTCGGCCTTTATCGTGCGCCGCCTGCAAAGCGTGATCACCAGCAAATACGGGCGCCACAAACTCGCCGCCGACGGCACGCGCTTTGGCGCCGGCCAGCCGATCGTGACCCCGAGCACCATTCGCGGCGAGCTGATCGCCCAGTACGCCAAGCTTGAGCTGGAAGGCCATGTGGAGAACGCCGAGCTGTTCGCCGAGCACCTGATCGTCGAGCGCGACAGCCAGGACCCGAGCCGGGTCAACGTGCTGTTCCCGCCCGATTACGTCAACGGGCTGCGGGTGTTCGCGTTGCTCAACCAGTTCCGTTTGCAGTACGACGCGGCGGTTTAGGCCCCGCGCTTTTCGCAACTGATTCCAGCCCGCCGAGTGCGGGCTTATTTTTGGGAGAAACATCATGGGTCAACTGATTGCGGGCACCTGCTACGTCAAAGTGGACGGCGCTCAACTGACCATCAACGGCGGCTGCGAAGCACCGTTGATGGCCGTCAAGCGGGAAACCGTGGTGCCGGGTTTCTATAAGGAAACCGACATCACCCCGTCTTTCAAAGTTACCGCGCTGCACACGCCGGACTTTCCGTTGAAGCAACTGATCGCCGGCACCGACATGACCGTCACCTGCGAATTCAACAATGGCAAGGTCTACGTGCTGGCCGGCGCCTACCTGGTGGAAGAGCCGGTAGCCAAGGGCGATGACGCGGTGATCGAGCTGAAATTCGAAGGCATCAAGGGGACCTGGCAATGACCGATACGGTGAAGCTGCAAGCGGCCATCGAGGCCCACGGCGAGTCACTGACTGAACTCACCCTGCGCCGCCCGACGGTGCAGGAGGTGCGGGCAATCAAGGCGCTGCCGTACAAGATCGACAAGGGCGAAGACGTGAGTCTGGACCTCGACGTCGCCGCCAAGTACATCGCCGTGTGCGCGGGTATCCCGCCGTCGTCGGTCAACCAGCTTGACCTGGTGGACTTCAACGCGTTGAGCTGGGCCGTCGCCGGTTTTTTCATGAGTGCGGCGCAGGCTCCGTCGCCGAGCTGATTGCGGTGGCCTATGACCTGGCCTGGTTCTGGAAGGTTGATCCCGAACAGATGCTGGCCAAGCCTTTGGATACGCTCCGGGAATCCCTGGAGCATGCGCAACGGATCAATGCGATGCAGCAGGTGCAGTGATGGCAGAAGCTCAGAAAGTAGAAAGTACCGCGGTGCGCCTGACCGGTATCGACCAGCTGTCGCCCAAGCTCGCTGCGCTGCAGGCCACGGTCGCGCGCTTCAGGCAGAACCTGGAACAGACCGGTCTCGGCAAGCTGGATATCGCCGGTTTGGTGAAGGGCGGCGGGCTGGCGGCACCGTTTGTCAGCGGCATCAAATCGGCTTTGGCGTTCAAGGCTGGGGTCGGCGAGGTCAATGCCGCCGTGGGGCAGGGCGTTACCGAGGAGGCGGCGCAAGGGCCGAAAGATTTCAACGCCTCGTGGGACAAGGTGTCGGTGGCGTTTGGCACTGCGCTGTTGCCGGCCGTCACGGCGGTGGTGGTCGGGCTGGAGCCGTTACTGGCGACGGTGGCCCAGGTGCTCACCGAAAATCCGCAACTGGTGCAGGGCCTGGCTGCCGGCGCAGTGGCGTTTACCGCGATGCAGGCGGCCGTCACCGGCGTGTCTCAGGCACTGGGCTTGATGCAGCTGGTGCTCAACGCCAATCCGATAGTGTTGGTGGCTGTAGGCATTGCCGTGGCGGCAGGCTTGATCGTTGCCAACTGGAAGCCGATTTCGGCATTTTTTGCCGGGCTCGGCGAACGGGTGATGGCGGCGATTGGAACCTTGGGCGAGTTTTTCCAGACGGTCTTTGCGTTTCGTCCGCTGGAGCAAGTAATGCGCCTATGGGGCCCGATCACCGGTTTTTTTGCCGCCCTCTGGGACTTGCTCAAGGCGGTCAGCGTACCGGTGGTCGAGTTCATGAAAAGCCTGTTCAGTTGGTCACCCTTGGGGCAAATCATTGCCAACTGGGGCGTGATCAGCGAGGTGTTTGCGGCAATCTGGAGTGACTTCAAACTCAGTGCGCTGGCGGCCTTTACCGTTGTCAGCAGTTACTTCGATTGGTCACCCCTGGCCAAGATTTCTGCCGTCTGGGGCACCGTCACCGGTGCATTCGCGGCGATCTGGAGCGATATCCAGTTGCAGGCCCAGGATGCCTTTGTGGTGTTGAGTGGCCTGTTCGACGACTGGCACCCCATGGAGCAACTTGAAGCCATGTGGGCGCCGGTCCTGAGTTGGTTCACCGCGCTGTCGGAGAAACTCGCGGTGATCACTGCGCCGATTCGCAAGCTGTTTGCTGGCGGACTCGGTGAAGCGATCAACCAGGCTACCGGCAGTGTGGTGGAGTTGACCACCGAACAGCAGGCGCGCAATGCCGAAAGCGCACGCAACCCATCCTGGTTCCGCAAGGGCCCTGAGTTGATCTCGCCGTTGGCGTCCAGCTCCAGTTCGCTGCTGCAGCAAACCGCCGCCAACAACCGCACGCAGCTTAATGGCGACTTGCGGGTGAGCTTCGATAATGCGCCGGCGGGCCTGCGGGTCGACCAACCCACAACCAACCAACCCGGCCTGAGTGTCACTCCACGTGTCGGCTACCGTTCCCTGTCCCTTGGAGGCTCCAATGAGCTGGCGTGATCGTTTGTTGCCGGCGTCGTTTCGTGGCGTCGGGTTTTGGGTCGACCAGGCCAAGGTCCCGGTCGGCAAGAAGGGCCAGTTGCACGAATACCCGCAGCGCGACCGTCCATTTTTTGAAGGCCTGGGCCAACAGTCCAGGGTGCATGAGCTGACGGCGTTTGTAGTGGGCGAGGACTGCCTGGAGCAACGCGACCAGTTGCTCAAGGCCCTGGAGGAGGGCGCCGGCGAGCTGGTGCACCCGTGGCTTGGACGGTTGCAGGTCAAGGTCGGCGAATGCGAGATGACCCAGACCCGCCAGGACGGCGGGTTGGTGACGTTTGCCCTGAAATTCTATCCCGATGAACCCTTGAAGTTTCCCACCGCGACAGTCAATACCCGGCAGTTGTTGCTGGTGTCGGCCGACAGTTTGCTGGGTTCGGCGGTGCTGCGTTTTGAGCAGGCCGCCGCACTGGTGAAGCAGGCACGGGTGGGCATCCAGGCGTTGCGCAATGGCCTGGCTGAGGTTTACCAGGTGATTGAGCAGCAGTTTGCCCCGCTGATTCAGCTGTACGGTGACCTGAACGCCCTGGTCAAAGCCATCAAGGAAGTGCCCAGGGAATTGAGTGCCGAGTTCAAGGGATTGCTCGGCGACGTGAAGGACCTCAAGGCGTTCGCCCGCAACGGCTATCGCGGCATGTTGGCCAACCTCTCTCAGCAGGTAGAAGCGGCCCGCACCATCGACGTGCCGAAGCTGACCACCGGCAAGGATAGCGTGGCGGCGGTGCAAGCCACGGCCAACCTGGTACAGGACGCGCTGTGGGTGAAGATCGCGCATTGGCTGGCGGACGTACCGGTAGCGACAAAGGCGGTGACCCTCGGCACCACGCCGTCCCTGGCGCAACAGGCGGCACAGCCGGTGCAGCGCCGCGAGGTGCCGGTGGCCGACGATGTGCTGGTGCTGCGTGACCTTCTGAACGAAGCCATGTGGCAAGCCGCACTGAAGGCCGACGCCGGGCACTACGTTGCGCTGAATGACTTGCGCCAACAGATGTTCACGCATCTGACGGCGGTGGCTTCGTCCGGTGTCCGGCTGGTCAATCTGACGCCGATGCGCAGCATGCCGGCCCTGCTGTTGGCCTATCAGCGCTTTGGTGACGCGACACGGGTGGGCGAGGTGGTGCAGCGCAATCGGGTGGCCCATCCGGGCTTCCTGCCACCGGCGGACCTGCAAGTGGTCAGGGAGTAACCCATGAACGAGTTGGACAATGCCGTCACCCTGACCGTGGACGGCCTGGATTATGGCGGCTGGAAAAGCGTGGAAATCAGCGCCGACCTGGAGCGCCAATTTCGCACTTTCACCCTCAACATCACCTGGCAATGGCCCGGGCAAACCCTGGCGGCGCCGATCAAGCCCGGCGCCCGTTGCCAGGTACGCATCGGTTGCGACCTGGTACTCACCGGCTTTGTGTTCAAGGCGCCCATCAGTTACGACGGCCGACAGATCAGCCTGAGTATTCAGGGCGGCTCAGTGACGCAGGACCTGGTGGACTGCGCAGCGATAAACCAGCCCGGCCAGTGGCGCGGGCAAAGCGTGTTGAGCATCGTCCGTGCGCTGACGGCCACCTATGGCGTGGAGGTGCACAGCGAGATTGCCGAGACCACACGTTTGCAGACCCACAGCATCGTGCCCGGGGAGACGGTATTCCAGTCCATCGACCGCTTGCTGACGCTGTATCGGGTGTTCTCCACCGACGATGCTGATGGGCGCCTGGTATTGGCATCGCCCGGTAGTGCAGGGCATGCGAATGACCGCCTGGAACTGGGCAAGAACATCCTTTCGGCTAACGCACCGATGGACTTCGGCACGGTGTTTTCCGAGTACCGCGTCATCGGCCAGCACAAGGGCGATGATCAAAAAAACGCTGCGGCGGTCAGTGAGGTTTCAGGGATTTCCCGGGATGAACAAGCCGCGCGAAAACGCGTCACGGTGATCAGCGAACCGACGCAGTTGACCCCCGAGCTGGCCCAGCAACGCGCCGACTGGGAACGCGCTACCCGTACCGGAAAGGCCCTGACGACTACTTACACCGTGCAAGGCTGGCGGCAGTCCAACGGCGATTTGTGGCGCCACAACCTGTTGGTGCGGGTGATCGATCCGGTGCTGGGCTTTGACCAGGACATGCTGATCTCCAAGGTCACCTGGTCGCTCTCCGACCAAGGTTCGATCACCACTCTGCAGGTGGCGCCGCCGTCCACCTTTGATGCCAATCCGTTGCCATCCGCTTAACCATCAAGGAATTTCCATGAGCCTACTGACTCGCCTGCTGGCGCGCGGCACCGTCGTGCTCGCCCACTCGGCCACCAAGCTGCAATCGCTGCAAATGCGCCTGACCGCAGGCGAAGTGAACGACGACATGGAGCACTTCGAACCCTACGGTTTTACCAGCAACCCGTTGGCGGGTGCGGAAGGCATCGCCACGTTCCTGGGCGGTGACCGCTCCCACGCCATCGTGCTGGTGGTGGCTGACCGTCGCTATCGGTTGCAGTCCCTGGCGCCGGGTGAAGTGGCGATCTACACCGATGAAGGCGACAAGGTTCACTTCAAGCGCGGGCGGGTGATCGACATTGAAACCGGCACCCTGAATATCCGCGCCAGCAGCGCGGTGAATATCGATACGCCGACCCTGACCCAGAGCGGCAAGATCATCTCCCAGGGCGACCAGATTGCCGGCGGCATCAGCCAGATCCAGCACGTGCATGTGGGCGTCCAGCCCGGCAGCGGCCAGACCGGCGCGCCGGCGGGAGGCCAGTGATGTTTGTCTCCGACAATTTGAAAAATGCGCTCACCCGTTCGGTGCTGATCAGCCTGTTCACCTGGCGCCGCGCCGCACCCGACGATGCGGTTGACGATGACGAGCGCTTCGGCTGGTGGGGCGACAGTTTTCCCAGCGTGGCCGACGACCGTATCGGCTCAAGACTATGGTTGCTGCGCCGGGTCAAGCTGACCCGCCAGACGCAACTGGACGCCGAATTCTATGCCCGCGAAGCCTTGCAATGGCTGATCGACGACGGGCATTGCAGCGCCATCGAAGTCCTCAGTGAGCGCCTCGACGCCCAGCGGCTCAACCTGCGCACGCAGCTGACCCTGGCCGACGGCGAGCGCCTGGACATCAACCCTGATAACAGTTGGCAGGTGATCTATGCCGTTTGAAACCCCTTCGCTGCCGGTGCTGATCAAACGCACCCAAAGCGACCTGGCCAGCGATTCGCTGCGCCAGTCCGATGCCCAGGTCCTGGCGCGCACACTGAGTGGCGCTGCGTTCGGCCTGTACGGTTATCTCGATTGGATCGCTGAACAGATCCTGCCGGATACCGCCGATGAATCCACCCTGGAACGCATCGCTGCGCTGCGTTTGAACCAGGCACGCAAGGCGGCGGTAGCCGCCAGTGGCAGCGTGAGTTTTACCGCAGCGGCGGGCGCGGTGCTGGATGTGGACACGGTGCTGCAAGCCAGTGATGGTCGCAGCTTCAAAGTCACCGCTGCCGGTACCACCCATGCAGGCCTCAACACCGCCACGGTGCAGGCGATTGATGCCGGCACGCTGGGCAACGCTGATGCTGGACTGAGCCTGATCGCGGTACAGCCGCTGCAAGGCATAGGCTCGACCTTTACCGTGCTGGCGCCGGGGCTGACCGGTGGTGTGGCGCGAGAAACCCTGGAGTCGCTGCGGGCGCGGGTGATTCGTTCCTATCGCGTTATCCCCCAGGGCGGTTCGGCACAGGATTACGAGACGTGGTCCCTCGAAGTGCCCGGCATTACTCGCGCGTGGTGTCGCGGCAACTACCTCGGGCCGGGGACGGTGGGGGTGTTCGTAATGCGTGACGACGACCCGCAACCGGTCCCCAATGCCGCGCAGTTGGCGCAGGTTCAAGCCCATATCGAACCGCTGCGGCCAGTGACCGCTGATGTGTATGTGTTGGCGCCGGCGATGAAACCAGTGGCTTATCAACTGCGCTTGACCCCCGACACCAGCGCCGTGCGTGCGGCCGTCGAGGCCCAACTGCGAGACTTGCACAATCGCGAGGCGGGGCTGGGCGACAGCTTGTTGCTGACCCACATCGCCGAAGCCATCAGCACCGCCACCGGTGAGACCGATCACAAACTGACAAGCCCGCTGGCGGACGTTACGGCGGCGACAAACCAGTTACTGGTGTTTGGAGGTATCACATGGCTGGGATAAGGACGGCTGGCCAGTACGAGGAACAACTGATCGCCCTGTTGCCCAGCGGTCCGGCCTGGGACCTGGAGACCATGCCGCAGTTGCAGACGGTGCTCAAAGGCATCGCCGAAGAACTCACGCGCATCGACGCCCGCGCCTGCGACCTGCAAAACGAAATGGACCCCGTGACCGTCAGCGAACTGGTGCCGGAGTGGGAAAGGGTGATGCAACTGCCCGACCCTTGCCTGGGCTTGAGCCCGCTGTACGACGACCGTCGCCTGGCGGTGCGTCGACGTCTGTTGGCGGTGGGCAGCCAGCGCGCCGCGTACTACGTCGAAATCGCCCGCAGCCAGGGTTATCCCGACGCCAGTGTCACTGAGCACCGCGCACCGCGCATGGGCCGCTCACGGTTTGGCGCCGCGCATTTTGGCACGTGGCAGGCGCACTTCATGTGGACGCTCAACACCGGCGGCCGCCAGCACCTGGGGCGGCGGTTTGGGGCGAGTTATTGGGGGGAGCGATTTGGCGCCAACCCGGGGAGCGCCCTGGAGTGTTTGATTCATCGCAGCGCACCTGCTCATACGCAGGTGCACATTAATTATGACTAGAGGATAGAAGCGTGGATTATCCAAAGAGTGTGCCCAGCGTTGGGCTGGTGAATGGCAAGTTTGTGGATGAAAACCCGTTGACCGGGACACCGGGGAGTTTGATTCCGGCGGCGTGGGGGAATGGGGTTACGCAGGAGATTTTGAATGTGCTGGCGGCGGCGGGGATTGCGCCGGATGAAAAAAAGACCGATCAATTGGTACAAGCGCTGGGCATTCTGAACGATTGGTTGAAGTTGCGTAACAAGCCAACGACTCTGGCAGGCTACGGCGTGACAGATGCGCTTGGCATTGGCCAATATGGATTGGGGAGCAACGTTGCGCCCACCGTCGCGATTGACGCTGTTGGGCTACCCGGTGGTTTTTACTATTACGGCTCCGGCAATACCAGTTTTGTCAATTACGTTGGGCTGGTGAACATCCCGTATGGAGATGGAACCTACGCCGGGCAGATCGGTTTTCAGCAGGGCAATACAGAACCGGATATCTACGTTCGCGGGTGTTCTCAGGCGAAGGTTTGGAGTCCGACGCGAAGGCTTTGGCATTCTGGAAACCTCGATCCTGCATCGATGGTGGTTCCGGTCGGTACGACGATTCAGTATTGCGGTTCCGTAGCACCGACCGGCTTTTTGAAAGAAAACGGCGCGGAAATCTCACGCACCGTATATGCCAAGCTTTTTGCCGTTATTGGAACAACTTACGGTGCAGGAGATGGCAGCACTACATTCAACTTGCCCGATAGTCGAGGCGAGTTTATCCGCGGCCTGGATGATGGCCGGGGCGTTGATGCAGGCCGCAAAATCGGCAGTTATCAAGGTGATCAAATTCAGGGGCATCGCCATAACCTAACTTGGGGGCAAGGGCCCGCTGGTTCGGGTGTTGTAGGGAATAATATCGCCAATTTTCCCAGTGGCTCGACACTGACGCAAATAACCGCTCCGGTGAGTGATGGAGTTAACGGGGAGCCACGAGTTGGACTTGAAACCCGGCCTCGTAATACTGCCCGCCTTATGTGCATAAAATATTGAGATTAGTTATGAATGAGCTAACCCTTGTTGTTTATCAAGCCCATCCGGTTACAGGTGAATATGTCGGCAGCGTGTACGCTGACCCGGACCCTCTTACTTCTGATTGCTGGATTGTTCCGGCGATGGCGTTTACAGAGGCTCCGCCTGTAGTGGGGGAAGGGTTTACCGTTGTTCATATGGCTGGTCGCGACAGTGCCTGGAGCGTTGTGGCGGACTTGCGTGGTGATGTTTATCACACTGATACAGGTGAGAAGGTTCAATGGCAGCAGCTTGGTGAACTGCCGGAGGGCGTAACTTCCAAGCCATGGCCTGGCTCTGGTTATGTCTGGAAAAACGACAGATGGGTGCTTGATGAAGCGCAGCATACGTTTGCATTAGCTGATATCGAGCGTCGCTGGAGAGATTCAGAGATCGATAACGTCAAGTGGTTGCGGGAGCGCCATCGTGATGAGACAGACCTGAACCTGGACGCTGCAACGCTGACAGAACAACAATTTTCCCAACTGTTGGAATATCTTCAGGCCCTGCGTAATTGGCCGCAGGATTCGAAGTTTCCAGTCTCCGAATTTCGGCCGGTTAGGCCGGACTGGATGGTTGGCCTTGTACAATAGTGCGGTGCTCATGAGCTCGGAAGTTTTTCATGCCGATAACCCAAAATGATCTTGTGCTAATCATGCCCAACGCCCGCTCCCAAGCGGGCGTTTTCGTATTTGCGCTGAACGCAGCGATGTCCAACCGGCAAATCACCACCCCAAAACGCATCGCCGCCTTCCTCGCCCAAATCGGCCACGAATCCGGCGAGTTGCGCTACGTATGTGAACTGGGCAGCGATCAATACCTGAGCAAATACGACACCGGTACCTTGGCCGCCCGCCTGGGCAACTCCCCAGAAGCCGATGGCGACGGGCAGAAGTATCGCGGACGTGGCCTGATCCAGATCACCGGGCGGCGCAACTACCTGGCATGCAGCCAGGCGTTGTTCGGCGATGAGCGTCTGTTGCAGCAACCCGAACTGCTGGAACAGCCACAATGGGCTGCCGAATCCGCCGCGTGGTTCTGGCAGAGCAATGGCTTGAACGAACTGGCTGACAAGGACCAATTCACGACCATCACCCAGCGCATCAACGGTGGCCTCAACGGTTTGGAGAACCGTATGCAACTGTGGGCCCGCGCGAAGGCGGTGTCATGGGCTTCCTGACGTCGTATCGCCTGCTTGGGTTTTGCCTGTTGCTCGCAGTTTCGGCGGGTGTTGCCTGGCAGGTACAGGCTTGGCGATATGGCGCACAACTCGAGCACCTGCAGGCTCTGCATGCCGCAGCTCTCAGCCAGCAACAACAGGCCGAACAGGACAAACGGCTGACACTGGAGCAACAACTCAGTGCCGGCGACCAACAACACACCCGGGAGCTTTCCGATGCACAACGCGCTCAGGCTCACCTGCGGGATCGCCTGGCCACTGCTGATGTGCGGTTGTCAGTCCTTCTCGACGCCAGCGATTCAGCCAACGGCTGCGCACTGCCAGCCGCCGCCACCCCCGCCAGCCTGGTTCATGCAGCCCCGCGAGCCCGACTTGACCCGGCGCATGCTCAACGAATTATCGGCATCACCGACGACGGTGATAACGCAATGATCGCTTTGCGCGCCTGCCAGGCGTATGTCCGGGCAGTGGTACGTTAGTCTCTTGTAACTTGCATGGCCCATGGGCTCCTGTAGGGTAGGCAAACGCCCGTTCACTCCAGGAGATGACCGTGAAGGAAATTACTCAACTCGCCGCTGAACTTGGCCGACGCTTGCAGGTGCTCAATGCCCACGTCACTACGGCCGAGTCGTGCACCGGCGGCGGTATCGCCGAGGCAATCACGCGGATTCCCGGGAGTTCGGCCTGGTTTGAGGCGGGCTACGTCACGTATTCCAATCGCCAGAAGACCCGGCAGCTGAATGTGCCGGAAGCCCTGTTCCCCAAGGTCGGTGCCGTCAGCCGCGAAGTGGTCGAGTCCATGGCCCGGGGCGCTCAGGAGAAAAGCCTGGCGCGTTTTGCCGTGGCGGTCAGTGGTGTGGCCGGCCCCGATGGCGGCTCGCCAGACAAGCCGGTGGGCACCGTTTGGCTGGCCTGGGGCGTGGGCGATGAGGTTACTGCCGAGCTTGAACACTTCCCTGGCAACCGCGACGAAGTCCGCCGACAAACGGTAAAGGCCGCGCTAGAGGGCTTGTTGCGACGAGCTGCAGCAGAAATAGAAAATCAGGGGTAGGCGATCACGGATCTTTGTGGAACAATACTGTCTACTTATACAGGTGTTGGCCGCCAGGCCTTATTGATTACGTGAGGACTTTAATGGACGACAACAAGAAGAAAGCCTTGGCTGCGGCCCTGGGTCAGATCGAACGTCAATTCGGCAAGGGTGCCGTAATGCGTATGGGCGATCACGACCGTCAGGCGATCCCGGCTATTTCCACTGGCTCTCTGGGTCTGGACATCGCGCTCGGCATTGGCGGCCTGCCAAAAGGCCGTATCGTTGAGATCTACGGTCCTGAATCTTCCGGTAAAACCACCCTGACCCTGTCGGTGATTGCCCAGGCACAAAAAATGGGCGCCACCTGTGCGTTCGTCGATGCCGAGCACGCACTGGATCCAGAATACGCCGGCAAGCTGGGCGTCAACGTTGACGACCTGCTGGTTTCCCAGCCGGACACCGGTGAGCAAGCCCTGGAAATCACCGACATGCTGGTGCGCTCCAACGCCATCGACGTGATCGTCATCGACTCCGTGGCAGCCCTGGTACCCAAGGCTGAAATCGAAGGCGAAATGGGCGACATGCACGTAGGCCTGCAGGCCCGTCTGATGTCCCAGGCCCTGCGTAAAATCACCGGTAACATCAAGAACGCCAACTGCCTGGTGATCTTCATCAACCAGATCCGGATGAAGATCGGCGTGATGTTCGGCAGCCCGGAAACCACCACCGGTGGTAACGCGCTGAAGTTCTACGCTTCGGTCCGCCTGGACATCCGCCGTACCGGCGCGGTGAAGGAAGGTGACGAGGTTGTCGGTAGCGAAACCCGCGTCAAAGTTGTTAAGAACAAGGTGGCTCCGCCGTTCCGTCAGGCCGAGTTCCAGATTCTCTACGGCAAGGGTATCTACCTGAACGGCGAGATGATCGACCTGGGCGTGCTGCACGGCTTCGTCGAGAAGTCCGGTGCCTGGTATGCCTACAACGGCAGCAAGATCGGCCAGGGCAAGGCCAACTCGGCCAAGTTCCTGCAGGACAACCCAGAGATTGCCACGGCGCTTGAAAAGCAGATCCGCGACAAGCTGCTGACCCCGACTGCCGACGTAAAGTCGACGGCCACCCGGGAAACGGCTGACGACATGGCCGACGCTGACATCTGAGCCAAACGATGAGCGTTGTACTGGATACACCCGTCGCCGTAAGGCGCACTGCAATGGACCTGCTCGCACGGCGCGAGCATGGTCGGGTCGAGCTGACGCGTAAATTGCGCCAGCGCGGCGCAGATCCCGAGATGATCGACGCAGCCCTTGACCGCCTGACGGAAGAAGGGCTGCTGTCGGAATCCCGTTACCTCGAAAGTTTTGTTTCCTACCGATCCCGTTCCGGCTATGGCCCTGCGCGTATTCGCGAAGAGCTGAGTCAGCGCGGCCTGCAACGTGCTGACATCGAACTCGCCTTGCGTGAGTCCGGCATCAGTTGGCAGGCGCAATTGGAAGATACCTGGCGTCGCAAGTTTGCCGGTCACCTGCCTATTGATGCGCGGGAGCGAGCGAAGCAGGGTCGCTTCCTGAGTTATCGCGGATTCTCGATGGAAATGATCAGCCGCTTGTTGAGCGGTAAGGATCTGGATGACTAAGCCGACTGAGCGCTTGGTCCAGGCCATATAGAGATCATATGTGGGAGCTGTCGAGCCCCAGCGAGGCTGCGATGGGATCGCCTCGGTATACCTCACAGACCACAGCGCCTGCATCGCAGCCTCGCCAAGGCTCGACAGCTCCCACACTAAATGTGTGGGGTTTGTTCAGTACGGGACAGTTAAAGCAAAAAGGCCCGCTATGAAAATAGCGGGCCTTTTTTGCGTTTAGGGATCACGCCTAGTGATCACGCCGTTTCCGTCACCCGCTGCTGCGCTTTCCCCTGAGCTTGTGCCCAGTTCTCCGGCAAGTTGATGTAATCCACCAATTCCCGCAGCCGTCCCTGATCGCGCCCATTGAAATTGAACACCAGCCGCGTCAGATGGCTGAAGCTAGGCTCGTCATGCTCCTCGCCGGTGTACGCGATTTGTTGGAATTCGCCACTCAGCCGCAAGCTGGCAAACGCCTCCTGCAGATGAGCCAGTGCACCGTCACTCAACGGATGATTCATGCGAATCACAAACTGGCGCTTCAGCCAGCGAGTGGAATGAAAGTTGGCGTAGAACTGGTTGATTTCGTCCACCGCCTCTTCAGCGTTGTACACCAGCCGCACCAGCTTGAGGTCGGTGGGCAAAATGTAGCGGTTGGCTTCAAGCTGGCTGCGGATAAAGTCCAGCGCCCCTTGCCAGAAACTCCCACCTGGCGCATCGAGCAGCACCACCGGGACCAGTGGGCTTTTGCCGGTCTGGATCAGAGTGAGTACTTCCAGCGCTTCATCCAGCGTGCCGAAGCCACCCGGGCACAGGATCAAGGCATCGGCTTCCTTGACGAAGAACAGCTTGCGGGTAAAGAAGAAGTGAAAGGACAGCAGGTTCTCGGTGCCATCGATGGTCGGGTTGGCATGCTGTTCAAACGGCAGGGTGATATTGAACCCCAGGCTGTGTTGCAGGCCGGCACCTTCGTGGGCCGCAGCCATGATGCCGCCGCCACCGCCGGTAATCACCATCAGGTCCGAACGGGCCAAAACCGCGCCCACTTCCCTGGCCAACGCATACAGCGGGCTTTCTACCGGCGTGCGCGCCGAGCCGAACACCGTGACTTTGCGTCGTCCCTTGAACTGCTCCAGCACCCGGAAGGCGTGGTCCAGCTCGCGGATGGCCTGCAAGGTGATCTTGGCGTTCCAGCGGCTGCGGTCGTCCTGGGCCATGCGTAACACGGTGAAGATCATGTCGCGATAAAGGGGGATATTCGGGCTGTTGGGCGCAATCAGGTGAAGTTGCGCGTCGACCTGCTGGGTCAGGTCGGTGCCGTTTTCTTGAAATTGACGGATCAGGAGTTCATTCGGTTCGTAAGGCATTCAACTTCTCCTTCTTCACAGAACCCTGGGTGCCGGCGAGAAATTCGTCGGGACCACGACACTGCATGTGTCGCCGCCTGTGACTAACGAGGCGGACGAAACCGGTTCTGTATATTCCTTATGATTAAAAACCTTTGCATTGCACGCTCAGGAGGGCAACCCTCTTTTGCCCTGAAAATGTTACAGAACGGTGTGAAAGCCCGGAGCGCCAAGCTTTCAGGATGAATTGATCATGAGCCTATAAAGTCTTGGCTGGCAACCGCTTATTGATCACTTGTGAGGGAGTTTAGACGTTGCCGCGAACGGGCAAAGACGGAGAGTACGGGGGGATATTGCGCGCCGCTGATCAGCGGCGCGCGACGGGAGCATCGCCTATTTTTTCTTCTTTGCCGCAGCCGGTGCCGGGCAATCTGCTTCCTGGAACTTGACCGACGCCACTGGGCGGTTGGTTTTGTTCTCGGTAATGTCGTAACGCATGATCGCGCCTTTGGCCATCAGCTCGCGATAGCCCTTGTTCAGGCACACACTTTGCCCCAGCTGGAAGTACACGGCCTTGGGGTTAGCGCGCATTTGCTCGGCGCGGTCAGGCTGCACGCTCAGATGATCAATCAACTGCAGGCCTTCAACGGTGTAGGCCACTTCCAGGGTTTTTTCGTCGATTTCCCGTGGAAGGTCTTTGTTGCTTTCTTCGGCGACGCTTTGCAGCTTCCTGTTCAGTTGGGCCTCCAGCAACGAGGCCGCTTGGGCACCCAGAGGCAAGACCAGCGCCAAGGCGACGGACGGAACTACAACGCGCAACATAAGACGCAGCATGAAACTCTCCTGATTCGGTTACTGGTGCATAGACCAGCCACTGCGCTGTGCGTTCAGTGGCGCGGGATTATAGGTGACCCCGGGCCAGTACGGCCAGCGTATTGCCGGGAAGTGCAGGTAGGCGTGGGCGCCTCTGGTAAACTGCGCCAACTTTTGCCTTCCCGAGTTCTATCTGTGTCGATTTCCACTTGCCTGCGGCGCATCCGATGAGCCATGCCGTCTCCCGTTTGCGCACCCAGCGCCTGGCCCGCGCCGTTAAGCCGTTTGTTGCACGGGGCTCGCGCGCCGAGCGCTGTCCCGGTTGCCGGGTGATTCCCGAGTATTGCCTGTGCGCCTGGCGGCCCAAGGTTGAGGCGAAATCCGGCATGTGCTTGCTGATGCATGACGTAGAACCAATGAAACCGAGCAACACGGGTTGGCTGATTGCGGACGTGATCAGCGACACCACCGCCTTTCCCTGGTCACGAACTGAGGTTGAACCTGAATTGCTGACCTTGCTGGCCGACCCGCAATGGCAGCCGTACATTGTTTTTCCCGGCGAATTCGTGGCGCCGGAACGAGTGGTCAACCAAGTAAGCCTGGAGGAGGGCAAGCGCCCGTTGTTCATTCTGCTGGACGGTACCTGGAGTGAGGCGCGCAAGATGTTTCGCAAGAGCCCGTACCTGGAGCACTTGCCGGTGTTGAGCCTGGCGCCCGAGCAACTGTCGCGCTATAAACTGCGCCGCTCCAAGCGCGACGACCACTTCTGCACCGCCGAAGTCGCCGCGCTGTGCCTGGAACTGGCCGATGACTTGGCGGCCAGCGAAGTACTGGATGCCTATCTGGACGTATTCAGCACCCACTATCTGGCGGCCAAGTTTCAACTGGCGCTGGACCCTGCCGACGTCGTCCATACTCGCCTTGCACCTTATCTATAGGCGTCATGGCCAGCCGACCTTTGCATGATGGCCGCGCAAACGCGTAGCCCGGTAAAATGGCCACGGGCGTAGCGCTTGACCACCCAGGCTACGCTGGGCATGCTTGGCGCCGATTGGGGCGCTGTCATAGATTGGAAACGTCGTCTTTGGACGTTGAGTGCGCCCTATGGTGATTGCTGGCCTGGCCGTCACCTTGTGCGTTGGCGAACACTGAACCCATCGGTGCTCGCATAAAAACAGGATCATTTAATAAATGGCCACATACGAAATCCTGATTGCCGATGACCACCCGCTGTTTCGCAGTGCGTTGCACCAGGCGGTCACGCTGGGCCTGGGGCCGGATGTACGCCTCGTTGAAGTTGCCAGTATTGCCGAGTTGGAAACCCGCCTCACCGAAAAGTCCGACTGGGACCTGGTACTGCTGGACCTGAACATGCCCGGTGCCTACGGTTTTTCCGGGTTGGTGCTGCTGCGCGGGCAATACCCGCAGATTCCGGTGGTGATGGTCTCGGCGCAGGAAGAAGCCTCGGTGGTGGTGCGCTCCAAGGAGTTCGGTGCCAGCGGCTTCATTCCCAAGTCCAGCTCCATGGAAGACATTCAGAAAGCCGTGCGCACGGTATTGGATGGCGATGTATCCTGGCCGCCGCAAGCCTTTGAAGAGATCAACGTCTCCGACGAAGCCAAGGCTGCTCGTGATGGGCTGGCCAGCCTCACGCCCCAGCAGTTCCGCGTGCTGACCATGGTTTGTGAAGGCCTGCTGAACAAGCAGATTGCCTACGAGTTGAGCGTGTCGGAAGCGACCATCAAGGCCCACGTCACGGCGATCTTCCGTAAGCTTGGAGTGCGTACGCGAACCCAGGCAGCGTTGCTCTTGCAACAACTTGAGTCAATTTCGCAGCATTAAGACGCTGTTCATTCACGTTTTTTTGACTTTGCGTGCTCTAGTTTCCCCACACCTTTTTGCTCAGTTGCCTACTCTATGTCGCCTTTCAAAGGTCAAACCGGTATCAAACGTATCTTCAACGCCGGGGGATATTCCCTGGATGGGCTGCGTGCGGCCTTCACCGGCGAGGCGGCTTTTCGTCAATTGGTGTTGCTCAACGTCATCCTGATCCCGCTGAGTTTCTTCCTTAATGTCAGCCGGGTGGAGCGGGCGCTGCTGATTGCCGTGTGCCTGCTGGCATTGATCGTAGAACTGCTTAACTCGGCAGTCGAAGCGGCGATCGACCGGATTTCCCTGGACCTGCACCCGTTGTCGAAAAACGCCAAGGACATGGGCAGCGCCGCGCAGTTTGTCGCGCTGACCATGATTACCCTGGTGTGGGCCGTCATCCTGATCTAGGCAATGGTCGGCAGCACAATCTCGTCGCTGCGCTGTACCCCGGCGGTAAAGGAACGGCACAGTTCGAGGAATTCACGCATGGCCGAGGTCTGGTACTTCTGCTTGTGCCAGATGAAGTAGAACTGCCGGGCCAGGTCCAGGTCCGGGGTTTCCACCGGCACCAGGCTGCCGCGCCGAAACGCGTCGCGCAGCGCCAGCCGGGAAATGCAGCCAATCCCCAATCCTGACTCCACAGCGCGCTTGATCGCTTCGGTGTGTTCCAGCTCCAGGCGGATATTCAGCGCACTGCGGTGATGGCGCATGGCTTGGTCAAAGGTCAGCCGCGTGCCAGAGCCTTGTTCCCGCAGGATCCAGGCTTCATGGGTCAGCTCTTCCATGGTTGCCTGGCCGCGCTTGGCCAAGTGATGCTGCGGCGCGCAGAACACCACCAGCTCATCTTCCACCCAGGTTTGCACCTCGATGTCCGGATGGCTGCAGTCGCCTTCGATTAGACCCAGATCAATTTCGTAGTGCGCCACCTGATGCACGATATGCGCAGTGTTCTGCACATGCAGCTTCACCTGGCTCTCGGGATGCTGCTGCATGAAGCTGCCGATCAGCAGTGTGGCCAGGTAATTACCAATGGTCAGCGTGGCGCCAACCGCCAGGGAGCCGAAGCCGGACTTGCCGTTGAGCAGGTCCTCGATCTCTTTGGCCTGGTCCAGCAGCGCCACTGCCTGGGGCAACAGTTGGTGACCGAGGGCGTTGAGGCTCAGGCGTTTGCCCGCGCGATCGAATAATTGGCAGCTGGATTGGCGCTCCAGCTCGGTAATCGAGGTGCTGGCGGCAGATTGAGATAAGGCCAGAAGGCCAGCAGCGCGCGAGACGCTTTCCTGCTGGGCGACGGCGACGAAGACTTGCAGTTGACGTAGAGTAAATCGCATATCGATATAACCGATAACCCTTATCTTAATAATCCAGTTAACAGATATTGTCGCCGCCATTAGAATGCTGTGCAATTGCGCATCCAACATTTGGCGCAGACCCATTTCCAGGAGTTCCCCGTACATGAGCAACATGAACCACGAACGTGTCCTCAGTGTTCATCACTGGAACGACACGCTGTTCAGCTTCAAGTGCACCCGCGACCCGGGCTTGCGCTTCGAGAACGGTCAGTTCGTGATGATCGGCCTGCAACAGCCCAACGGCCGCCCGCTCATGCGCGCTTACTCCATTGCCAGCCCGAACTGGGAAGAGCATCTGGAGTTCTTCAGCATCAAGGTGCCTGATGGCCCGCTGACTTCCCAATTGCAGCACTTGAAGGAAGGCGACGAGATCATCATCAGCAAAAAACCGACGGGCACCCTGGTGCTCGACGATTTGAAGCCCGGCAAACACCTGTATCTGCTCAGCACCGGTACCGGCTTGGCGCCGTTCATGAGCGTGATCCAGGACCCGGAGACCTACGAGCGTTTCGAAAAAGTGATCCTGTGCCACGGCGTGCGTTACGTCAACGAAGTCGCCTACCGCGAATTCATCACCGAGCACCTGCCACAGAACGAGTTCTTCGGCGAGGCCCTGCGTGACAAGTTGATCTACTACCCGACCGTGACCCGCGAGCCGTTCGAAAACGAAGGCCGCCTGACCGACCTGATGCGCAGCGGCAAGCTGTTCAGTGACATCGGCCTGCCGCCGATCAATCCTGAAGACGACCGTGCGATGCTGTGCGGCAGCCCGAGCATGCTGGATGAAACCAGCGAAGTGCTGAACAGCTTCGGCCTGAAGGTTTCCCCGCGTATGCGTGAGCCGGGTGACTACTTGATCGAGCGTGCGTTCGTCGAGAAATAAGCGAACCGATTTGCTTTTGTGGCGAGGTACTTGCTCCCGCTGGACTGCGAAGCGGTCCCGGCGAGGCCACCTGGTTGTTCCAGATAAAATGGGGTGTCAGGTTTTGGGGCCGCTGCGCAGCCCAACGGGAGCAAGCTCCCTCGCCACATGACTTGGGTGCGACTAAAAAGCCCGCGTTGCCTTCACAGGCAGCGCGGGCTTTTTTGTTTTCGGGATTTACTTGGCTGCAATCACTTCCAGCACACAAATCATCCCCGCCTCGGGATAGTGCCAGCGCACGTCCACATCCCAGAATTGCGCACCGTATTCCCGTTCAGAGGTAGGAACCTGATACGCCGGCCGTGGATCCTGTGCCAGGCACTGCTCGATCAACGCCACCAATGGCTCGTCAAGGCGTTGAGCGTGGCCTTGTGCCTGTTGCAGCGCGGTCTTCAGCCACTGCACGGGAATCAGCTGTGGCGCAGCGCTGGCGATGCCATTGGTCGCGGTGTCAACGATGTCTGCGTACGGCACGTACGGCTTGATGTCGAGAATCGGTGTCCCGTCCAGCAGATCAATACCGGATATCCACAGGCGGCCGTTCTCTACCTTGTCCAGCTTGACCACCGACTGGCCGATGCCATTGGGCCGGTGGGTCGCGCGAGTAGCGAACACGCCCATCGACGTGTTGCCGCCCAGGCGCGGCGGGCGCACTTTGAGCCGTGGCTTGTCTTCAAGCGCCTGGTGGAACAGGAACAGCAACCACACGTGGCTGACCTGCTCCAGGCCCTGCACCGCCTCACCCTGGTCGAACGGCGCCACCAACTCCAGTATGCCCCGGGCGGCGGGCGCCAGTTGGGGCTGGCGCGGGATGGCGAACTTCTCCTTGAAACAGGAGCGCACGAAGCCGACGGGCGAGACGCTGTAGGTCACGGGCTTACGCGAACGCGCAGGGTCAGGCCCTTGAGGAAGTTGCGCAGCAACTGGTCACCGCAGGTGCGGTAGTTGGTGTGGCCGAACTTGCGGAACAGCGCGCTCAACTCAGGCTTGGACACCGGGAACTCGGAGGCCTTGAGGATCGCGTGCATGTCGTCTTCCTTCAGTTCGAAGGCCACGCGCAGTTTCTTCAGGATGATGTTGTTGGTTATCGGCAGATCGATCGGCTGCGGTGGACGGCTTTCGTCCTTGCCGCGCTTGAAGATCACCAGGCCATCGAGGAAATGCGCCATGACTTCGTCCGGGCAGAACACGAAGCCCTCTTCCTCGTCTTTCTTGAGGTAGGTCAGCAGGTCGTCCTTGGTGACTTCCATGCCGCCGAGCTTAATGATCTCGACCATCTTGTTGTCGCTGATGTCGAGCATGTAGCGCACGCTGCGCAGTACGTCGTTGTGAATCATGTGGGCAATCCTGGTCATTCAACTGTGAACACCGCCCAGGCAGGCGGTGTCGAGAGATTCGGCGGCGAAAAAAGTCTTAGAACTTTTCTTTGCCGGACAGATAGCGCCATTGGCCTACCGGCACTTTGCCGATGGAGACTCCGCCAATGCGGATGCGTCGAATGGCGACGACTTTCAGGCCAACGGCTTCGCAGAACAAGGCAATCACACCCGGTTGCGGGTTTTTCAACGCAAAGCGCAGGCGGTTCTCGTTCTGCCAGCTGGCTTTCACCGCTGGCAACTCCTTACCCTTATAGGTCAGGCCGTGGTTCAGGCGGTTCAGGCCGTGGGCGACCATATCGCCGGACACCTCCACCACGTATTCCTGTTCGATCTTGTTCGCGTCCGCCGTCAGCTTGCGCAAAATCTTCCAGTCCTGGGTGAACACCAGCAGGCCGCTGGCCTTGGCTTGCAGGTCGCTGCTGGCGGTCAGGCGCAGGAAGTGGCCCTTGAGCGGGCGCTTGCTGAAGCGGTGTTCTTCCGACAGGGTCTCGGCGTTGATCGAGGCCATGGCCGCCTCGGCATCCACACCGGCAGGCGCGTGGAACAGGATGGTCACCGGCTCTGGCGCGGTGGCCTTGGCTTCAGGGTCAAGCTCGACCTTCTGGGTGGTGACCTTGAACTGCGGCTCGTCGATCACTTCGCCGTCCACCGTGACCCAGCCGCCCTCGATGAACAGCTCAGCCTCCCGACGGGAGCAACCGACCAGTTCGATGAGGCGTTTGGAGAGGCGTAGGGGTTCAGTCATGACAAGGGCCGAAACAAAAGGGGGCGGCTATTGTACCTGTGTGGCGCCGGTTAATCCCGGCTCCATTTCATTTAGCCGCGGCGCGCCTGTGACTGGGCCTGGCGCAGGCGCATGTGCAGCAACGGATACGGCTGGCCCATGCCGTCATGGTCCGTGCGCCCGACCACTTCAAAGCCCTGCTTGAAGTAAAAGCCCAGGGCTTGTGGATTCTGTTCATTGACGTCCAGTTGATCGGCGTTCATCGACTCGATGGCATAGCACAACAATTGCCGGCCCAGGCCCAGGCCACGGTGGTCCGGGTCGATAAACAGCATCTCGACCTTGCCCGCCGCCACCCCGGCAAACCCGGTGATGCGCTGGCGCGAGTCCTTGGTGCAGATCAGCATCACCGCGTCGAGGTAGCGGGTCAGCACCAGATTTTTCAGCAACTCGATGTAACTGTCCGGCAGGAAGTCATGGGTGGCCCGCACCGATGCCTCCCAGATACGGGCCAGTTCCTGGTAGTCGCTGGATTTGGGTGTATGGATAACCGAATGCTGACGCATGCCCGCTGCCCCTTGCCGATAGTTGGCGTTGATGGGCAAAACGATAGACCTAAAAAAGCCCCGCATCTTGTCCAGAGGCAGGGCTTTTTCAATTCTTTACATCTTATGCGCGCTTTTCAGCCCACAGGTCGTACTCGTCGGCGTCGGTCACGGTGCACCAGACCTTGTCGCCCGGCTTCAGGTCGCTGGCATCGTCGATGAATACGTTACCGTCGATTTCCGGCGCATCGAAGAAGCAACGGCCTACAGCGCCTTGCTCGTCGACTTCGTCGATCAGTACTTCGATCTCGCGGCCGATGCGCAGTTGCAGGCGCGCCGAGCTGATGGCCTGCTGGTGGGCCATGAAGCGCTCCCAACGGTCTTGCTTGACGTCGTCCGGCACGATTGCCGCGTCCAGCAGGTTGGCCGGAGCGCCTTCAACCGGCGAGTACTGGAAGCAGCCGACGCGGTCCAGTTGGGCCTCGGTCAGCCAGTCCAGCAGGTACTGGAAGTCTTCTTCGGTTTCGCCCGGGAAGCCGACGATGAATGTGGAACGGATGATCAGGTCCGGGCAGATCTCGCGCCAGTTCTTGATACGCGCCAGGGTCTTGTCTTCGAAGGCCGGGCGTTTCATGGCCTTGAGGATTTTCGGGCTGGCGTGCTGGAACGGGATGTCCAGGTACGGCAGGATCTTGCCGGCGGCCATCAGCGGGATCAGCTCGTCGACGTGCGGGTACGGGTAAACGTAGTGCAGGCGCACCCACACGCCGAGGCTGCTCAGGGCTTCGCAGAGTTCGGTCATGCGGGTTTTTACCGGCGCGCCGTTCCAGAAGCCGGTGCGGTATTTGACGTCGACGCCGTAGGCGCTGGTGTCCTGGGAGATCACCAGCAGCTCTTTTACGCCGGATTTGACCAGGCGCTGGGCCTCGTCCAGTACGTCGCCCACCGGGCGGCTCACCAGTTTTCCGCGCATCGAGGGGATGATGCAGAAGCTGCAGCTGTGGTTGCAGCCTTCGGAAATCTTCAGGTAGGCGTAGTGGCGTGGGGTCAGCTTGATGCCTTGTGGCGGCACCAGGTCGATCAGCGGGTTGTGGTCCTGGCGCGGCGGCACCACTTGGTGCACGGCGTTGACCACCTGCTCGTACTGCTGCGGGCCGGTCACGGCCAGCACGCTCGGGTGTACCTTGCGGATGTTGCCTTCTTCCACACCCATACAACCGGTGACGATTACCTTGCCGTTTTCCTTGATGGCTTCGCCGATCACTTCCAGGGACTCAGCCTTGGCCGAGTCGATGAAGCCACAGGTGTTGACCACCACCACGTCCGCGTCCTGGTAGGTGGACACGACGTCATAACCTTCCATGCGCAGTTGCGTAAGGATGCGTTCGGAGTCGACCAGAGCCTTTGGGCAACCCAGGGATACAAAGCCGACCTTGGGGTTGGCTTTTGCGATGGTGGTGGACATGTCTAACCTCGGTATTGAATGACGCCGCCAGTCGTGCACGAAAGGCTGCGGATGGGCACTTGGTGTGCCTCTGATCAAAAAGTGCGCAATTCTAGCGACGGGAATCGCTCTTGACCAGCTTTATGCAGGGAAATACGACGAGTGCTGCGCTATGCTTCGCGCCGTTGCACCTGAGTGAATTTCCTCGGTCAATAAATCGTCTGTAACGAGAAGTAAAACAGCGCATGCTGTGGACAGCATAGGCGCCCGCAGCAGGCGCGCTGTTTATAAAAGACCGCAGGTCAAAGGGCAGGAGTGGTTGATGGGTCAGGCAAGTAGTCAGGCAGCAGGTGCCGAGCATTCCAACGCAAAGCCGATCGGCATGCTGGTGGCGGCAGTGGGGGTGGTGTACGGCGATATCGGCACCAGCCCGCTCTATACCCTCAAAGAGGTGTTTACCGGCGGTTATGGGGTTCAGGTCAACCATGATGGCGTGCTGGGAATCCTGGCGTTGATCTTCTGGTCGCTGATCTGGGTGGTGTCGATCAAATACATGCTGTTCGTGCTGCGCGCCGATAACCAGGGCGAGGGCGGCATCATGGCCTTGACCGCACTGGCGCGACGGGCGGCGGGGGAGCGCAAGCGATTGCGCAGTTTCCTGGTGGTCTGTGGCCTGTGTGGTGCGGCGCTGTTCTACGGGGACAGCATGATCACCCCGGCAATTTCTGTATTGTCGGCTGTGGAAGGCCTGGAGCTGGCCTTCGATGGCCTGGAGAAATGGGTCGTGCCGATCGCCCTGGTCGTGCTGGTGGCGCTGTTCCTGATCCAGAAGCACGGCACTGATCGCATCGGCAAGCTGTTCGGGCCGGTGATGGTCACCTGGTTCCTGGTGCTGGGCGGCCTTGGCGCCTACGGCATCACCCAGCATCCGGAAGTACTTAACGCCATGAACCCGATGTGGGGCGTGCGTTTCTTCGAGGCGCACCCGGGCATTGGCGTGGCCATTCTCGGCGCGGTGGTGCTGGCGTTGACCGGCGCCGAGGCGCTGTACGCCGACATGGGCCACTTCGGCCGCAAACCCATCGCCCGCGCCTGGTTCATATTGGTGTTGCCGGCGCTGGTACTCAATTATTTCGGCCAGGGTGCGCTGCTGCTCGGCGATCCTGAAGCCGCGCGCAACCCGTTCTACCTGCTGGCGCCGAGTTGGGCACTGATCCCGCTGGTGGTGTTGTCCACGCTGGCCACGGTAATCGCGTCCCAGGCGGTCATTTCCGGCGCGTTCTCCCTGACCCGCCAGGCCATCCAGCTCGGTTACATCCCGCGCATGCATATCCAGCACACCTCCAGTGCCGAGCAAGGCCAGATCTACATCGGCGCGGTGAACTGGTCGCTGATGGTCGGCGTGATCTTGCTGGTGCTGGGCTTCGAGTCGTCCAATGCATTGGCGTCGGCCTACGGTGTAGCGGTGACCGGCACCATGCTGATGACCACCATCCTGGTGTCGGCGGTGATGCTGCTGCTGTGGAAATGGCCGCCGATATTTGCGGTGCCGGTGTTGGTCTGCTGCCTGTTGGTGGACGGGCTGTACTTCGCGGCCAACGTGCCGAAGATCGTCCAGGGTGGCGCTTTCCCGGTACTCGCGGGGATTGTGCTGTTCGTGCTGATGACCACGTGGAAGCGCGGCAAACAGTTGCTGGTGGAGCGCCTCGACGAGGGTGGCCTGCCGTTGCCGATCTTTATCAGCAGTATCCGTGTGCAGCCGCCCCACCGGGTGCAGGGCACTGCGGTGTTCCTCACCGCGCGTCCCGACGCCGTGCCCCACGCGCTGTTGCACAACCTGCTGCATAACCAGGTATTGCACGAGCAAGTGGTGCTGTTGACGGTGGTTTACGAAGACATTCCGCGTGTGCCGGTCTCACGCCGCTTTGAGGTGGATTCCTACGGCGAAGGCTTCTTCCGTGTGATCCTGCACTTTGGTTTTACCGATGAGCCGGACGTGCCCGAGGCGCTGAAACTGTGCCATCTGGATGACCTGGACTTCAGCCCGATGCGCACCACCTACTTCCTCAGCCGCGAAACCGTGATCGCCTCGCGCATCAAGGGCATGGCGCGCTGGCGCGAAGGGTTGTTCGCCTTCATGCTCAAGAACGCCAACGGCAACCTGCGCTTCTTCAAGCTGCCGGTTAACCGGGTGATCGAGCTGGGTACCCAGGTAGAAATGTAAGCCCTGGCAGCGTCCCCCCGTAGCAGCTGTCGAGCCTTGGCGAGGCTGCGAGGGGCGCGACCCGGTCCAGAGGTCTGACCGTGAGGCGGTGGTGCTGCCGACGCAGCCTCGCCGGGGCTCGACAGCTGCTACGGGCAATCAACAAAAAGCCCCCGGTGCCTTGCGGCAGCGGGGGCTTTTTTGTCGGCGCTTATTCGGCCGGGGTCTTGCCCTGGCGCTTCTCGATGATGTCTACCAGGCGCTTGGCCAGCGCCGGGTAGTTCTCGTCGAAGTGATGGCCGCCAGGCAGCTTCACGGCTTCGCCAACGGCGGTCTTCTCGGTGCAGCCGCTCTCGTCGACTTCCTCGGCACCGTAGATGCACACCACTTTGTCGGCCGGCAGCTTGGCCATTTCCGGGCCGGTAGCGGCTTCTTTACCGGCGTTGCCCAACCAGCCTTCCACTTCGATCTCGAAGCTGCCGGTGCGGGCGAAGGCCAGCAGGATGATCGCGTCTACGCGCTGCTGCTCGCTTTCCGGCAGGCGGTTGTAGATCGCCGGCAACACGTCGGCGCCGAACGAGTAACCGGTCAACACGAAACGCTTGGTACCCCACTTCTGCCGGTAGTGCTGCATCAGCTCGGCGAGGTCCTTGGCGCTTTGTTCCGGGGTCTTGTGCTGCCAGTAGTAGCGCAGGGTGTCGATGCCCACCACCGGGTAGCCGATCTTGGCCATTTCACCGGCCACGTCGCGGTCCAGGTCACGCCAGCCGCCGTCACCGGAGAGGAACAGGGTGACGGTGTCCTTGGCCTGGCCTGCGGGCACTTCGACCACCGGGATTGCCAGGCCGCCGTTGTCCGAGCCCACCAGTTGCTTGCGCAGTTCGTTGTTCAGCACTTGTGGGTAGTGAACGTCGTAGTCACTGATGCTGGTGGTCGCGCGCGGTGTATCGCGTACGAAACTGGCGGCATCGTCGTCAGGGTTATCGTTCCAGGCCACCAGCCAACTGCCGTGGGCCGAGGTTTTCGGCAGCGGGTCGTTGCAGCCAGGCTGCACCAGCGCGAAGCCAACGGAGATGGCATTGGCCTTGTCGTCGTTCTGTGCGGCCAGCCAGCGCCACGCCAGGGCTGCACCCGGGCCGATGCCGCTGACCAGGGTCGCCGGGCCGGCAAGTTGGCCCAGGGCGGTTTGCAGGGCTTGTTCCTGCAGCTTGCAGTCATCCTTGGGCAGGACCACTTGGACGATCTGCGCTGCGCCGCCCTGGCTCAGGGCGATCAGCTGGCTGTCGGTCAGGGTTTCGTCGGCCAGTACGGCCACGGCCACCCGGGCTTTGGGTGCGGCGCCCGGGGTAACGCGGGTCAGGACCGTGCCGTCAGCCTGTGGCAGTTGTTCCAGAGTCGGTTGCGGTGCAGGGCGATTCCAGTACCAGTAACCGCCACCGAGGATCAGTGCCAGTACCACCAAAAATGCCAATACATACCGCCAGGAGCGTCGAATCATCAGCGTTTCACCAATCCAGTCAAGCCGCCCGCAATCAGGGCGGCGGTGTCGGCCAGTGCCACCAGCGGATCAAGTCCTGCGGGCACGGCCATATAACGGGGTTCCCAGTCAGGCTGGAACTTGTCTTTGAAGCGGCGCAAACCTTGGAAGTTATACAGTTGCTCGCCACGGCGGAACACCATCGAGCCCAGGCGTTGGGTCAGCGGCGCGCCACGTCGTGGTTGCAGGCCCGACAACGGCACCATGCCGAGGCTGAAGCGGGCGTAGCCATGGTTCTTATAATGTTGAATCAGGCCAACCATCATGAATTCCATGGTCAGTTTTGGCGCGTCCGGGTGCGCACGCATCAGGTCGAGACTGGCCAGGTCGTGGCTGTAGGTCTCAAGCAGGTTCGCAAACGCTACCGGGCGCCCTTCGAAGCGAATGATCGCTATGCGAAAGTGCTTGAGGTAGTCGTCGCTGAATCGTCCCAGGGAGAAGCCTTTTTCCCGCACGTTCTTGCCGGTCAGCCAGGCGTCGGAGATGACTTTCAGCTCCTCCATCGGGGCTTGGCCGGGTTCGTGGATCTCCAGGGACAGGCCGTCGCGAGTCCCGCGGTTCCAGGTGTAGCGCAGGTCCTTCATCTCTTTGCCCTTGGCTTCCAGGTCAAAGCGTTTGAGGTCCACCCGGGCTTCTTCGCCCAGTTTGATCGCGGTCAGGCCGATGTCCATGTAGTACGGCAGGTTCTCTGCGCGCACCTGGTAGAACACCGGGCGGGCGTGGTGGATGTCGCACAGGTCGCGGAACTGCCAGATCATCTCGGCCCGTTGCAGGGTCGGGCCGATCGGGTCATACAAGGCCACCAGGCTGCGACCGCGACGCGCGTACATCAGGAACGCTTCGTCGTTGGGATGAAACAGCAGGGCTTTGTCGCCGGTCAGTGCCAGGCCGCCATCGGGTTGGGCCGAGTTCATCAGGATCTTGGTGGCGCGTTCCAGCTCATCGGGTGTCGGCAAGTGGATGATCGGGCGCGCCGTGCGCAGCAACCAAGTCAGCGACACCACCACCAGCACCACGGCAGCGCCCAGCAGCGAACGCAGGCCACGCGGGGCGTTGGCATCCAGGGTGAACTGCCACCACAGCTGATGGCTGTAGGGCACGTCCTGGTAGGCGAACAGCAGCAGCCAGATCGACGCACCGAGCACGCACACGCTGGCCACCAGGTACAGCGGCGAGAACGGCAGTTCGGTCAGGCGGCTGGCGCGATAGAACGAGCGCCGAAAGATTGCCAGCAGCACTGCGGTCATGGTCATCAGGCTGGCTTCTTCCCAGTCGAAACCCTTGAGCAGAGAGAGCAGGGCGCCGGTCAGCAACAGCACCATGGTCAGCATCCACGCAGCGGACAACCGGCGACGCAGGCCTTGGGCCAAGAGCAGGCACAGCACGCCGATCAGGCTGGCACCAAAGTGCGAAGCGTCAATCAGGCGATGAGGAATCAGGAAGCCGATGTTTTCCAGGCGTGAGTCGATTTCCGGGGTTGCGCCGGAAAACAGCAGGACCACGCCTGACAAAAAAACCAGTACGGCCAGGATCGGTGCTGCGAGGCCCGAGGCCGCGCGCAGGCTTTGTTGCGTATGGAACAGGCGCTGGGCTTCATTGACCAGCAGGAACACACAGGCGATCAACAGCGGCAGCACCACATAGATCATCCGGTACAGCAGCAATGCGGCGGCCAATGGTGCGGCACCGAGCTTGTCGGCAAAGGCTGCCAGCAGGATCGCTTCGAACACCCCGACGCCGCCCGGCACATGGCTGAGTACGCCGGCGGCCAGGGCCAGCAGGTACACCAGCAGGAACGGGCCGAAGGGCGGCGCTTCGGGCAGCAGCAAGTACAGCACGGTGGCGGCAGCGGCGACGTCGAGGGCGGTGATGATCAGTTGCAGGAAGGTCAGGCGGCGGCCCGGCAGGCGCAGCGTGCGGCGCCCGGCCTTGACCAGCAGGTTGTCCGGGTAAGGTTGCTCTGGCAGGCGGCGACGGTAGATGCCCACGCACAGCGCTACCGTCAACAACAGCACCGCGCCTGCGATACCGCCGAGCAGGCTCGCGGGTAAATGCAGTGCACTGGAGGCGGCGGGCAGGTTGCTCAAGGTGGCCAGCGCAGCCAACGGCGGCAGGGCGCAACCCAGGGCGAGGCTGGCAAACACGGTCATGCGCGCCACTTCTGAGGCGCCGATGCCATACCGTGCATATAGACGGTAGCGAACCGAGCCGCCCGAGAGCATCGACAGGCCAATGGCGTTGCCGATGGCAAAGGCCGTAAAGCCGCCGTAGGCCAGGGTCTTGGCCGGCAGTTTCACGCCGGCATAGCGGGCGCCGGAAAATTCATAACCCAACAGGATGATAAAGCCGGCGACGGCGGCACCGAATGCGCCCAGCAAGGCAGGCTTGGGCACTTCCAGGATCGAATCGTGGAGCGCGTACAGGTCCAGCTCAAGCAGCAGGTGGCGACAGGCGATAAGGGCGATTGCGAACAGCAACAACGTGACGCCCAGCCCGATGGGTTGGCGATATTTGCTCAACAGATCCAGCCAGCGCAATCGGGTGGGAGTGATCGGTTGTGTCGCTGTGACAGTGTCTTGTGGTTCAGACGAGTTGGCGCGCATCAATCACCTCGTGGATTGTGCGCGACAGGATGGAGGTATCCAGCCAAGTTACCAATCCCTATGGACAAAATAATCACAAATATTAACGCGGATCGCGAAGTGCAGCGACAGCGCCCATTGGTCGTAGAAGGACAGTGCTTGAAGACTTAGCATAGCTTGCAATGAGATGGACTCTACAAACCGTGTACGGTTTCATGAAAGATGCCATGCCATTGTTTCAAAAGGACTTTTTCATCAGATACAAAAAAGGCCACTCTTTCGAGCAGCCTTTTTTGATGTTTGGTTGCGGGAGCCGGATTTGAACCGACGACCTTCGGGTTATGAGCCCGACGAGCTACCAGACTGCTCCATCCCGCGTCTGTGTGTCGGCATTCTACAGAGGAACGCGAGTGTGTCAACCGTTGATTCAAAGAAAAGCGCTTGTGGTTCAATCGGTTAGCTCAAAAAGGTGGCCTGTTGATCGGCTCGGGGCCAGTCTGGCCGAGGCTTTCAGCTCTATTGGGGGATGGGTTTCGATTGAGAAAATGAATTCATCTACGAATTTTCCTACCGCTTAGACGGAAGAATCAAACTACTGGTGCTATATACAGGTGCGAGTGAGATACTTGCCGCCTGTTCATTTTCTGCCCAGAACCACTGCCTTATATATGACGCAGCGCAAAATCATCCACGTTGACTGTGATTGCTTCTACGCCGCCATCGAGATGCGCGACGACCCGACCCTGGCGCAAAAGCCCTTGGCGGTGGGCGGCTCGGCAGACCGTCGTGGTGTGATCGCGACCTGCAACTATGAAGCGCGAGCCTACGGCGTGCGTTCGGCCATGTCGTCCCGGCATGCCTTGAAGCTGTGCCCGGACCTGACCATCGTCAAGCCGCGCATGGACGCCTATAAAGAAGCGTCAAAGGAAATCCAGACGATCTTTCGCGACTACACCGACTTGATCGAGCCCTTGTCCCTGGACGAAGCCTACCTGGACGTTTCCGACAGCCCGCATTTTGGTGGCAGTGCAACGCGCATTGCCCAGGATATTCGCCGGCGCGTTTCCAACCAATTGCACATCACCGTTTCCGCCGGCGTGGCGCCGAACAAGTTTCTCGCCAAGATCGCCAGCGACTGGAAAAAGCCCAACGGGCTGTTCGTGATTACTCCGGATCAAGTCGAAGACTTCGTCTCGGCGCTGCCGGTGAAAAAGCTCCACGGCGTAGGCAAGGTGACGGCCGACAAACTGACGCGGCTGGGCATTGAGGACTGCCTGCAACTGCGGGAGTGGAACAAGCTGGCGTTGGTGCGTGAATTTGGCAGCTTTGGCGAAAGGCTTTGGAGTCTTGCCCGTGGGATCGATGACCGGGTGGTGCAGAACGACAACCGCCGGCAATCCATCAGCGTCGAAAACACTTACGACGTCGACCTGCCGGACTTGCCCAGTTGTCTGGAAAAACTGCCTGAGTTGATGGAAACCCTGGCCGGGCGCATGGCACGCATCGACAGCAGCTATCGGGCGGGCAAGCCGTTCGTCAAAGTAAAGTTTCACGACTTTACCCAAACCACGCTGGAGCAGGCCGGGGCAGGGCGGGACCTGGAGAGTTACCAGCAGTTGCTGACCCAAGCGTTTAATCGCGGCGCCAAGCCGGTGCGATTGTTGGGGATTGGGGTACGTTTGCTGGATTTGAGCAACGGCAACGAACAGCTTGAGCTGTCCTGGTAGGTTATCCGCGTAGCAGCTGTCGAGCCCCAGCGAGGCTGCGTCAGCGGTGCATCAGGTAAAACGCCGACGCAGCCTCGCTGGGGCTCGACAGCTGCTACGGGAAATTAGCGTGCCTCGGGATCCGCCACCAGGCGCCCGGCATCCTTGGTCAATGCCTGCACAAATTCCTGCTGCAACTCCGGGTCATTGCGGGTCAGTTCGATCAGGCTTTGTTCCAGCTCGCTGGCTTCTTCTTCCAGGCCCAGCTCCGACAGGCGCTTGACCCGGTGCACCCACTCGTTGACTTCGTCATCTTCCAGGTCGTCGTAGATCAACCCATGAGCTTCGAGCAATTTGCCCCGCAGCGTGCTGCTGACAGCCAGGGATGAGTCCGAATGCACGTCATCCTGGGCATCCTCGACACTGATCTTAAGGGTGCTGATGCGGTTCAGGTCCTGCTCGGCAAACGGGCTGTCCAACAGGTTCAGGCGCAGTACGCCGTTACGGTCGGTGGTCAGCTCATGGGTTTGCTTGCCGGCGGTTACCTGCACCGGACGTTCGCTCCAGGGCAGGCTCGAATACTCCACGCGCTTGTCGCGCTGGACTTCATCGATCCCCGCCAGGTTCTGTTGCGCGCGGCCGCTGGATTGCACGTTCATGAACGGGTTGATCCCGTCCACGCCATAGTTGAGCCAATCGCGGGTCATGCTCGCAGGCAGGTTGCCCAGGGCGAAGATATTCGCCACGTTGGCGCCCACGCCCGCCACCAGCGCGACCGCGCCGAAGGGCATCTCATAGAGCTTGCGCCAAGGCTGGTAAGGCGTGTAGCGGTCGTAGCGACGGGTGACTTCGAATTCGGTGACCTCAAAGGTCTTTTGCTCGTGAATGCGCACCCGGCGTTGCGGCAGCTCCAGCACCTTGGGCTCGCCCACATCGATCTGCAGGCTGTGATCGAGCAATTTGCGCTCGATACGTTCCTCGTGCTCGCTGCGTTGCGACATTTGGTTGGCGCAGCCGCTGACCAGCAGGGCGCCACATAACGTGGCGCCCCCCAGGGCTATGGTGTTTCGCTTGAACATGACGACTCTTGATCTGGTTTTCAGCGACGAATACGCGCCTGAAGGAAAGACAGCACGTCAGCCACCGGCAACGGTTGGGCTTCGGCTTCGGTCCGGCTCTTGTATTCCAGATTGCCATCGGCCAGGCCGCGGTCACTGACCACGATTCGGTGCGGGATGCCAATCAGTTCCATGTCGGCGAATTTGATGCCCGGGCTGGTTTTCTTGTCCCGATCATCCAGCAACACTTCGAAGCCGGCAGCCGTCAGTTCGGCGTACAGCTTGTCGGTGGCTTCGCGTACTTGCTCGGTTTCATAGCGCAGCGGTACCAAAGCAACCTGGAAAGGCGCCAGGGCGTCGCTCCAGATGATGCCTTTCTCGTCGTTGTTCTGCTCGATGGCAGCCGCGACCACGCGGGATACGCCAATGCCGTAGCAGCCCATTTCGAGGGTGATCGGCTTGCCGTTCTCGCCCAGCACTTCGCACTTCATCGCCTTGCTGTACTTGTTGCCCAGCTGGAAGATGTGCCCGACTTCGATGCCGCGCTTGATTTCCAGAGTGCCCTTGCCGTCCGGGCTCGGGTCGCCTGCCACCACGTTGCGCAGGTCGGCCACGGTCGGAACTGGCAGGTCACGCTCCCAGTTCACGCCAAAGTAGTGCTTGTCATCGATGTTGGCACCGATACCGAAGTCGCTCATCAGCTCTACCGAGCGGTCGATGATGATCGGCAGCGGCAGGTTCAGCGGGCCCAGGGAACCGGCGCCGGCGCCAATGGCGTCGCGCAGTTCGGCGTCGGTGGCCATCACCAGCGGGTTGGCCACGCCTGGCTGCTGGCCGGCCTTGATTTCGTTGAGCTCGTGGTCACCACGGATCACCAGGGCGATCAGCTTGCCTTCTTCCTCGGCACGCACGATCAGGGTCTTGATGGTCTTTTCGATCGGCAGATTGAATTTCTCCACCAGGGCCGCGATGGTCTTGGTCTCAGGCGTATCCACCAGGCGCAGCTCTTCGCTTGGCGCCGGGCGGGACGTTTCCCGTGGCACGGCTTCGGCTTTCTCGATGTTCGCCGCATAGTCCGAAGCGTTGCTGAACGCGATGTCGTCTTCACCGGATTCGGCCAGCACGTGGAACTCGTGGGAGCCGGCACCGCCGATGGAGCCGTTGTCGGCTTCAACCGGGCGGAACTTCAGGCCCAGGCGGGTGAACACGTTGCAGTAAGCGGTGTGCATGCGGTCGTAGGTGACCTGCAGGGACGCCTGGTCCGGGTGGAACGAGTAGGCGTCCTTCATGATGAATTCGCGGCCGCGCATCAAACCGAAGCGTGGACGGATTTCATCACGGAACTTGGTCTGGATCTGATACAGGTTCAGCGGCAGCTGTTTATAGCTGCTCAACTCGTTGCGCATCAGGTCGGTGATCACTTCTTCGTGGGTCGGGCCGGCGCAAAAGTCGCGGCCATGACGATCCTTGAAGCGCAGCAATTCAGGGCCGTACTCTTCCCAGCGCCCGGATTCCTGCCACAGCTCGGCCGGTTGGGTGCTCGGCATCAACACTTCCAGAGAGCCGGCGGCGTTCATTTCTTCACGAACGATGGCTTCGACCTTGCGCATTACCTTCAAGCCCATGGGCAGCCAGGTGTACAGGCCCGAGGCCAGTTTGCGGATCATGCCGGCGCGCAGCATCAGCTGGTGGCTGATCACGACCGCGTCGGAAGGCGTTTCTTTCTGTGTGGCGAGCAAATATTGACTGGTGCGCATGGTAGGCCGTTGTCGGTTGCTTGGACTTGAAATGACTTGGGATTGTACGGGCGCTTGCTGCCGACGTACAGGCATCTGGTTGCTGGAGCGGGGCTTCTGTGGGAGCTGGCTTGCCTGCGATGCAGGCAACACGGTGTGTCAGTTACACCGCGGTGATGCAATCGCAGGCAAGCCAGCTCCTACGGTGATTCGTTTTCCTCAGGAGGATTCAAGCGAATCCGCCGGCTTTCCTGAAACCAGTGCAAGGCGATCAGGATAAGCGTCGGCACACCCAGCAGGCAGGTGATCATGAAGAAGTTGTGGTAACCGAACTTCTCGACCATCACCCCCGAATACCCGCCGATCAGCCGTGGCAGCAGCAGCATGATCGAACTGAGCAAGGCATATTGAGTGGCGGAGAACTTCAGGTTGGTCAGGCTCGACAGGTACGCAACAAACGCCGAAGTCGCCATGCCCGAACTGAAGTTGTCCAGGGAGATGGTGAAGATCAGCATCTGCAGGTCCGGGCCCATGTCGGCGAGCATCACGAACAGCAGGTTGGTGCCGGCCGATGCGATGCCGCCGATAAACAGGATCGGCAGGATCCCGAAGCGCACGATCAGCAGACCGCCCATGCCCGCACCCAGCAAGGTCATGATCAGGCCGAATACCTTGCTGACCCCGGCGATCTGGTCCTTGGTAAAACCCTGGTCGATATAGAACACGTTGGCCATGACGCCCATCACCGTGTCCGACATGCGGTAGGTAGCAATCAGCCCCAGCAGCAGGAAGGCCTGCCAGCGGTAGCGCAGAATAAAGTCGTTGACCGGCGTGAGCACCGGCGCCAGGCCCCGGCGGCCCATGGTCGACAGGCACAGGGTGGTCAGGATGATATAGAGGATGGCCCGCAGGAACGCGCGGTCTTCCAGCAGCAAGTCCAGCAGGCTGACACCATGGAACAGCACGCTGGCGAAATCCGTGTTGTACAGCTGGGTAAACATCGCCGGTACCGACACCAGCAGCACGATCAGCACGAACACCGACATTAGCTGGTGCGCAAAACTGTAGCGCCCGGCCTGCAGTTGGGTACGCAGTGGCACATTGGGTTCGCGCATGAACAGGGTCGTCAGCAGCGCAGGCACCATCAGCACCCCAAACAGCACATACGTGCCCGCCCATGCCGAGTGCTTATAGTTGAACCCGGTGGAGCCGAAGCCTTCCGCGAAAAACAGCGCGCCAGCGGTGGCCAGCAGCGCGGCGATCCGGTAGCCAGACATATAGCTGGCAGCCAGCGCAGCCTGGCGGCTGTCATCGGCGATTTCCAGGCGGTAGGCGTCTACAGCGATATCTTGGGTGGCGGAAGCGAAGGCGACGATTACGGCGATGGCGATCAGCCAGGAAAGGTGCTTTTGCGGATCGCAAAAGCCCATGCCGATCAATCCGAGGATCACCAACGTCTGGGACAGCACCAACCAGGACCGACGACGTCCGAGCTTGCCGAGCAGTGGCAGGCGCCATTGGTCGAGCAAGGGTGACCAGACCCACTTGAAGGCATAGGCCAGGCCGATCAGGCTCGCGTAACCGATGGTTTCGCGGGCCACACCGGCCTCGCGCAACCATACCGAAAGCGTCGAGAACACCAACATATAAGGCAAGCCGGCAGCAAAGCCGAGCAGCAACAGCACTAACGTCGAGGGGCTGGCATAGGCGGCGAGCGCGGCGCGCCAGGTTTTACGGGGCATGGGCTGGAGTCTGCCTCAGAATTACGCAAATAAAGCGCGCACTCTAACCGCTGTGCTCTACCGGGCGCCAGCCATGGCGCTGAATATCAACGCGATTGTTTCGGATGGTGACGCCTTCGCCGCGCAAACGCGCGCGTTGCTCGTCCCCCGAGGCACTGCCCACCGGCAGACTTATCCGACCACCGGCACCCAACACGCGATGCCAGGGCAGTTTGGTGCCATCGGGCAGTTGGCTCAGGGTGCGGCCTACCCAGCGCGCGGCGCGACCCAAACCGGCGAGGTGCGCCAGCTCCCCGTAGCTGATTACGCAGCCTTCGGGCACTTGGGCAAGGGTCAGGTACAGCACGGTGCGGCGCATTTCGGCCGGGGTCTGTGGGGTGTCGGATGTTTCGGTAAAGGTGGGCATATCCGATGAAAATATCCGTCTATTCGTAGGAAATGTCTGCAAATGTAACGCTGAGAACGGAACTCGATACCAATACCCGAGTCAGTCCTTGCTAAGAAGTTATCCAACCCGATAATGCCCGTTTTTTCGCCAAACTCGAGCCCCATATCCGCTTATGTTGTCCAGAACCCTGCTGTGCCTCGCTGTTTTCAGCGCTTCCACGCCGCTGCTCGCCGATACCGTCTGGTTGAAGAACGGTGACCGCCTGACCGGCAAAATCAAGGTTTTCGACGGTGGCAAGCTGCTGATCCAGACCGACTACGCGGGTGCGATCCCGGTGGACTGGAAGCAGGTCAAGACCCTGGAAAGCGACCAGGAGCTTCTGGTCAAGCAGGACGCCTACTCCGGCGAAAAGGCCAAATCCCTGAAGGCGGCCGACGACGGCAAGGTTATCCTGGCCAACGGCGAGGCGCCCAAGACCGTCGAACTGGCGAGCATCCAGCAGATCATCAAGCCCAAGCCCGTGATCGAAGACCTGGTGTGGAAGGGTAATATCGATATGGCGCTGGACTACAAACGCGCCGAAAACGACACCAACGACTACGACATCGACTTTAAGACCACCGCACGTCATGGCCAGTGGCGTCATACCGCCGAGGGCGAATACAACCGCGAATTCCAGGATGACGTGACCACCACTGACAACTGGGCGTTGGAATACGACCTGGACCGGTTTCTCACCGAACACTGGTTCTGGCAGGGCCGCTTGACCTACAAGCGCGACAAGGTTGAAGACCTGTCCCGCCAACGCACCGTGGGTACCGGCCCTGGCTATCAGTTCTGGGATGACGAACTGGGCGCGTTCTCCCTCGGTTCGCTGGTCAACCGCACCGATTACGAATACCAGGACGGCGGCAAAGACAATTTCTACTCGCTGGCTGCGAAGTGGAACTACAACCGCTTCCTGGTGGGCAAGACCGTTGAATTCTTCACCAATGGCGAGTTGGGCAAGCCGCTGTCGGGCCCGTCCAGCTACTCCCTGGATGCAGAAATGGGCTTGCGCTACAAAGTCACCGAGTGGGCCTCCCTCAACCTCAAGGCCGAGCGCGACATTATTAGTGGCGACTCGGAAAGTGCGTTGAGCAAGACCCGCTATACCGCAGGGTTCGGCGTCACCTGGTAAAAAGCCACTTGGTAAAAAACCACCTTGTAAAAAGCCGTCCGAGGCGTCAAAAGGCGTAACCCGCCGTCCAACTCCACGGTCTGCCCCATCTGTGACGGCTTGGGCCGCCTGCTCTCATTCGCCATGTCGCACAAATAGGCCCTGGTTTGCACACCATGGGCCTGGCAAGCGGCTACCGCCTCGTCGAGATTTTTCCTGATTGAGGGCCATCAGCGCCAAGTGTGCGTCTTTGCTTGCAAAATACTCGGCAGCGAAGCGGCCCAAACCCTGGCAACCGCCGGTGATAATGATTACTTTGTCGTTGAGATGCATTCGCAAGTCCTGTGGGCAGAATTAAGCGGCTATCCAGGTTTGTTTTTTGACGAAATTTATCAAAGGAGTCATAAGTTGAGCGAGCACGTTGCCAAAAATGCCCGAGAACTACTGCTCAAGGAATACCGGGGGGCACTGGCCACTCTGTCCAAGGCCATGCCCGGTTTCCCGTTTGGCTCAGTGGTGCCGTATTGCCTGGATGCCGAGGGCCGGCCGCTGATCCTGATCAGCCGCATCGCCCAGCACACCCACAATTTGCAAAAGGACCCCAAGTGCTCCCTGTTGGTTGGTGAGCGTGAGGCCGACGATGTGCAAGCGGTAGGGCGCCTGACCTACCTGGCCGAGGCCGAGAAACTCGAAGACAGCGCGGCAATTGAAGCTGCCGCCGAACGCTATTACCGCTATTTCCCGGATTCGGCGAACTACCACAAAGCCCATGATTTTGACTTCTGGGTGCTTAAGCCGGTACGTCACCGTTACATCGGCGGGTTTGGCGCGATCCACTGGGTTGACCAACTGGCCCTGGCCAATCCGTTCGCGGGCAAGGCCGAACTGAGCATGATCGAGCACATGAACAGCGACCACACCAAGGCCATCGCCCACTACGTCGAACTGGCCGGCTTGCCGACCTCCGAGCCTGCGCAATTGGCCGGTATCGACAGTGAAGGCATGCACTTGCGCATTGGCCAGGCACTTTATTGGCTGCCGTTTGCCGAGCCTTGCAACACGCCGACACAAGTACGCGAAGCCTTGGTTTTCCTGGCTCACGCTGAGGTCTGGCCGAAAAAAACAGGCGCTGAAGCTTGAATTCACGAAACGGCGACGTCATCTAAGGTGAAGTAGCAAGGCATTCTTGCGTTGAGGAACCATTTGATGCGCCCTTTTTTGTTGCTCTTTTTGTTGTTTCCAGTGCTGGAGCTGTTCGTATTCGTACAAGTCAGTGGGGCAATCGGGTTTTTCCCGGCGCTGCTGCTGATCATTCTCGGCTCGATGCTCGGCGTTCTGGTGCTGCGCGTCGCCGGCCTGGCCACGGCGCTGCGTGCCCGTGAAAGCCTGAATCGCGGCGAACTGCCGGCCCAGACCATGCTCGAAGGCCTGATGATGGCGTTGGCCGGTGGCTTATTGATACTGCCGGGCTTTATCAGCGACGTAGTGGGCCTGGTAATGTTGCTGCCATTCACTCGCAAGCTGTTGGCGGGCAAGATGCGCCAGCGTGCCGAAGAGGCGGCGATCCGCCAGCGCGCCTTTGCCGACGACCTGCAACCCCGTGGTGGCCCGGCCCCGCGCCAGCCCCTGGGGCGTGAAGGTGATGTGATCGAAGGCGAGTTCGAACACCGCGACCCCAAGTAATCCGCTCACTGGCACGGCACCTGCGGGTGCCGTGTGGCTTTTAAAGACGCACCCGACACAAAAAATTTCATCCCTGCACCCTTGTAATAAGCTTATGCGCCCTTATGTAACGGTCACCGCAAGGTTTCTGGTGGCGACACCAGACAGACTTCCGCGTTTCGCGCCGCGAACCGCGACCGGCACCGCCGGAATTTAACCTGCCGGAATTGACACCGGCCGATGAAAAACACAATTAGGAGAGATCGACAATGAGCAAGCTTCGTCCTCTGCATGACCGCGTCGTCATCCGTCGCAGTGAAGAAGAAAAGAAAACCGCTGGCGGCATCGTTCTGCCAGGTTCGGCTGCTGAAAAAGCCAACCACGGTGTGATTCTCGCTGCTGGCCCAGGCAAAACCCTGGAAAACGGTGAAGTACGTGCGCTGGCTGTGAAAGTGGGTGACAAGGTTGTTTTCGGCCCTTACTCCGGCAGCAACACTGTGAAAATCGACGGCGAAGACCTGCTGGTAATGGCTGAGAACGAGATTCTCGCTGTTCTGGAAGGCTGATTTCCCCGCTCATCTTCCCGTTACTACAAAGTATTTAAGGAATATCGATCATGGCTGCTAAAGAAGTTAAATTCGGCGATTCCGCCCGTAAAAAAATGCTCGCCGGTGTCAACGTCCTGGCTGACGCAGTAAAAGCGACCCTGGGCCCTAAAGGCCGTAACGTGATCATCGAGAAGAGCTTCGGCGCTCCGACCATCACCAAGGACGGCGTTTCTGTCGCCAAAGAAATCGAGCTGAAAGATCGCTTCGAAAACATGGGCGCGCAACTGGTCAAAGACGTTGCCTCCCGTGCCAACGATGACGCAGGCGACGGCACCACCACCGCCACCGTCCTGGCTCAGTCGATCGTCAACGAAGGCCTGAAAGCCGTCGCTGCCGGCATGAACCCGATGGACCTCAAACGCGGCATCGACAAGGCGACCATCGCCATTGTCAAAGAGCTGAAGTCCCTGTCCAAGCCATGCGCCGACACCAAGGCAATCGCTCAGGTCGGCACCATCTCGGCCAACTCCGACAGCTCCATCGGCGACATCATTGCCGAAGCCATGGAAAAAGTCGGTAAAGAAGGCGTGATCACCGTTGAAGAAGGCTCGGGCCTGGAAAACGAACTGTCGGTTGTTGAAGGCATGCAGTTCGACCGTGGCTACCTGTCCCCGTACTTCGTCAACAAGCCAGACACCATGACCGCCGAGCTCGACGGCCCGCTGATCCTGCTGGTTGACAAAAAGATCTCCAACATCCGTGAACTGCTGCCAGTTCTGGAAGCTGTTGCCAAGGCCGGTCGCCCACTGCTGATCGTTTCCGAAGACGTTGAAGGCGAAGCCCTGGCGACTCTGGTTGTGAACAACATGCGCGGTATCGTGAAAGTGGTTGCCGTTAAAGCACCAGGTTTCGGCGATCGTCGCAAGGCCATGCTGCAGGACATCGCCGTTTTGACTGGCGGTACCGTTATCTCCGAAGAGATCGGCCTGAGCCTGGAAAGCGCTACCCTGGAACACCTGGGTAATGCCAAGCGCGTCACCGTGACCAAGGAAAACACCACCGTGATCGACGGTGCTGGTGTTGAAGCTGACATCCAGGCACGTGTTACCCAGATCCGCGCCCAAGTGGCTGATACCACTTCCGACTACGACCGTGAAAAACTGCAAGAGCGTCTGGCCAAGCTGTCCGGCGGCGTTGCAGTGATCAAGGTTGGCGCTGGTTCCGAAGTTGAAATGAAAGAGAAGAAAGCCCGCGTTGAAGACGCCCTGCACGCTACCCGTGCAGCCGTTGAAGAAGGCGTGGTACCTGGCGGTGGCGTGGCACTGGTTCGCGCCCTGCAGGCTATCTCCGAGCTCAAAGGCGACAACGCTGACCAAGACGTCGGTATCGCTCTGCTGCGTCGTGCTGTTGAAGCACCACTGCGCCAGATCGTTGCCAACTCCGGCGACGAGCCAAGCGTAGTTGTCGACAAGGTCAAGCAGGGTTCGGGTAACTTCGGTTACAACGCTGCTACCGGCGAATACGGCGACATGATCGAAATGGGCATCCTGGACCCAGCTAAAGTGACTCGTTCGGCTCTGCAAGCGGCTTCGTCGATTGCCAGCCTGATGATCACCACTGAAGCAATGATCGCCGAGATCAAAGATGACGCTCCAGCTGGCGGCGGTATGCCAGACATGGGCGGTATGGGCGGCATGGGCGGCATGATGTAAGCCAGCCTTACCCCTGTAAAAAGAAGCCCCGCCTGCAGTGATGCAGGTGGGGCTTTTTTTGGCTTGCGATTTTTGGTGTACATATCCGTTATTTTTGTACTGGCTGATATTGGTTCCGCTTTTACAGCGTTTCACTTTGCAAAAGGCGGCAAAGTAACCAAAACGTGCTGCCCCGCCTGTCGGCGCCGCGCTCCGAAATTGTTCCGCGGGCCGCCGCGAAGGCCCGTCGCGGCTAAACCGGCATCCTGAAAGAAGCAAGGACAAAAGCTGTAGGAGCCGGCTTGCTGGCGATGCAGGCAGCTCGGTGTATCAGGTACACCCAGTTAACGCCATCGCCGGCAAGCCAGCTCCTGCCGTGGACGGTGTTTGCTGTTGATTTTGCTTCTACACTCAAGCCGCCCGAGTGGTGGCGTTGAGCCTTTTGGTTACGTTTGGGTTCCTTTCAAAAGTGGCCCCGCCCGAACCGCAACCCTCTGCGGCCGGTACAGCAAAAAGTAATACGCCCCCAAACAAATCACCCAACTGAAAATCGCCGTCCACACGTTATGAGAAAGAAAGTGCGCCCCTTGCATCGTGCGGCTCACCGAAAGCACCGTGCCCAGGCCCAGCGCAAATATAAATGCCCAGCGTGCCATGCGCGGGCGGCGATCCCTCAGGGCAAAAAACAACGCAAACAAGGCAAACCCGGTCGCCGCATGCCCGCCCGGCCAGCAACGGCCCGGCTTGTCAGTCGGCGGCCTGGGACTGAGCAGTTCGCTGTAGGTTTCCTGGCCGCCAAACTCCTTGACGCTCCACGGGCATTGCACCCCGGTCACCGTCTTCAACGGCGAAACAAACGAGGTGGCCAACGCGAGCGACAGCACCAAGCACCCCAGTTCCCGACGATAGGGTTTAAGCCGGTCGATAACAAATGCCCCGGCAAACCCGGCGATCGCCAGCACCGAAAACACAATCACCATCTGCTTGGCACGATCGTGAAGAATGTCCTCCAGAAAAAAACTGTGCCGGCCGACAAAGCCGCCTTCCGAAGCGTTGTAGAACAACTTGGCTATGTCCATGTCCAGCGACGTAAGCTCCAGCAACAGCATGGCAACCGCCAGAACGGCAGGCACAGCGAGGCACAGCCAGAAGTTGAGGGGTTTGGATAACGGACGAACAACGATTGCTTGCATGACGAATTCGAACTCTAAAAAAAGCCCCGGGCAGACTTGGCCGGGGCAATTTGGTTAGCGTGCACTCACTTGGGGAACCTCGTCCTTGGGCGCCCTCCAGCTCAACAACTGTTGTTTGTAGCCATAGCTGGCGCCCTGGTAGTAGGTGATGGCTCGCTGGATCAACGGGTCATCACTGCCAACCCGGGTTTCGTGGCTGTCGCCCAGCGCCTGGTCATGGCGGCGCAGGCCCTGGCGTGGGCTGAGAATCGCCAGGTCGTTACCGTCGAACAAGCCCAGGTACTGATAGTTGCCGACCACCACACGTGGGGGCAATGGATTGTCTTGCAGCAGGTTGCGGCCAAAGAACGTCGACTCGTAGCTCAGGTTCAGCAAACCCAGCAGGGTTGGCGCCAGGTCGATCTGGCTCGCCAGTTTCGCATTCTCGCCAGCATCGATCAGCTTGGGCGCGTAGATAAACAACGGGATCTGGTAGTTGGCCATGGGCAAGTCTTCCTTGCCCGCGCTGCCCGCCGTGTGGTCGGCGACGAAGATGAAGATCGTGTTGTCGAACCATGGCTTCTGGCGCGCCGCCTCCAGGAACTGGCCGATGGCGTAGTCGGTGTACTTCACCGCGCCATTGCGACCGTCACCGGACTTGATATCAATACGACCTGCCGGGTAGGTGTACGGGCGGTGGTTGGAGGTGGTCATTAACTGCAGCAGGAACGGTTGCTGCTTGGCGTAGTCGGCGTCTGCCAGTTTCAGCGTCTGCTTATAAAGGTCTTCGTCGGCCATGCCCCAGGCGTTTTTAAAGCTGATTTCCGCCTCGGGCACGCTGCTCTGGTCGACCACGCGGTAACCGTTGCCACTGAAAAAGGCGTTCATGTTGTCGAAGTATCCACGGCCGCCGTAGACGAACACGCTGTCGTAGCCGATGGCGTTGAGGTGTTGGCCCAGGCTCCCGAAACCACTTTCCCGGCCAATGCGCTTGACGATCGAGCGACCAGGCGTGGGCGGGATAGCCAGGGTGATGGCTTCCAGGCCGCGGTCGGTACGGGTTCCGGTGGCGTAGAAGTTATTGAAGTACAGGCTCTGTTTGCGCAACGCATCAAGATTGGGTGTGAGGTTGTCCGCGTCGCCGTTGCTGCCCATGTACTTGGCGCTGAAGCTTTCGATGGTCACCAGCACGATATTGGGTTTGCGCAACGTGCCCGGGTTGGTAATGGTGCGACGGATATCCAGTGGGTCGGTGCCGATAAACTGTGCATTGGGTTCGCTGAGTTCGGCGCGCAGTTGCTTGGCGACGACATCGGCTGGCAGGCTTTTGTAGAACTGGTTGTAGTCCAGTTCGTTGTTACGGAACGCGGCGAAAAACTGATAGGGGCCGTTGCTCGCCAGTTCATTGTTGTAGGCGTTGCCGCCTTGGCTGCGTGGGCTGTCCTGGTTGATCAGTTGCAGGCTCAGGCCGGCCACTACCAACAAGCCAAGGGCGTTGAGCAGGCGTTTGCGCATCGCCGGCATTGGCGAACTCATTGCCGCGTTGAACGGTTTGCGCAAGGCCAGGCTCAAGACGATCGCCAGCACCGCCAACAGACTCAGCAGCTTGCCAATTGGATAAGACTCCAACAGGTTATTCAGCACCTCTTTAGAGTAAACCAGGTAATCCACGGCTATAAAATTGAAGCGCACACCGAACTCGTCCCAGAACAACCATTCGGCCACGCTGGTGAAAAGCATGGCGAACAGGCTCACGGTCAGCACCGCCTGCAAGAACCAGCGATGGCCCCGGCGGCGCCACAAAGCCGGCGGGCACAGCAGCAGGTACAAGCCCAGGGGCAGGGCGGCATAGGCCAGGAAGCCAAGGTCATAGAGCAGGCCCACGCCGAATACCGGCAGCAGGTTACCGCTGACTTCGTCCAGATGGATTACCAACAGCAGGATGCGGGTCAGTAGAAAAATAACCAGCCAGGCACCGGTCACCAACAGCAAATAGCGCATTGGCGCCGTTTTTGGAAAACCCATGTCAACATTCCTTATTTTCGATGGGCGCGATCTTCGCGCTGACACTGTAGTCAGGTTGTGAACCTATAGTGAAAAACTCGTTAAGTTCCGCAATCGGTTGAAAACAGTAATCGGCGCGGCCTTCAGGCCTAGCCGTGAGCCATACTTGGCCTTAAGCTGCGCGAGCCAACACGGCCGTTACCGCGTACGGAGACACTGCCCATGCGAATTTTACTGGTTGAAGACAACCGCGATATTCTGGCCAACCTGGCCGATTACCTGGGGCTCAAGGGCTACACCGTAGACTGTGCGCAGGACGGTTTGTCGGGCCTGCACCTGGCTGCCACCGAACATTACGACCTGATCGTGCTCGACATCATGCTGCCTGGCATTGATGGCTACACCCTGTGCAAACGCCTGCGTGAAGATGCGCGACGCGACACGCCGGTGATCATGCTCACCGCCCGCGACCAACTGGATGACCGGCTGCAGGGCTTCAAGTCTGGTGCCGATGACTACCTGCTCAAACCGTTTGCGCTGTCGGAATTGGCCGCACGCATCGAAGCGGTGCTGCGCCGTGCCCAGGGCGGTGGGCGCCGTGCCTTGCAAGTTGGCGATCTGAATTACGACCTGGACACCCTGGAAGTCACCCGCGAGGGGCGCCTGCTCAAACTCAACCCGGTGGGCCTGAAGCTGCTGGCGGTGCTGATGCAAAAAAGCCCCCACGTATTGCGCCGCGAAATTCTCGAAGAAGCCCTGTGGGGCGATGACTGCCCGGACAGCGACAGCTTGCGCAGCCATGTCCATCAACTGCGTCAGGTGATTGACAAACCTTTCGCCAAACCGTTGCTGCAAACGGTGCACGGTGTGGGCTATCGCCTGGCCGAGGGTCGTGATGGAGTTTAAGCAAAGCCTTGCCCAGCGGATCATCATTGCCTTTGCCTTGATGAGTGCGTTGGTGGCGGGGGCGTTTGCCATGGGCATCGTCGCCACCGTGCACCTGGTAGAAGAAAAGCTCATCTCGGCCGGCCTGGGCGGTGACTTGCAGCGCCTGCTGCTGATGGACAGCGTCGAGGACTGGGGCCATCGTCCCGAACCGGACCAGTTGTTCTATTTCAGCGGCGGCCCTGGCGATTTTGAGCTGCCCAAAGACCTGCGTCACCTGGAGCCGGGTTTCCACGAGGTGTTTCGCGAGTCGCTGTCCTACCATGCCATGGTCGAGGTGGTGGATGGGCGCCGCTATGTCCTGTTGCAAGATCAGAGCGATTTCGAAGAGCGCGAACGCGTACTGTTTGCCGTGGTGTTGGTGGGCTTCGTACTCAGCCTGGCGCTGGCGGTATTCCTCGGCTGGGTCCTGGCTCGCAAAGTGATGGCGCCAGTGGTGCGCCTGGCCCGACAGGTTCGCCATCGTGACCAGTTGCTGGGCCTGGCACCGCCTTTGGCGCCGGACTACGCCGCCGATGAAGTCGGAGAGCTGGCGGTGGCCTTCGATGCGACGCTGGGCCGCCTGCGCCAGGCGTTGTCCCGCGAGCAACTGTTCACCAGTGACGTGAGCCACGAGTTGCGCACCCCACTGATGGTGCTCGCCAGTTCCTGCGAACTGTTGCTGGAAAACCCGGCGATCGATCAGCGCGGTCGCAACCAGGTCGAACGCATCGCGCGGGCCTGCGAGGAAATGCGCGAACTGGTGCAAACCTTCCTGATGCTGGCCCGTGCCCAGCGCGAAGAGGCCGGCATGTCACCCCAGGCCAACCTGGCGCAGGTGGCGGATGCTCTGTTGGGGATCTGGCGCGAGCCGATCGAACGCAAGGGGCTGGAGCTGATCTATCAGCCCGGCGCGCCGTTGGATACCCGCTACAACGCGACCTTCCTGCATGCAGTAATGGGCAACCTGCTACGCAATGCACTGCATTACACCGAGCATGGCTTTATCCGCCTGACCCTGGAGCCGAGCGGCTTTGTGGTGGAAGACTCCGGCGTGGGCATTCCCGAGGACAAGCGCGAGGCCATGTTCGAGCCGTTTGTGCGCGGCAGTGAAAAGCGCGGCGAAGGCCTGGGCCTGGGTTTGTCGCTGGTTCAACGTATCTGCGAGAACCAGGGCTGGAGCGTCAGCCTCAGTACCATGGAGCCCAATGGCTGCCGCTTTCATGTTGAGTTGAGTCAGGTCAACGCCTGATGCCTGCCCTGCCGCTACTCTGCGGCAGACTCCCTGCATTTCGGCGAAGATGGCACCACGCCATGACTTGTGTCTGCAAAGTTTTGTAATGTATAGGATTCGACAGGACAAGTTTTTCACAAAGAGTTGACTTGTTGATCACAGATTGCTGCTTAAGGTTGTAGGCATCAGCAACTGGAGACCCGTTGATGCCTACTCCGATCAAGCTCGAATTTTCCGAAAAGTACGACGATAAGCACGCGCAAAATTATTTGCTCAAGCATCAGGACAATCTGGCTCGCCGGTTGTCCCACAAACGCGACGAGCAATTGGCCCGCGGTGCGTTAGCCCTGGCCGGCGAGCCAGGCCTGGTATTGGACCTGCCGTGCGGTGCCGGGCGGTTCTGGCCGCTGTTGGCCGAAAAGCCCAATCGGGTGATCATCGGGGCGGACAATTCCGAATCGATGTTGAAGATCGCCACGGTCGCCCAGCCGGCGGACGTGGTGAAACGGGTACGACCTTTGCAGACGTCTGCCTTTGATATTGATTTGCCAGACAACGCAGTCGACAGTATTTTCTGCATGCGCTTGATGCACCACATTGGTGACCCAGAGCACAGGCTGACAATACTGCGCGAGTTTCAGCGTGTTACCCGCGATAGCGTGATTATCTCGCTGTGGGTAGATGGCAATTTCAAGGCGTGGAAACGCAAGCGTGCCGAAGTGCGGCGTCGTAAAAAAGGTGAGCAGGAAGGTTACCAAAATCGGTTCGTGTTACCGGCTGCTACTGTTGAGGCAGAGTTTGAACAGGCCGGTTTCCGTGTTCAGGAATCCCTGGACTTCATACCGCTCTACGCCATGTGGCGAGTGTATGTATTGCGCAAGAGGTAACAGGATGGTTGTTGAGTCTGTAGCAGGTAGTGAAGTAGCTCCCGAGGAGCGATTTGATTATTTCTGGCGCCAGAAGGGCGAGTGGGTCGAGGAACCCAATCGTCGTCGCGGCGGTGAAAGTGGCGTACAACGGGTGACGGGCACCAATGGTCGTTTGCTCTACTGCAAGCGCCAGACGGGGCATATTTACCGCAGTTGGCTCCATCCTTTTGGACGCCCCACCGTGTTGCGCGAGCGTGATGCCCTCAAGGGCTTGCGCCTGCTGGATGTACGGGTACCAGAACTGGTGTTCTGTGAAGCCCGCCGCGACCCTGAGCATCAATGGAAAGCATTGTTGGTGACGGCGTCGCTGGACGGTTTCGACGAGATCGAAAACTGGTACGCCGCCGGTGGTCGTGAGCAGTATGGCGAGGGGGTACATGAGCGCCTGCTCAAGGAACTCGCTGGCACGTTGGCGCGCATGCACAAAGGTCGCTGGCAGCATGGTTGCCTGTATATCAAGCATATCTTCGTGCGGGTGACGGGCGAGGGCGACTCGGCGAATGTTGAAGTGGCGCTGCTGGATTTCGAGAAGTGTCGGCAGCGCATGACCGCTTTACGGGCGGCCCGGCATGACATGTTGCAGCTGCGTCGCCATTCGTCGTGGAACTCGGCCGACTGGCAGAAACTGAGCTACTTTTACGAGACGGCGTTTGGCAGCGCTATCAAGGGTTTAACGTAATGAAGCTAGAAATTGCACGAGGTTTGTTTCTGTTGGGGGCGTTGGGCATTGCTGCCCTGGCCCTGGCTGCTTGGGAGCAGCCCCGGACACAAGTTCTCAGTGCGGTGCAGGGTGTCGGGCAGCAGTGCCCGATGCCGCGGATCGCCAAGGTCGGTGTCGCGGTCAAGCCTGATCATGAGTTGTTGTTATTCATGTTTGGGATGTCCCAAGGGATGAGGCCACAAAGTTGAAGAGATTGAAGCCCAAATAAAAGGCCTCGCTAGTGCGAGGCCTTTTATTTGGGCTTGTTTTTGTTGGCCGAGTACCGACCCGTCAGCGCAACAACGGATATGCCCTCCAAACTTTTCCCCGCGTAACCCCCATCCAAAAACCCAGTGCCTAATGATGGCACCTGCTCAGCTATACTCTCCTCCATTTGAATGGCCCTCGAGGAATTACTGTGAAGAACTGGACCTTGCGCCAACGGATTTTGGCGAGCTTTGCGGTCATCATCGCGATCATGCTGCTGATGGTAGTGGTCTCGTATTCACGCCTGCTGAAGATCGAAGTCAGCGAAGAATCGGTCCGCGACGACGCAGTCCCGGGGGTGTACCTGAGCTCGATGATCCGCAGCGCCTGGGTCGACAGCTACCTGCAAACCCTCGATATTATTGGCCTGCGCGAAGACAAGGGTCTTACCGACACCGACAAGGCCGATTTCAAGTCCTTCGAAGCGCGCATCATCACCCAGATGGCCAACTATAAAGAGACCATCAACGGCGGTGAGGACCAAGCCGAGTTCGATAAATTCGAAGCCATGCACCAGGCCTACAACAAGGCCCTCTCCGGCGTCCTCGACCACCTGCAAAACCACGATGTGAGCGCCGCTCGCAAACTGTTCGACGCCGAGCTGACCCCGTCCTGGACCGCAGGCCGCATGAAGCTCAACGACATCATCACCGAAAACAAAAACGTCGCCGACCGCGCCACCAACGCCATCGACGACGCGGTATCCGCTGCCAAAATCAGCATGGGCGTTTCGTTGATTCTCGCCATCCTGGCCGCCGGCCTCTGTGGCCTGCTGTTGATGCGCGCGATCATGGCGCCGATGAAGCGTATCGTCGACATCCTCGAAACCATGCGCACCGGTGACCTGAGCAAGCGCCTGAACCTGGAACGCAAGGATGAATTCGGCGCGGTAGAAACCGGCTTCAACGACATGATGACCGAGCTTACCGCCCTGGTGTCCCAGGCCCAGCGCTCTTCGGTACAGGTCACTACCTCGGTCACCGAGATTGCCGCCACCTCCAAGCAACAGCAGGCCACCGCCACCGAAACCGCGGCGACTACCACCGAGATCGGCGCCACTTCCCGGGAGATCGCTGCCACTTCCAAGGACCTGGTTCGCACCATGACCGAAGTCTCCACCGCCGCCGACCAGGCGTCGGTGGCCGCAGGTTCCGGCCAGCAAGGCCTGGCGCGCATGGAAGAAACCATGCATTCGGTGATGGGCGCGGCCGACCTGGTCAACGCCAAGCTGGCGATCCTCAATGAGAAGGCCGGCAACATCAACCAGGTGGTGGTTACCATCGTCAAGGTCGCCGACCAGACCAACCTGTTGTCCCTCAACGCTGCCATCGAGGCCGAGAAGGCCGGTGAATACGGTCGCGGGTTTGCTGTGGTCGCCACCGAAGTGCGGCGCCTGGCTGACCAGACCGCCGTGGCCACCTACGACATCGAGCAGATGGTGCGCGAGATCCAGTCGGCGGTGTCGGCCGGGGTGATGGGCATGGACAAGTTCTCTGAAGAAGTACGCCGTGGCATGTTCGAAGTGCAGCAAGTGGGCGAGCAACTGTCGCAGATCATCCATCAGGTGCAGGCACTGGCGCCACGGGTGTTGATGGTCAACGAGGGCATGCAGGCCCAGGCCACCGGCGCTGAACAAATCAACCATGCGCTGGTGCAGTTGGGCGATGCCAGCAGCCAGACCGTGGAGTCCTTGCGTCAGGCCAGCTTTGCCATCGATGAACTGAGCCAGGTCGCGGTCGGCCTGCGCAGCGGCGTGTCGCGTTTCAAAGTCTGATGAACGACCTCGCGGCTAAACGCGGTGCCGTTGCGGCAGTGAAACAAGCGCTGTTCCTGGTGTTTCACATCGGCAACGAACGGTATGCCCTCAAGGCCACGGAAGTGGCCGAAGTGCTGCCGCGCCTGCCGCTCAAACCCATCGCCCATGCGCCTGCCTGGGTGTCCGGAATCTTTGCCCATCGTGGGGCGATGGTGCCTGTGATCGACCTCAGCGCCTTGACCTTCGGCACTCCGGCCCAGGCCCGCACCAGCACGCGCCTGGTGCTGGTCACCTACCAGCCGGATGCACGTGCCCCGGCGCGCTGGCTGGGGCTGGTGCTCGAACAAGCCACCGACACCCTGCGCTGTGACCCGGCAGAGTTCAAGCCCTACGGCCTGGACAATTCCCAGGCCCGCTACCTGGGCCCGGTGCGCGAAGACGAACGCGGGCTGATGCAATGGATCGGCGTGGCCGAGCTGCTGACAGCCGACGTGCAGGCGTTGCTGTTTGCCGCTGGCGAGGAGGACTGATGAGCAGTGATCAGCGCTTTTTCGACTTCCTTAAAGACCGCATCGGCCTGGACGTTGCCTCGGTGGGTGAAGCGATCATCGAACGCGCCGTGCGCCAGCGCAGCATGGCCCTCAGCGCGCAGACGGCAGATGAGTACTGGCAGCAGTTACAAGCCTGCACCGACGAACAGCAAGCGCTGATCGAAGCGGTGATCGTCCCCGAGACCTGGTTTTTTCGTTACCCCGAATCCTTTGCCACTCTGGGCCGGCTGGCCGTGGCGCGCCTGGCCGAAATCAAGCAGATGCGTGCCCTGCGCATCCTCAGCTTGCCGTGCTCCACCGGCGAAGAACCTTACTCGATCGCCATGGCTTTGCTCGACGCGGGGCTCGCGCCGCATCAGTTCAAGGTGCAGGGCATGGACGTCAGCCCGCTGTCGGTGGAGCGCGCCCGGCGTGGGGTGTATGGCAAGAATTCGTTTCGTGGCCAAGACATCGATTTTCGCGAGCGGCACTTCACCGAACAAAGCGACGGCTACCGGATTGCCGAACGTGTACGCGAGCAGGTGCGGTTGCAAGTGGGCAACCTGCTGGACCCCAAGCTGCTGGCCAACGAGCCCACCTACGATTTTGTGTTCTGCCGCAACCTGCTGATCTACTTCGACCAGCCGACCCAGAAACAGGTGTTTGAAGTGCTCAAGGGCCTGACTCACGTCGACGGTGTGCTGTTTATCGGGCCTGCCGAAGGCAGCCTGCTGGGCCGCCTGGGCATGCGTTCAATTGGTGTGCCGCAGTCGTTTGCCTTCAGTCGCCATGAAACACCTGTGCCTGAGCCGGTCTTTGTGCCGATGCCCGCGCCAATCCCGCAGCGCAGTGCCGCGCCAATTCCGACCAGGCCCCGGCCGTTCAGTACGACCAGCGCCCAGGTGGTGTCGATCCAGCCGCCGCTCGTGCAGTCGGACGCAGCCGACCTGTTAAGCCAGATCGCGACCCTGGCCAACGAAGGAAAAAGCCTGGAGGCGCGTGCTGCGTGTGAGCATTATTTGCAAAGCCATCCGCCGGCGGCGCAGGTGTTTTATTGGCTGGGCCTGCTCAGTGATGTGGCCGGCAGCGCCCTGGAAGCCCAGGGTTATTATCGCAAAGCCTTGTACCTGGAACCCCAGCACCCGCAGGCCTTGATGCACCTGGCCGCGTTGCTCGAATCCCAGGGCGATGTCGCCGGCGCCCGCCGTTTGCAGGCCCGTGCCGCGCGCAGCGAGCGCGCTGACAATGAGCGTAAATCATGACCATGGACCCCGCGCTGAACCTGACCCTGGCCGACACCCAAGCCATCGACGACTGCTGGAACCGCATCGGCATCCACGGTGACAAGTCCTGCCCGTTGTTGGTTGAACACATTCACTGTCGCAATTGCTCGGTGTATTCCGCCGCCGCCACGCGCCTGCTCGACCGCTACGCCTTGCAGCAGGACGATCGCCGGCCGGTGGCGGCGCCGGAGGTAGAGGGTGATGTGGTCACCCGTTCGCTGTTGATGTTCCGTCTTGGCGAAGAGTGGCTGGGCATCGCCACGCGTTGCCTGGTGGAAGTGGCGCCGCTGCAACCTATCCATTCTCTGCCCCATCAGCGTTCCCGGGCGTTGCTGGGCGTGGCCAATGTGCGCGGCGCGCTGGTGGCATGCCTGTCGCTGGTGGAGTTGCTGGGGCTGGACGGTACCAGCAGCGGCCCAAGCGGGGGGCGGGTCATGCCGCGCATGTTGATCATCGCGGCGCAGGACGGCCCGGTGGTCGTGCCGGTGGACGAAGTGGACGGTATCCATGCCATTGATGAGCGCACCTTGAGCGCGGCGTCTGCCTCCGGCACCCAGGCCAGCGCCCGCTATACCCAGGGCGTGTTGCAGTGGAAAGGCCGCAGCCTGCGCTGGCTGGATGAGGCGCAATTGTTGTCTGCCGTGACCCGGAGCCTCTCATGACCCCCGACCAGATGCGCGACGCCTCGCTGCTGGAGTTGTTCAGCCTGGAGGCCGACGCCCAGACCCAGGTGCTCAGTGCCGGCCTGCTGGCCCTGGAGCGCAACCCCACCCAGGCCGACCAGCTCGAAGCCTGCATGCGCGCGGCCCACTCCCTGAAGGGTGCGGCGCGGATTGTCGGGGTAGACGCCGGTGTGAGCGTCGCCCATGTAATGGAAGATTGCCTGGTCAGTGCCCAGGAAAGCCGACTGTACCTGCTGCCGGAACATATCGACGCGTTGCTGCAAGGCACTGACTTGCTGATGCGTATCGCCACGCCGGCCAACACCGTGAGCCTGGCGGACATTGAGTCGTACGTGGCGCTGATGGAACGTTTGCTCGACCCGTCGCAAAAAGTCGCGCCGCCCACTGCGCCAGTCCCCGCGCCGGAACCCGAGTTGTCGATGCAAGCGTTGCTGACGTTGCCGCCGGAGCCTGCGCCTGCGCCGCCGGTCAGCACTGAGCTGCCACGCCCGAACAAGCGCATGACCGAAGGCGGCGAGCGGGTGTTGCGGGTCACCGCCGAACGCTTGAACAGCCTGTTGGACCTGTCCAGCAAATCACTGGTGGAAACCCAGCGGCTCAAGCCTTACCTGGCCAGCTTGCAACGCCTCAAACGTATCCAGAGCAACAGCGCCCGGGCGCTGGAGAGCCTCGACGGCCACCTTAAGACGGTCGACCTGAACCTGGAAGCCCAGGAAGCCCTGGCCGATACCCGCCGCCTGCTGAGTGAAGCCCAGGCGCTGCTGGCGGAAAAAACCGCCGAAATCGATGAGTTTGGCTGGCAGGCCGGGCAGCGTGCCCAAGTCTTGTACGACACCGCGCTGGCGTGCCGCATGCGCCCGTTTGCCGATGTGCTGGCCGGGCAGGTGCGGATGGTCCGCGATTTGGGCCGCAGCCTTGGCAAGCAGGTGCGCCTGGAAATCGAAGGCGAGAAAACCCAGGTCGACCGCGACGTACTGGAAAAGCTCGAAGCGCCGCTGACTCATTTACTGCGCAATGCCGTCGACCACGGCATCGAAATGCCCGAGCAACGTCTACTGGCGGGCAAGCCGGCCGAAGGTTTGATCCGCTTGCGTGCCTCTCACCAGGCCGGCCTGCTGGTGTTGGAATTGAGCGACGACGGCAACGGCGTCGACCTGGAGCGGCTGCGCGGCACTATCGTCGACCGGCATTTGTCGCCGGTGGAAACCGCCCTGCGCCTGAGTGAAGAGGAGCTGCTGACGTTCCTGTTCCTGCCCGGGTTCAGCCTGCGGGACAAGGTCACCGAGGTCTCGGGGCGCGGTGTCGGCCTGGATGCGGTGCAGCATATGGTTCGCCAATTGCGCGGCGCGGTGGTGCTGGAGCAGACGGCGGGGCAGGGCAGTCGCTTCCACCTGGAAGTGCCCTTGACCCTGTCGGTGGTGCGCAGCCTGGTGGTGGAAGTCGGCGAGGAGGCCTACGCTTTCCCGCTGGCCCACATCGAACGCATGTGTGACCTGGCGCCTGACGACATTGTGCAACTGGAAGGCCGCCAGCATTTCTGGCACGAAGGCCGGCATGTCGGCCTGGTCGCCGCCAGCCAGTTGTTGCAGCGCCCGCCGGGACAAGGCGCCGAGGAAACCCTCAAGGTCGTGGTGATCCGCGAGCGCGACGCGGTTTACGGGATCGCCGTAGAGCGTTTTATCGGCGAGCGTACGTTGGTGGTGTTGCCCCTGGATGACCGGCTGGGCAAGGTCCAGGACATTTCCGCCGGTGCCCTGCTCGATGATGGCTCGGTGGTGCTGATCGTCGACGTCGAAGACATGCTGCGCTCGGTGGATAAACTCCTGAATACCGGCCGTCTGGAGCGCATCGCCCGACGCACCCAGCAAACCCTGGAAGCCCCGCGCAAGCGTATTCTGGTGGTGGATGACTCGCTCACCGTGCGCGAGTTGCAACGCAAATTGTTACTTAATCGCGGTTATGAAGTGGCCGTGGCGGTCGATGGCATGGATGGCTGGAACGCGTTGCGCTCCGAAGACTTCGACCTGCTGATCACTGACATTGATATGCCTCGCATGGACGGTATTGAATTGGTCACACTCTTGCGTCGTGATACTCGCCTGCAATCGCTGCCGGTGATGGTTGTTTCCTACAAGGACCGGGAAGAAGACCGCCGTCGTGGACTGGATGCCGGCGCCGACTATTATCTGGCCAAGGCCAGCTTCCACGACGATGCGTTGTTGGACGCAGTGGTAGAGCTGATTGGAGGAGCCCGGGCATGAGGATTGCGATCGTCAATGACATGCCCATGGCCGTGGAGGCCTTGCGCCGGGCACTGAGTTTCGAGCCCGCCCATGAAGTGGTGTGGGTCGCCGGTAACGGGCTGGAGGCGGTGCAGCGCTGCGCCGAACTCACGCCCGATCTGATCCTGATGGACCTGATTATGCCGGTAATGGACGGCGTGGAAGCGACCCGGCAGATCATGGCCGAGAGTCCTTGTGCGATTCTGATTGTTACGGTCGACCGCCAGGCGAATGTCAGCCGGGTGTTCGAAGCCATGGGCCATGGCGCCCTGGACGTGGTCGACACGCCCGCATTGGGCGTGGGTAATCCGAAGGATGCGGCAGCGCCGCTGCTGCGCAAGATCCTCAATATCGGCTGGCTGATCGGCCAGCGCGGTAGTCGAGTGCGTGCCGAGCCTGCGCCGCAGCGCAGTACGGGCAAACGCCAGAGCCTGGTGGCCATCGGGTCGTCTGCAGGTGGCCCGGCGGCTCTGGAATCCTTGCTCAAGGGCTTGCCCCGGGACTTTTCGCCGGCCATTGTGCTGGTGCAGCATGTGGACCAGGTGTTCGCCGCCGGCATGGCCGAGTGGCTCAGTAGCGCCTCGGGCCTGCCGGTGCGCCTGGCCCGGGAAGGTGAGCCGCCACAAAGCGGCGTGGTGCTGTTGGCAGGCACCAACCATCATATTCGTCTGCTGAAGAACGGCACGCTGGCCTACACGGCAGAGCCTGTGAACGAGATTTACCGGCCGTCCATCGACGTGTTTTTCGAGAGCGTCGCCAGTTACTGGAACGGCGATGCCGTCGGTGTACTGCTCACGGGCATGGGCCGTGACGGCGCCCAGGGACTTAAATTGATGCGTCAGCAAGGCTACCTGACCATCGCCCAGGACCAGCAAAGCTGTGCGGTTTACGGTATGCCAAAAGCGGCAGCGGCGATCGACGCGGCTGTTGAAATTCGCCCACTGGACAGGATTGCGCCACGATTGCTGGAGGTATTCGCAAAATGACCGATATCACACGCTGTCCTGGCCTGCAGGTAGTAATTCAGGTGACTGCAAATGAATGATTTACAGCTCGACGACTTCAAGACCGACGAAAACGCCGCGATGGTATTGCTCGTCGACGACCAGGCGATGATCGGCGAAGCCGTGCGCCGGGGCCTGGCCCATGAAGACAACATCGACTTCCACTTTTGCGCCGACCCGCACCAGGCCATCGCCCAGGCGATTCGTATCAAGCCGACGGTGATCCTGCAGGACCTGGTGATGCCGGGCCTTGATGGCCTGACGCTGGTGCGCGAATACCGCAACCACCCGGCGACGCAGAATATCCCGATCATCGTGCTCTCCACCAAGGAAGACCCGCTGATCAAAAGCGCGGCGTTTGCCGCCGGGGCCAACGATTACCTGGTCAAGCTGCCGGATAACATCGAGCTGGTGGCGCGCATCCGCTACCACTCGCGCTCCTACATGACCCTGCTCCAGCGGGATGCGGCTTATCGCGCGCTGCGGGTCAGCCAGCAGCAGTTGCTGGACACCAACCTGGTGTTGCAACGGCTGATGAACTCCGACGGCCTGACCGGGCTGTCCAACCGCCGGCACTTCGACGAATACCTGGAACTGGAATGGCGCCGTGCCATGCGTGACCAGACCCAGCTGTCGCTGTTGATGATTGATGTGGATTTCTTCAAGACCTACAACGACAGTTTCGGCCACCTGGAAGGTGACGAAGCGTTGCGCAAGGTGGCTGCGACCATTCGTGATGCCAGCAGCCGCCCTTCGGATTTGCCGGCGCGTTACGGCGGCGAGGAGTTTGCCCTGGTGCTGCCCAACACTTCACACGGCGGTGCACGGCTGGTGGCCGAGAAGCTGCGCCAGGCGGTGGCTGGCCTGAAAATCCCGCACATCAGCCCGGCACAAGGGGCGAGCCTGACCATCAGCATTGGCCTGTCGACCATGACCCCGGTGCAAGGCACCGATTGCCGGCAACTGATCTCGGCGGCGGACAAGGGCTTGTACCTGGCCAAGCACAATGGGCGCAATCAGGTGGGGATCGAATAACGACGGCAAAACGCGGGTTGTCTGGAGAGCGCTTGCCGTGGCGAGGGAGCTTGCTCGCGCTGGGCTGCGGAGCAGCCCCAAACCATCACCGAGTACCGCCTGACACACCACAGTGACATTGCAAGGGGCTGCCGCGCAGCCCAGCGGGAGCAAGCTCCCTCGCCACAGGGTGCTCTTGAACGCGCATTTGCTGATGCAACCCCGCCTTTTCGGCCAAGCGGACTGCCGTTATCAGCCGTTTGTCGGTATACTCGTCGGCTTTCAAAAGTTCGCCAACGAGTGCTGCCCGCCATGGAAATCAACCCGATCCTTAACACCATCAAGGACCTGTCCGAGCGCTCCGAAACTATTCGGGGGTATCTTTGACTACGATCAAAAGCATGAGCGTCTGACCGAAGTCAATCGCGAGCTTGAAGATCCGGCTGTCTGGAACAAACCTGAATACGCCCAGGAACTGGGCCGCGAGCGCGCTGCGCTGGCGCAGATCGTCGAGACCCTCGACGAATTGAACATCGGCCTTGGCGATTGCCGCGACCTGCTGGACATGGCCGTCGAAGAAGATGACGAAGGCGCAGTGGGCGATGTCGTCGCCGAGCTGGCCCGTCTCGAAGAGAACCTCGCCAAGCTTGAATTCCGCCGCATGTTCAGCCACGAGATGGACCCGAACAACGCCTACCTGGATATCCAGGCCGGTTCCGGCGGCACCGAAGCCCAGGACTGGGCCAACATCCTGTTGCGCATGTACCTGCGCTGGGCTGACAAACGCGGTTTCGACGCAACCATCATGGAGCTGTCGGCCGGTGAAGTGGCTGGCATCAAAGGTGCGACCGTGCACATCAAGGGCGAATACGCCTTTGGCTGGCTGCGCACCGAGATCGGCGTGCACCGCCTGGTGCGCAAGAGCCCGTTCGACTCCGGCAACCGTCGCCACACCTCGTTCTGTGCAGTGTTTGTCTCGCCAGAGATCGACGACAAGGTCGAAATCGAGATCAACCCGGCAGACCTGCGCATCGACACCTATCGTTCCTCCGGTGCCGGTGGCCAGCACGTAAACACCACCGACTCGGCCGTACGTATTACCCACGTACCGACCAACACCGTGGTCAGCTGCCAGAACGAACGTTCCCAGCACGCGAACAAGGACACCGCCATGAAAATGCTGCGGGCCAAGTTGTACGAGCAGGAAATGCAGAAGCGCAACGCCGCGTCCCAAGCGCTGGAAGACACCAAGTCGGATATCGGCTGGGGTCACCAGATCCGTTCGTATGTGCTTGATGCGTCGCGGATCAAGGATCTGCGCACTAACATCGAACGCAGCGACTGCGACAAGGTGCTCGACGGCGATATCGACGAATACCTGGAAGCCAGCCTGAAATCTGGCCTGTAAAGACTCTGTAGGAGCCGGCTTGCCGGCGATCCCCAGCCGAAGGCTTGGGAAAACGTACCTGTGATGGAATTTCAAAAGACATGAGCGACCAACAACTCGACCCGCAAGCCCTGCAACAGGAAGAAAACTCCCTGATCGCCCTGCGCAAGGAAAAGCTTGCTGCCGAGCGCGCCAAGGGCAATGCCTTCCCCAACGACTTCCGTCGCGACGCCTACTGCGAAGACTTGCAGAAACAGTACGCCGACAAGACCAAGGAAGAGCTGGCAGAGGCTGCGATCCCGGTCAAGGTGGCAGGTCGCATCATGCTCAACCGTGGCTCGTTCATGGTGATCCAGGACATGTCCGGCCGCATCCAGGTCTACGTCAACCGCAAGACTCTGCCGGAAGAAACCCTGGCCGCGGTGAAAACCTGGGACCTGGGCGACATCATTGCAGCCGAAGGCACCCTGGCCCGTTCGGGCAAGGGCGACCTGTACGTTGAAATGACCAACGTGCGCCTGCTGACCAAATCCCTGCGCCCGCTGCCGGACAAGCACCACGGCCTGTCCGACACCGAGCAGCGTTATCGCCAGCGCTACGTTGACCTGATCGTCAACGAAGACGTGCGCCACACCTTCCGCGTGCGTTCGCAAGTGATTGCCCACACCCGCGCCTTCCTGATGCAGCGTGACTTCCTGGAAGTGGAAACGCCGATGCTGCAAACCATCCCCGGTGGTGCCGCAGCCAAGCCTTTCGAAACCCACCACAACGCGCTGGACATGGGCATGTACCTGCGCATCGCGCCGGAGCTGTACCTCAAGCGCCTGGTGGTTGGCGGCTTCGAGAAAGTGTTCGAGATCAACCGCAACTTCCGTAACGAAGGCGTTTCGACTCGGCACAACCCTGAGTTCACCATGTTGGAGTTCTACCAGGCCTACGCCGACTACGAAGACAACATGGACCTGACCGAAGAACTGTTCCGTGAACTGGCGCAGCTGGTTTTGGGTAGCACCGACGTGCCGTACGGCGACAAGGTGTTCCACTTCGGCGAGCCGTTCGTGCGCCTGTCGGTGTTCGACTCGATCCTCAAGTACAACCCTGAGCTGACTGCCGGCGACCTGACCGACATCGACAAGGCCCGTGCCATCGCCAAGAAAGCCGGGGCCAAGGTGCTGGGCTTCGAAGGCCTGGGCAAATTGCAGGTGATGATTTTCGAAGAACTGGTGGAGCACAAGCTGGAACAGCCGCACTTCATTACCCAGTACCCGTTTGAAGTGTCGCCGCTGGCCCGTCGCAACGATGACAACCCGAACGTCACTGACCGTTTCGAACTGTTCATCGGTGGCCGCGAAATCGCCAACGCCTATTCCGAGCTTAACGACGCAGAAGACCAGGCCGAGCGCTTCATGGCCCAGGTGGCCGACAAGGACGCTGGCGACGACGAGGCGATGCACTACGACGCCGACTTCGTTCGCGCCCTGGAGTACGGCATGCCGCCAACGGCCGGTGAAGGCATCGGTATCGACCGGTTGGTGATGTTATTGACCAACTCACCGTCGATCCGCGATGTGATCTTGTTCCCGCACATGCGGCCACAAGCGTAACCGTAGCGAACTCTGAAGCCGCCTTTTATAAGGCGGCTTTTTTATGTGGCCTGCACAAGCGTCAAGCTTACAGCGCCAGGTTTTCATTGATGTGAGAGGACAATCCGTCGTGAACCGCGTAATGGCTCAAAAGGGCGCCGCCGGCATTGCCGCTGCAGTGGCTGAAAGTGTTCAGTACCAGGGCCGCAAGGCCAGTCGCCGGGGCAGTGAGCAACGCAGGCAGGATATTCTCGATGCGGCGATGCGCATCGTGGTGCGCGAAGGCGTGCGCGCCGTGCGTCACCGTGCGGTGGCGGCAGAAGCTTCGGTGCCGTTGTCGGCTACCACCTATTACTTCAAGGACATCGACGACCTGCTCACCGATACCTTTGCCCAATACGTGGAGCGCAGTGCTGCGTTCATGGGCAAGTTGTGGGTGCGTAACGAAGGCCTGCTGCGTGAGATGGTGGCGTATGGCGACGGCAGCCCGCAGTCGCGCTCGCAACTGGCCGATGACATCGCGCGCCTGACCGCCGATTACGTGCAGCGCCAATTGCTCAACCGCCGCGAACACCTGATGGCCGAGCAGGCGTTTCGCCAGGAGGCGCTTTTGAACCCGCGCCTGGCCGAGTTGGTGCGCTCCCACCAGCAAATCCTGTTGCAGGGCACATGCCAGTTTTTCCAGGTATTGGGTTCGCGCGAGCCGCAACAGGATGCCAAAGTGTTGACGGCGATTATCGGTCGGATGGAATATCAGGGCCTGCTGGGTGGTGCAGAGCCACTGACCAGCGACGAAATGCTTGAGATCCTCAAGCGTTACATGCATCTGGTGTTGGCTTCCGTGTAGGCGACACCAATCAATTGTGGGAGCTGGCTTGCCTGCGATGGCATCATCTCGGTGTATCTGAAGGGCCCGAGTTGTGAGCATCGCAGGTAAGCCAGCTCTCACAGAAAATCGAGTGCGGAGTGTGCAATGAAAGCCTGGCGTCTGTGTGTGATCGCCTTGTCGTTCCTGTTACTCAGCGGTTGCCTGGTGACCTTCAAGGACCCGTTGCCGGCCAGTGAGGCGGCGCCGGATGCCCTGTTGGGTAAATGGGCCAGCAAAAATGCCTGGGGCGAGCCGCTCAACCTGCACATCAGCCGCGTGGGCGAGCATCGCTACAAAGCCGTGAGCTACCCTAAAGCCAAGCCGGGCCAGCGTGATGAATACCTGTTCACGGTTTCCCGCCATGGCAGCCGCTGGTATTTGTCGGCGCCGTTGCCGGCCAAATTCGGCGGGCATTACATCCTCGCCGGGTTCGAACTCAATGATGAACACGAACTGGTGGTCTACAACCTCGACCTGGATCAGGTCCACCAGGCCGTCGGCCAGAAAGTCTTGAGTGGCAGCACCGTCGAAACCGTCGAAGGCGACGGCGTGTTGATCGACAGTTCCATGGCCCGGGTATTTGCGTACCTGGATGACCCGGCCAATGCCGACGTGTTCGTCGAAGCCGTGCGCTACCAGCGTGCTGGCAAATAACGTTTAAAGAGGAAGCACCGGGTGGACGATTACCAGCAGACGATACGCACCTTGTCCGATCGCATTGTGCTGGCACAAACACCGATTCGCGTCCTCGACGCCGTGAAGTGGGACGAGAACATTCGCCAGGGATTCCTCAAGGCCAAGGGCAAGGAAATGCCGGCGGTAAACCGCGACTACTACCTGACGCGCCCGCTCTCGTTCGACTCCAGCGCAGTGAAGCTGGAGTTCCAGAACATAGAGCGTGACATCACCCGCCAGCTCGGCCAGTTCAACCCGGTGGGGCAGATCATGCGGCGCATGTGCAAGGAATACCGCATGGTGGTGCGCATGCTCGAAGCGCGCGGCACCGAGGACTTCGGCCTGATTTCCCAGGAACTGTACGGCGCCGCCTCCGATGCGTTCCACGCCGGTGACCCGACCCTGGCCGACCTCGGCCTGATGATGTCGGACTACTTGAACAATATCGATGGCCGTGGCGACCTCAAGGACGAAGCCAAGACCCTGACCGCCAAGGACGCCGTCAACCTGCTGCAAAGCCGCCTGAACAAGGTATTCGGCGAGGCCGAGGAAACCATTCGGGTGTTTGAGTCCGACGGTATCGTGGCGGATGCGGCGGCGGGTGCCGACTACATCAAGATCCGCGCCGACGCGATGTTCAATGACCGCGACGTGCGCGCCCTGGAAGTCCATGAAGGCCTGGTGCATGTGGGCACCACCCTCAATGGCCAGAACCAGCCTATCTGCACCTTCCTGTCCAAGGGCCCGCCCTCGTCGACGGTGACCCAGGAAGGCCTGGCGATTCTGATGGAGATCATCACCTTTGCCTCCTACCCCAGCCGCTTGCGCAAGCTGACCAACCGCACTCGCGCCATTCACATGGTGGAGCAGGGCGCCGACTTTTTGCAGGTGTTCGAATTTTTCCGTGAGCAGGGCTTTGAGATGGCGGAAAGCTACGGCAATGCCAGCCGGGTTTTCCGTGGCTCGACGCCTACGGGCCTGCCGTTTACCAAGGATTTGTCCTACCTCAAGGGCTTTATCATGGTTTACAACTACATTCAGTTGGCCGTGCGCAAAGGCAAGCTGGAGCAAGTGCCGTTGTTGTTCTGCGGCAAGACCACCCTGGAAGACATGCGCACCCTGCGCCAATTGGTGGACGAAGGCCTGGTGGTGCCGCCCAAATACCTGCCGGACCAGTTCCGCGACATGAATGCGTTGGCGGCCTGGATGTGTTTCTCCAACTTCCTCAACCATTTGAGCCTGGACCGGATCGAGGCGGATTACTCCAATATCCTTTGAGGGATTTCCCTGAAAGAACTCGGTCAAAATGTGGGGGCTGGCTTGCCTGCGATGACGATGGTGAATCCAACACCGTTATCGCAGGCAAGCCAGCTCCCACAGTTGATCTTCATCAGCCATGGGGCTCTGTTCCAACCCATTTACGAGGTTTCAACGGATGAGAATCCTCGGCATTCTTTGCCTGCTACTGACCCTGAACGGCTGCAGCTCCCTGTTGTTTTACCCGGAGCGCGGCTTGCCGTTCACCCCGGAAAAAGCCCACCTGCACTACCGTGATGTCACGCTGACCACCGCCGACGGCGTCAAGCTGCACGCCTGGTGGCTGCCGGCGAAGGCCGGCGTGCCGCTCAAGGGCACGGTGCTGCACCTGCACGGCAACGGCGGCAACCTTGCCTGGCACCTCGGTGGCAGTTGGTGGCTGCCCGAGCAGGGCTATCAAGTGCTGCTGCTGGACTATCGCGGTTACGGCCTTTCCGAAGGCGAACCTTCGCTGCCGGCGGTCTATCAAGACATCGACGCCGCCTTCAAGTGGATCGACAGCGCCCCCGAAACCCAGGGCCAGCCGCTGATTGTGCTGGGCCAAAGCCTGGGCGGCGCGCTGGTGGTGCACTACCTGGCGGAGCATCCCGAGCGACAGCCGAAGCTCAAGGCGCTGGTGCTCGACGGTGTGCCGGCCAGTTATCGTGACGTAGGACAATTTGCACTCAGTACCTCCTGGCTAACATGGCCGTTCCAGGTACCGTTGTCGTGGCTGGTGCCGGACGCCGACAGTGCGATCAACGCCATGCCCCGACTCACCGGCGTGCCGAAATTGCTGTTTCACAGTCTCGATGATCCGATCGTGCCGCTGTCCAACGGCATTCGCCTGTACCAGGCTGCGCCGCCTCCGAGGGTGCTGCAACTGACCCGGGGCGGCCACGTGCAGACCTTTGCCGACAAAACCTGGCAAACCGTGATGCTGCGCTATCTTGACGACCCGCAGCATTTCAACGGGCTGCGCCGCCTGGGGGAAATCCCCAATTACCCGCCAGCCCCGAATTCCAACGCAGAGAACCCGCAATGAGCGAAGAGCGCAACATGATCCCCCTGATCCTCACCGGCATTGGCACCATCATCGGTACGGTCGGTTGTTTGTGGTACTACGGCTATTTGCACTTTGCCAAGCCCGAGGACGCGTTGTTGCTCAGCGACTTCACCATGCTCAAGACCGTACCGGGCGAGGACTACAAAATCTCCCTGACTCCGGCCGCCCAAGTGGCGCAGTGTGTCGATGGCGTGCTGGTGTTGTTCGACACCGAACAAAAAGGCCTGACCGGTGTGCTGGTCAATGGCAAGAAACAGGCGGTGCGCTGCATGGGCCAGGAAACACCGCAACTGGAACAGTAGGACAGGCCGTGTAAGAAACGCTGGAACCATTCTGGATTGATTACCACAGATTTCGAACTGACCAGCGTCGCTGATTCGGTTACTTAATGTGGGGTCATAGAAATGAAAGTTAACGATTCATCTTCGATACAGAGCTTTGGCAATTTTGGCACTGAAGGCATTCAGGGTCCGGCCGCACCCCGGTCAGGTGCCGGCCAGGGCGCGGGAGGCGAGGATCTTCTGGAGTTGCTCAGGAAGTTGCTGGCACAAGCCGAGCAACCAGGCAGCCAGGAGCAAGGCGCCGGTGGGCAGGCTGGCAGCGGTAGCGGCGGGCAGATTCGGTTTAGTTGAATGTGCCCCGGCCCTGAGGATATCGAGCTGATCCACCGGTGCCCCAAACAAAAAACCCCGCCAATCGGCGGGGTTTTTCAGGTGCAGCAGGCGATCAGTTAGCCATCGACGAACGTGGCTTGACCGGCTGGTTGTCGTTGGAGATGGTCACTTCAACGCGGCGGTTCATGGCACGGCCCGAAACGCTGCTGTTGTCGGCAACCGGGTATTCCTTGCCATAGCCCTGGGTCACGATGCGCGAGATATCCACACCCTGGTTGGCCAGCGCGCGCTGTACAGAAGCGGCGCGGCGCTCGGACAGGCTCTGGTTGTACGAATCGGAACCGGTGCTGTCGGTGTAGCCTTCGACAATCACTTTACGGTCTGGGTTATCGCGCAGGAACTGCGCCAGTTTGGTGATATTCACCAGGCCGCTCGACTTCAGGTCGGACTTGTTGGTGGCGAACAACACGTCACCGAAGGTCACGAGCGTGCCGCGATCGGTCTGCTTGGCGTTCAAGCTGTCTTGCAGTTGCTTGATCTGCGCATCGCGAGCGTCCAGCAGGGCACGGGCGCGTTCATCGCCAGCGTTTTTCAGCTTGGCTTCGGAGTCGCGCAGGACGATGGTGTCCTTGGCCACTTCAACGCGCTGGTTGGTCAGGTAGGCCAGTTGGTCGACTTTCTTCTGGTCTTCCTTGTCGCGGTAGGCCTTGTCAGCCTTGTCCAGCCAGTCGCTGGCGTCTTTGGTTTCCAGCGCCGCGACTTTGGTCGCTTGCGGGTTGGCTTGCAGGGCCGAGAAGTTGGTGCGAGCGTTTTCCAGGTTCTGGTTCGGCGGGGTGGAGCAAGCCGCCAGAGCAACGCTCATCGCCAGCAGGGCAGGGATCATCAATTGTTTACGCATAGTCGTGTCGTCCTTTCAATTCGGTTTCGGGTGCAATGCAATCAGTGGAGACGCCTTATTGCTGTGGCTTGACCACAGCAGCCGGGCGCATGCCTTCCTGACGCAGCTCCTGAACAGCTTTCTGGGAATCCTTCACAGCCTGTTCGGCCTTGGCAGCCTGGGCTTTACGCTCGGCAACGCGAGCGTCCCACTCGGCTTGCTCGGCCAGGCGACGGGCTTCGTCATAGTTCTTGTCGTGCATGGCGATTTCGGCTTGTTTCAGTTTGTCCTGAGCCGACTTCATTTCCACTGCGGCGTATTCGGTACCACCGGCGCTGACGGCGCTGTTCACCGCAGATTGGGTCACAGCGTATTGCTCGGTCGGCGGGTTGCCGGCGCAGCCAGCCAGTACGAAGCTGGTGCCGATTGCCAGCGCGGCCAATTTAAGCCCGCGCAGGTGGTTAAACGTGGTTTTGGCAGTGCTGGTCTTCATCGTCTTCAACTCCATTAGGTAACTCCTGAAAAACATCAAATCCATCTCCGGCTTGCAGTGTCTGCGGGGCCCGGCGGTAACGCTCATGGCGCCTATTCAAACGGCTGTTCCAAGTGATGGCTTACTGGCTGTGACCGGAGGCTTTTTTGAATAGTTCAGCGAAGATGGCGAATTGCCTAAAAAAATATCTGACTGAACGGTCAGCGCTTAAAAGTTGGAACTTTTGTATGGCGCAGCGGTATTCCGAGCCCCTGGAAGGCCCGGAATAGCTAGGGTGGCGGGTTTTTTAGGGCAGGTTGATCAGTGTTTCTGCTTGTCAGGCTGGGCTGACAAATCATGCAGGTGGCGCCGTGACAATGTGAGAAAACGCGGCGTCGGGCCCACGTCTTCGTACAACGGGTCGCCCTCTTCGTCGGTGGCAATCACCTGCTTGCCCTTGATGTAGGGGAAGCTGGCTTCCAGTTCTTCAAGGGCTGCGCCAATCAGCTCGCCAAGCAATTCCTGGGGATGGCGTTTGGGGTACATCTCGCAGATGGCCGCCAGCCTGGCAGCGGCTTCTACGTCCAGATGGATGGCGTATTCGGTTTCGGTCAGGCGCCCCTTGGCGTTCTCTTCCCAATGTTGGGCCAGTTCTCGGATTTTCATGGCAACCTCAATGGAGCCCGCGCTCGGCGGGCGATGATGAGTGACCAGCCGACCAGCGCGGATAACGCTGCGGCTTACTGTTGAGACTAGCTGCAACTCACAAGGTTTAAAGTTCCTTGTAAGACTTCGCCGTGGGCGGCACTCTTGAGCATCAAAGCGTCCCGGATTTTCTGCTGGAGATTGGCTGATGAGCGATATCGATGCACGTTTGCGTGAGGACGTTCACCTGCTGGGTGAGCTGTTGGGCAACACGATTCGAGAGCAGTACGGCGATGAATTCCTCGACAAGATCGAGCAGATCCGAAAAGGCGCCAAGGCCGACCGCCGTGGCGCGGCCTCGGAGCAGGTCGCCGGCGAAGAACTGAGCGCCAGCCTCAATCAACTCAAGGAAGACGAACTGCTACCAGTGGCCCGGGCCTTCAACCAGTTTCTCAACCTGGCCAACATCGCCGAGCAATACCAATTGATCCACCGCCGTGATGAATCGACGCCTGCACCGTTCGAGTCACGGGTACTGCCGGAACTGCTGGCACGCTTGCAGAGCGAAGGCCACAGCAGCGAATCCCTGGCGCGCCAGTTGGGCCGGCTGGAAATCGAACTGGTGCTCACCGCGCACCCCACCGAAGTTGCCCGCCGCACCCTGATCCAGAAATACGACGCCATCGCCGCACAACTGGCCCTGCAGGACCACCGCGACCTCACCAGCGCCGAGCGCGAACAGATCCGCGATCGCCTGCAACGCCTCATCGCCGAAGCGTGGCATACCGAAGAAATCCGCCGCACCCGTCCCACGCCAGTAGACGAAGCCAAGTGGGGCTTTGCGGTGATCGAGCATTCGCTGTGGCACGCCATCCCGAATTATCTACGCAAGGCCGATCATGCCTTGCACGCCGCCACCGGCCTGCACTTGCCGCTGGAAGCTGCGCCGATTCGCTTCGCGTCCTGGATGGGCGGCGACCGCGACGGCAACCCCAACGTCACCGCGCCGGTCACCCGCGAAGTCTTGCTGCTGGCGCGCTGGATGGCGGCTGACTTGTACTTGCGCGATATCGACCATCTCGCCTCCGAGCTGTCGATGCAACAGGCCAGCCCGGCGTTGCAGGCCAAGGTCGGTGACAGCGTGGAGCCTTACCGGGCGCTGCTCAAGCAACTGCGTGAACGCCTGCGGGCTACGCGCCAATGGGCCCACACCTCGTTGACTGCCACCACGCCGGCGACTGCCGAAGTGCTGCAGAACAACCGTGAGCTGCTCGACCCGCTGGAGCTGTGCTACGAGTCGCTGCACACCTGTGGCATGGGCGTGATTGCCGACGGCCCGCTGCTGGATTGCCTGCGTCGGGCGGTCACGTTTGGCCTGTTCCTGGTGCGCCTTGATGTGCGCCAGGATTCGTCCCGCCATTGTGCGGCGATGACCGAAATCACCGATTACCTGGGCCTTGGCCGTTACGAAGATTGGGACGAAGAGGCGCGCATCAGTTTCCTGATGAAGGAACTGGCCAACCGTCGACCGTTGCTGCCGGGTTACTTCAAACCCTCGGCCGACACCGCCGAAGTGCTGAATACTTGTAAGGAAATCGCCGCAGCGCCTGCCGCTTCCCTGGGTTCCTACGTGATCTCCATGGCCGGCGCCGCGTCGGACGTGTTGGCCGTGCAATTGCTGCTCAAGGAGTCCGGCGTTCAACGGCCGATGCGTGTGGTGCCGTTGTTCGAGACCCTGGCTGACCTGGACAATGCAGGCCCGGTGATCGAAAAGCTGCTGCTGTTGCCGGGTTACCGTGCGCGCCTGCAAGGCCCGCAGGAAGTGATGATCGGCTACTCGGATTCGGCCAAGGACGCGGGCACTACCGCGGCCGCCTGGGCGCAATACCGGGCCCAGGAACGGCTGGTGGAAATCTGCCGCGAACAGCAAGTCGAACTGCTGTTGTTCCACGGTCGCGGCGGCACCGTGGGCCGTGGCGGCGGCCCGGCCCACGCGGCAATTCTGTCGCAGCCACCGGGCTCGGTAGCGGGGCGTTTCCGCACCACCGAGCAAGGCGAGATGATCCGCTTCAAGTTCGGCCTGCCGGACATCGCCGAGCAAAACCTCAACCTGTATCTGGCGGCGGTGCTGGAGGCAACGTTGTTGCCACCGCCACCACCGGAACCGGCCTGGCGCCATTTGATGGACGAATTGGCGGCCGACGGTGTCAGTGCTTACCGCGCGGTGGTGCGGGAAAACCCGCAATTCGTCGAGTATTTCCGCCAGTCCACTCCGGAGCAGGAGTTGGGCCGCTTGCCACTGGGCAGTCGCCCGGCCAAGCGCCGTGCCGGCGGTATTGAAAGCCTGCGGGCGATCCCGTGGATTTTCGGTTGGACCCAAACCCGCCTGATGCTGCCGGCCTGGCTTGGCTGGGAAGCAGCGTTGAGCAAGGCCCTGGAGCGCGGCGAAGGCGAGTTGCTGGGGCAGATGCGCGAGCAGTGGCCGTTCTTCCGTACGCGTATCGATATGCTGGAAATGGTGCTGGCCAAGGCCGACGCCGACATCGCCCGGCTGTATGACGAGCGTCTGGTGCAGCCCGATCTGCTGCCATTGGGCGCGCACTTACGCGACCTATTGTCGCAGGCATGCAGTGTGGTGCTTGGCCTGACCGGCCAGTCGCAGCTGCTGGCCCATAGCCCCGACACCCTTGAGTTCATCCGCCTGCGCAACACCTACCTGGACCCGTTGCACCTGTTGCAGGCCGAATTGCTGGCCCGTTCGCGGCAGCAGGAAGCGGCACAGGACAGCCCTCTGGAACAGGCGCTGCTGGTGTCTGTGGCCGGTATCGCTGCCGGGTTGCGCAACACCGGCTGACATTTATGGCGTGTTCTCAATAGCTTGCAGACACACCACGCCGGTCGCCGTAAAATTGGCGACCGGCGTTTTGCTGCCAGGGTTGCACCGCCCTATAAAGCCAGCGCGGCGCGGGTTTCTCCTACTTTCGGCGGCTTGTGTGGTTTGGGCCTGCTGTGTATCTTGATCAGCCTTTGGCCGTTTGTGCGGCCTGGACCCAAATTTCCGAGATTGGCCCCACGCGGCGAATCCGAGCGTCATCTCTATAAAAAATTGAGGAGCACATCGATGCGCGTCATTCTGCTGGGAGCTCCCGGGGCCGGTAAAGGTACTCAGGCAAAGTTCATCACTGAAAAATTCGGCATTCCACAAATCTCGACCGGCGACATGCTGCGTGCGGCCGTCAAGGCTGGCACCGAGCTGGGCCTGATCGCCAAGAGCGTGATGGACAGCGGCGGCCTGGTCTCCGATGACTTGATCATCAACCTGGTCAAGGAACGCATCAGCCAGGACGACTGCAAGAACGGTTTCCTGTTCGACGGTTTCCCGCGCACCATTCCCCAGGCTGAAGCCCTGGTGAAGGCCGGCGTCGAGCTGGACAACGTGGTAGAAATCGCCGTTGAAGACGAAGAGATTGTGCAACGTATTGCCGGTCGTCGCGTTCACGAGGCCTCGGGCCGCGTTTACCACATCGTCTACAACCCACCAAAAGTGGCTGGCAAGGACGATGTCACCGGCGAAGACCTGGTGCAGCGTAAAGACGACACCGAAGAAACCGTGCGTCATCGCCTGTCGGTCTACCATTCGCAAACCAAGCCACTGGTAGACTTCTACCAGAAGCTGGCCGATGCCCAGGGCAAGCCGAAGTACAGCCACATCGAAGGCGTTGGCTCGGTTGAGTCCATCACCGGCAAGGTACTGCAAGCGTTGAGCTGATGCTTAAATCGCGAGCAAGCTTGCTCCTACACAACGGCCCGCTTGCGGGCCGTTGTTGTTTATACTGGCGCACTTTTTTTCAACGTGGACGCATACACCGATGAGCACCTTGCTGGCCCTGGACACCGCGACTGAAGCTTGCTCCGTTGCCCTGCTGCACGATGGCAAGGTTACAAGCCACTACGAGGTGATCCCGCGCCTGCACGCGCAGAAGCTGTTGCCGATGATCAAGCAACTGCTGCTGGAGGCGGGCACTACCTTGTCGGCGGTGGATGCCATCGCGTTCGGGCGTGGCCCGGGTGCATTCACCGGTGTGCGCATCGCTATTGGTGTGGTCCAGGGCCTGGCATTTGCGCTGGAGCGTCCGGTGTTGCCGGTCTCCAACCTGGCAGTGTTGGCGCAGCGGGCGTTGCGCGAACACGGCGCCCGCCAGGTCGCGGCCGCTATCGATGCGCGTATGGACGAAGTGTATTGGGGCTGCTACCGCGAAACCGCTGGCGAAATGTGCTTGGTCGGCGCGGAAGCGGTACTGCCGCCCGAGGCCGCAGCCTTGCCGAGTGATGCCACTGGCGACTGGTTCGGTGCAGGCACTGGCTGGGGTTACGGCGAGCGCATTGGCGTGACGCTTGCGGGCCAGGCGGCCAGCATGTTGCCTCATGCCGAAGACCTGCTGACCTTGGCACGCTTTGCCTGGGCGCGGGGCGAAGCCATTCCCGCCGACCAGGCTGCCCCCGTGTACTTGCGCGATAAAGTCGCGCAAACCAAGGCCGAACGCGGGATTATTTGACGTCAACAATGCGGGCAACGTCAGGCAAAAATCGCCAATCGTCAGAATTTGCCCGCGCTTTTAAACCTTTTTCAAATTATGTGTTCTAGTTATCACCAGAGCATTTGCGCGCCATGGAAAGCGCCACTAAAATGCCATCACCGATACCGAGTTCGCATGTATGCGCATAGACGGCTTTTCATCACAGTCCTACCCCCTCAAGCGCAAGCCTCGCAAGGCGAACGTGACGGTAGACGAATCCGTCGAAGACTCGCCCGACTTTGTTGAAATCCACTCCGACTCAACGGCAGTTTCTGCTCGTTCCCAAGGCTCCAGCGGCGAACGCATCAGCGGTGTTCCTGCTCGCCAGCAAGACATGGTCTTCCCGCGCTCCATGAGCAAAAACGTCGCCACTGCCCTGGCCAGCTACCTGACCACCGCCGGCTTTGTCGAATGGGATATGGAAGTGCTGGGCCTCGATATCCATATCTGATGCTGCTGCCTTACTACCTCGGTTGCCCGTCCTGGAGTGAAAATGCCTGGCGCGAGTACCTGTATCCCGCCGACGCACCCTCCAGCGATTACCTTGCCCTGTATTCCCAGGTCTTCAATGCCGTTGAAGGCAATACCACGTTCTATGCCCGTCCCGCTGTCGCCACCGTGCAACGCTGGGCTGAAATCATGCCCGAGCATTTTCGGTTCACCGCCAAGTTTCCGGGTGATATCAGCCACAGCGGCAACTTGATTGAGCAGTTGCCGGCGGCGGAAAGTTTTCTGGGGTTGATGAGCCCGTTGGGCGAGCGTATTTCGCCGTTATGGCTGCAATTGCCGGCCAGTTTCACCCCGCAACGCCTGGGTGAGTTGGCCGGGTTTATCGACGGGCTGGAGCGACCGTTGGCGGTGGAGGTGCGTCACTCGGAGTTCTTCGCCAAGGGCGACGCCGAGCGCGGGCTTAACCGCTTGCTGCGCGACCGAGGTGTCGAGCGCATCTGCCTGGACCCGCGCGCGCTGTTCAGTTGCACCTCCACCTCGGCAGCGGTGCTGCACGCCCAATCGAAAAAGCCCAAGGTGCCGCCTCGCCCGGCGGCGTTAACGCAGTTTCCGCAAGTGCGCTTTATTGGCCATCCCGAGTTGGAAGCCAATGACCCGTTCCTGGCGCCCTGGATTGAAAAGGTCGCCGGCTGGATCGAAGAGGGGCGTACGCCTTACGTGTTTTTGCACACGTCCGACAATCGCCTGGCCGCCCAACTGGCCTTGCGCTTTCATGAGCAGTTGATGGTGCGATTGCCCGGCTTGCCGGCATTGCCCACGCTGCATCGAGAACCCGCAGCAGAGCAACTGGGGTTACTCTAAGGCTCCTTTTTCCGACAGGAGTCAGTCATGGATGCTCAAACCCTTCGCGCCGAAACCTTCAAGGCCTTGCATGAGCGTGACCGTGCTTTTGTGATGCCCAATCCGTGGGATGCCGGTTCCGCAAAAATGCTTGCCAGCCTGGGTTTCGAAGCCCTGGCCACTACCAGCGCCGGTTTCGCCTTCAGCCTCGGCCGTCCGGACGCCGAAGGTGCGCTGTCCCTGGAAGATACCCTGGGTAATGCCGGGACGATTGTGCAGGCGACTTCGCTGCCCGTCGCCGCCGACCTGGAAAACGGCTTCAGTGACACGCCGCAAGGTTGTGCCGAAACTATCCTGCGCGCCGCCGCTACCGGCATTGTCGGTGGTTCCATCGAAGACGCGACCGCAATTGCGGTCGACCCGATCTACCCCTTCGACTTGTCTGTCGAGCGCGTCGAAGCTGCTGTCGCCGCTGCCCGCAGCTTGCCGTTCCCCTTCACCCTGACCGCTCGCGCAGAAAACCTCCTGCATGGCCGGTTGGATTTGCCCGACACCATCCGCCGCCTGCAGGCCTACGCCGAAGCCGGTGCCGACGTGCTCTATGCGCCGGCGCTACGCAGTGCCGAGGAAGTGTTGGCGGTGGTGAAGGCGGTCGCGCCCAAGCCGGTGAATGTCTTGATGTCCGGCGCCCTGAAACTCAGCGTGGCGCAATTGAGCGAGATGGGCGTCAAACGCATCAGTGTTGGCTCGGCCATGGCCCTGGCGGCGTATGGCGAGTTCTTCAGGGCTGCCCAGGAAATTCATGAGTTGGGTACGTTTACCTTTACCGAGCGTTCGATGCCATTCAACCAGGCCAATCAGCTGTTCAAGGGTTGAGGCGTCGTGCGCTTCTTCAAGATGCTGGGCGTACTGCTCGTGTTGGCGGGCGGTTTGCTTGTGGGTGTGTGGCGGGGCTGGCTGCCGCTGCCCGATGAGTGGAACCCCTGGGCGCCGCTGGATGTGCGTGCAAGCCCGAACCTGCTGACCCGATTCAAGCTGGGGCGCCTGCAGGATGACCCGGCGTTGTGTGACCAGGTGCTCAAAAGCTCCGGGCTGCGGGTCACTCATCAGGCGGACGGCCCTGCCGATGCCGCCTGCCCGCTGCGCAATACCTTGCGGGTTCAAGGTGCGGACGTTGGCTTGAGCAGCAGCTTTCTCGCCAGTTGCCCGCTGGCCGTGGCGTTCGCCCTGTTTGAGCGTCATAGCCTGCAACCGGCGGCCCAGGCGGTGTTTGGCCAGGCGGTGACGCGGGTTGATCACCTGGGCAGCTTTGCCTGTCGCAACATCTACAATCGCGCCAACGGGCGACTCAGCCAGCACGCGTCGGCCAATGCCTTGGACATCGCCGGGTTTCGCTTGGCGGACGGTCGCACCATCAGCGTGCTCAAGGATTGGCCGGGTGACGGCGAGGGCGCGCGTTTTCTGCGGCAAGTCCGCGATGGCGCCTGCAAGGATTTCAACGTGGTGTTGAGCCCGGATTACAACGCGGCCCACCGGAACCACTTTCATGTGGATATGGGGCGCTGGTGGCTGTGTCGCTGAGTGTCAGGCTGCCAGGCGCAGGTTATGCAGGATCAGCGGGCGAGCCCAGCGGCTGTCGAAGTCCAGGGCTTTTTGTTGTTCAACCAGCTCTTGCGCCGGGAATGGCGGCGGTGGCGGTGGCAGCAGGTCCAGTTCGAATTCGGCAATTGGCAGGTGCAGCGGCCGTGGTTGCGGAGCCGGGCCTGGAACAGGCAGCGGTTGGCCAGCGGTCAGGACGATAGGGCGTACCCAGCCGCTCTCGAAGTTTTGCTGCGTTTGCTGGGCGAGCACTTCTTGCGCCGGGAATGGCGGCGGCGCCGGTGGCAGCAGCTCCATTTCGAATTCGGCAATAGGCAGGAACAGCGGCTCTGGCGGGGCTATTTCGGTGTCTTTCACATCACATGCGCGCTGGGTGACGATCTGTGACAGCAGGTCACTGCCTTCGCTCGGCTCGACCGACGGGTCTACCGGTTTTGCCACCGATGTGGCGAGCGCGCCTGGCGTATCGCCGAGCTGTTCGGCCAACGCCTGGGCAAAAAAATCCTGCCACACATGACTGACGCCGGCCAGCGCTTGGGTATTGCGCAGGCCGAAGTGGTTGTGGGTCGGCAGTACACCGGTAAATAGCGAAGGAATGTCTGACATTTCTCTCGATCGTCGCTCAGCTCTGGCAAAATGCCTGATCCTTTTTTTTATCGGCCGCTTTTCGCCGATCCTTAATATTTTTGAGCGAAGTGACAGATGAGTGAACAACCAGCGGCCAGCCGCATCCGGGTCGAGGCCTTGGCGGACGGTTTCCAGGCCCGTGCCCAGCACTGGGCCGAGCAGCTCGGGTTGCCTTTGCAGCTGGATGAGGCGGACTTTGCCTTGCAGGTCGGTGAGCAGGGCTTGCAGCTGCAGCAGCTGGGGCCTGATGCGCCAGGGCCAGTGCGGGTGGATTTTGTGGAAGGTGGTGCGGCGCATCGGCGTTTGTACGGTGGTGGCAGTGGGCAGATGATTGCCAAGGCGGTGGGCGTGGCTCAGGGCGTGCGGCCGCGGGTGTTGGACGCTACGGCGGGGCTGGGCAAGGATGCATTCGTGCTGGCCAGCCTTGGGTGTGAGATGAGCCTGATTGAGCGGCAGCCGTTGATTGGAGCGTTGCTGGAAGACGGCTTGGCGCGCGGGGCCGAGGATTTTGAGGTGGCACCGATTGTGGCGCGGATGCGGTTGCTCAAGGGCAATTCGATCGAGGTGATGCGTGATTGGGAGGGGGAGCCGCCTCAGGTGATTTATCTGGACCCGATGTTTCCGCATCGGGAGAAGACCGCGCTGGTGAAGAAAGAGATGCGGTTGTTTCGGCCCTTGGTGGGGGATGATCCTGATGCGCCGGCCTTGCTTGCGGCTGCATTGGCGCTTGCCAGTCACCGGGTGGTGGTGAAGCGGCCGCGTAAGGCGCCGTGTATTGACGGACCCAAGCCAAGCCATGCGTTGGATGGGAAGTCCAGCCGTTATGACATTTATCCGAAGAAAGCGCTGAAGTCTTGAGGCGGGTTTGGGGCCGATCAACAGGGCAAGATCCAGAGCGAAAGCTGTAGGAGCTGGCTTGCCGGCGATGCAGGCACCTCGATGTATCAGGTACACCCCGTTGATGCCATCGCCGGCAAGCCAGCTCCTACAGTGGGCTTGTGGGCGCAACCCCTATCAGCCCTGATCACAGCAACGCCCAAAACCTACTTCTTTTTCTTCGGAACCCGCACCAACTGCGTGTCGGAATACAGGTCATGCCAACTGCGTTTCTGCTTGTCGAACAACGACCAGATAAACCCCAACCCCACGCATAACCAAGACGCAATCGACACCACGAACCGTAGCAGCGCTTGCCACAAACTGATCCGTGACCCATCCGCGTTCTGCACCCGTACCCCCCAAACCTGCATGCCCAGGGTCTGCCCCGAATGCGTCCAGAACTTGGCAAAAAAACCAAACAACACAAAAAACAAAATCGTCGACAACAGCGGGTCACCATCCAGCGCACCCGATTCAGAAAGCGCGCGCAGCTTGGCCTCCCCGACAAACCCCATCCACACCAGCTTGTAGATAAAGGCCGTGACAATCAGCAAGGCCGTGCACAACAAAAAATCATAGAACATCGCTGCCAGGCGACGGCCCAGCCCTACGGCGGGAAACTCGCCTTGGGGACTCAGCAGGTGTTTCGACATGGCATGGCTCTCGGCAGGAAAAACGCCATTTTACGGAAGAACGCGCATAAAAAAGCCCCTGATGTCATATCAGAGGCTTTTTGTCGCAGCAAGGATCAGCCTTCTGCTTGTACTTCGTCGGCCTGCATGCCTTTCTGGCCTTGCACCGCGATGAAGGTCACTTTCTGGCCTTCTTTCAGGCTTTTGAAGCCGTTGCCCTGAATAGCGCGGAAGTGGACGAACAGATCCGGACCGCTTTCTGGAGTGATAAAACCAAACCCTTTTTCGTCGTTAAACCACTTGACGGTACCGCTCTGACGATCAGCCATTTTCTTGTTTCCTTGACGCAAAAAATTAATGACAGCCCCTTTCACATGAAAGAGTACTGGGCTGGGTTGCAGGAAAGTAAGAGACGTCGAACGGGTTGTAGCAAACTTTGGCTACTGCCCAGGTCCAGGTTCAAAGCGACCCATGCAAACACAGTGAGCAAACTCTACGCCAACTAAGACCGAAAAAACAAGCCCCGGCAAAAGCCCTGGTTTTGCTCGGCTTCATGACACTTAAGCGCACAATGTGGATCCTGTTTATTCGATAGTTTCCGTCACTTGTTATAGGTGATGGAACATAACATTGACTATCGACAGTGCACTTTAATGTGGCGGTTGCGTTACAGATTAGTGCACGTTAACGCAACCGCGTTACTTATAGGAACAGTCAATCAACCTCGGTAGTAACGTTGTGGCACGAATGGCATTTTACTTACACGAAGAGGTACCTTTTTCCCACGTACCAATGCCCATACTTCGGTGTCCAGCGCGATAAATGCGCTGTCCAGGTAACCCATGGCCAGCGGGCCCCCGAGGCTTGGGCCAAAGCCGCCGCTGCACACGCTGCCGATCACAGTGCCGTGTGCGTCGACGATTTCTGCACCTTCACGGACCGGCGTGCGTTCCTGCGGCAACAGGCCCACGCGTTTGCGGCTGACACCGGTTTGTTGCTGGGTGTAGATCACATCGGCGCCCGGGAAGCCGCCAGCACGTGGGCCGTCTGCGCGACGGGCCTTGGAAATCGCCCACAACAGGCTGGCCTCAATTGGCGTGGTCTCGGTGTTCATGTCATGCCCGTAGAGGCACAGGCCGGCTTCCAGGCGCAGGGAGTCGCGGGCGCCCAGGCCGATGGCCTGTACTTCGGCTTCGGCCAGCAGGCTGCGGGCCAGGGCTTCGGCACTGGCGGCCGGCACCGAGATTTCGAAACCGTCTTCGCCGGTGTAGCCCGAGCGGCTGACGTAGCAGTCCACGCCCAGCAGGCGGGTTGGTGCAAATTGCATGAAGGTCATGTGCTTGACCTCCGGTGCCAGCCGCGCCAGTACGCTGACGGCGGCCGGGCCTTGCAGGGCCAGAAGTGCGCGTTCCTCGAACAGCGGCTCAATCGTGCACTGCTCGCCGATGTGCTGGCGCAGGTGGGCCAGGTCCTGGTCTTTGCACGCGGCGTTGACCACCAGGAACAGTTCGTCGTTACCCAGGTTGGCGACCATCAGGTCATCCAGGATGCCGCCTTGCTCGTTGGTGAACATCGCGTAGCGCTGCATACCCACCGGCAGGTCGATGATGTCGACCGGCACCAGGCTTTCCAGGGCCTTGGCGGCACCGGCGCCGGTCAGGCGGATCTGGCCCATGTGCGACACATCGAACAACCCGGCCTGTTCACGGGTATGCAGGTGCTCCTTCATCACGCCCAGTGGGTATTGCACCGGCATGTCGTAGCCGGCGAACGGCACCATGCGCGCGCCCAGCTCGATGTGCAGGGCGTGCAACGGGGTTTTCAACAGGGTTTCGGTGGACATATTCAGCTCCTGAAAAACGTGCTGGCGCGCTTGTGGGCGTCAGCACTCGATAATGTTGACCGCCAAACCGCCACGGGCGGTTTCCTTGTATTTGCTTTTCATGTCGGCGCCGGTCTGGCGCATGGTGCGGATGACCTTGTCTAGGGAGACGAAATGTTGCCCGTCGCCGCGCAGGGCCATGCGCACCGCATTGATGGCCTTGACCGAACCCATGGCGTTGCGCTCGATGCAGGGCACCTGTACCAGGCCGCCGATGGGGTCGCAGGTAAGCCCCAGGTTGTGTTCCATGCCGATCTCGGCGGCGTTCTCGACCTGGGAAACCGTACCGCCCAACACTTCGCACAGGGCGCCGGCAGCCATGGAGCAGGCCACGCCGACTTCTCCCTGGCAGCCGACTTCGGCGCCGGAGATCGAGGCGTTTTCCTTGTACAGAATGCCGATAGCTGCGGCGGTGAGCAGGAAGCGCACCACGCCGTCTTCGCTCGCACCAGGGATAAAGCGCATGTAGTAGTGCAACACCGCCGGCACGATCCCGGCCGCACCGTTGGTGGGCGCTGTTACGACGCGCCCGCCATTGGCGTTTTCTTCGTTGACCGCCAAGGCGTACAGGTTGACCCAGTCCAGCACCGACAGCGGGTCGCGCAGCGCCGATTCCGGGTTCTTGCACAACTGGCGGTGCAGCGCGGCGGCGCGCCGCTTGACCTTCAGGCCGCCCGGCAAAATCCCTTCATTGCGACAGCCCGCGTCCACGCAATCCTGCATCACCTGCCAGATCTTCAGCAGGCCTGCACGGGTTTCGGCTTCTGGGCGCCAGGCACTTTCATTGGTCAGCATCACCTGGCTGATAGACAGCCCGTAGGTGGCGCAATGGCCGAGCAAGTCCTTGGCACTTTTGAACGGAAAGGTCAGGGGCGTGGCGTCTTCGACGATCCGGTCGTGGCCGGCGGCGTCTTCATCCACCACAAACCCGCCGCCCACCGAGTAGTACTCGCGGCTGCGGATCTGCAAACCGGCGGCGTCGAAAGCACGGAAGATCATGCCGTTGGGATGATAGGGCAGGGGTTTGCGAATCATCGCCAGGTGTTCTTTCTCGTTGAACGCAATGCTGTGTTCGCCGAGCAGGTTCAAGCGTGCGTTGCCGCGAATTTCCAACAAGCGTGCGGCGACGGTTTCAGTGTTCACGGTGTCTGGGTGTTCGCCTTCCAGGCCCAGCAATACGGCCTTGTCGCTGCCGTGGCCTTTGCCGGTGGCGCCCAGGGAGCCGTAGAGTTCCACCTTGACGCAGGTGGTGGCGCCCAGCAGGTTATCGCGCTTGAGCCCCTCGACGAATCGAGCGGCGGCGCGCATCGGGCCGACGGTGTGGGAGCTTGAAGGGCCGATGCCAATCTTGAACAGGTCGAACACGCTTAAAGACATGGTTGTTCTCCGGTTTCTTATTATTGATCGGGTGTACGCGGTCCAATGTGGGAGCCGGGCTTGTGTGGGAGCTGGCTTGCCTGCGATAGCATCGCCCGGGTCTACCGGATAGACCGAGGTGCTTGCATCGCAGGCAAGCCAGCTCCCACAAAAGCCAGCTCCCACATTGATCGCATTCTACCGGTCAGGTTACGCGTAGCTTTCGATCGACGGGCACGCGCACACCAGGTTGCGATCGCCAAACACGTTGTCGACCCGGCCAACCGGTGGCCAGTACTTGGCTTCGATCAGCGACGCTACCGGGTACACCGCTTGTTCACGGCTGTATGGGTGGCTCCATTCGCCAACCAGTTCCGCGGCAGTGTGTGGCGCGTTTTTCAGCGGGTTGTCGTCCTTGTCCAGCGCGCCATTTTCCACCGCGCGAATCTCTTCGCGGATGGCGATCATCGCGTCGCAGAAGCGGTCCAGTTCCTCCCTGGATTCGCTTTCGGTCGGTTCGATCATCAAGGTGCCAGCCACCGGGAACGACATGGTCGGGGCGTGGAAACCAAAATCGATCAGACGCTTGGCCACGTCATCCACGCTGATGCCGCTGCTGTCTTTCAACGGGCGCAGGTCGAGGATGCATTCGTGGGCCACCAGGCCATTGCTGCCGGTATACAGCACGGGGTAGTGCTCTTCCAGGCGACGGGAAATGTAGTTGGCATTCAGGATCGCCAGCTGCGAAGCGCGCTTGAGGCCCGCGCCGCCCATCATGCTGATGTACATCCAGGTGATCGGCAAAATGCTCGCGCTGCCGAACGGTGCGGCGCATACCGCGCCTTCCTTGCGCTCCATGGCCGCGTGGCCCGGCAAAAACGGCGTGAGGTGCGACTTGACGCCAATCGGGCCAACGCCCGGGCCGCCACCACCGTGGGGAATGCAGAAGGTTTTGTGCAGGTTCAGGTGGGACACGTCGCCGCCGAACTTGCCCGGCGCGCAGAGGCCGACCATGGCGTTCATGTTGGCACCGTCGATGTACACCTGGCCGCCGTTGTCATGAATGACCCCGCAGATTTCGCGGATGCCTTCTTCGAACACGCCGTGGGTGGACGGGTAGGTGATCATCAGCGCAGCGAGGTGCTCGCGGTGCTCGATGGCCTTGGCGCGCAGGTCTTCGATGTCGACGTTACCGCGTGCATCGCACGCGGTGACCACCACACGCATGCCGGCCATGTTGGCGGTGGCCGGGTTGGTGCCATGGGCCGACGAGGGGATCAGGCAGATGTCGCGGCGTTCTTCGCCACGGCTCTGGTGATAGGCACGAATCGCCAGCAAGCCCGCGTACTCGCCCTGGGAACCGGCGTTCGGTTGCAGGGAGATCGCGTCATAACCGGTGGCCGCACAGAGCATGGCTTCCAGCTCGGTGGTCAGTTGCTGATAGCCGGCGCTTTGCGCGGCTGGCGCGAACGGGTGCAGGGCACCGAATTCAGCCCAGGTCACCGGGATCATTTCGCTGGCGGCGTTGAGCTTCATGGTGCACGAGCCCAGCGGGATCATGGTGCGGTCCAGGGCCAGGTCCTTGTCGGCCAGCTTGCGCAGGTAGCGCATCAGCTCGGTTTCGGAGTGGTAACGGTTGAACACCGGGTGGCTGAGGATCGGCGACTGGCGCAGCAGCGCGGCCGGCAAGGTGCTTTCAACGCTGGTAGCCAGTGCGGCGAAGTCGGGCAGGGCTTTGCCGCCGGCGAACACGCTCCACAGGGTTTCGATATCGGCTTGTGAAGTGGTTTCGTCCACCGACAGGCCAACACGCTCACCATCGACCACACGCAGGTTGATGCGCTGGGCGCGGGCCTGGTCGTGCAGGGCGGCGGTTTGCGCGCCGGTTTTAATCGTCAGGGTGTCGAAGAAGTTGGCTTGTTCAACCGTCAGGCCCAATGCGCTCAAGCCTTTGGCGAAGATCGCGGTCAGGTGATGAATGCGATTGGCGATCTGGGTCAGGCCTTCAGGGCCGTGGTACACGGCATACATGCTGGCGATGTTGGCCAACAGCACTTGAGCGGTGCAGATGTTGCTGGTGGCTTTCTCGCGGCGGATATGTTGCTCGCGGGTCTGCATGGCCAGGCGCAGGGCCGGCTTGCCGAAACGGTCAACCGAGACGCCGACCAGACGGCCCGGCATGTCGCGCTTGAACGCATCCTTGGTAGAGAAGTACGCCGCGTGCGGGCCACCGAAGCCCAGCGGTACGCCAAAGCGTTGTGCGCTGCCGATGGCCACGTCGGCGCCAAACTCGCCCGGCGGGGCCAGCAGGGTCAGGGCCAGCAGGTCAGCGGCCACGGCTACCAGTGCGTTGGCGGCGTGGAAGCGCTCGGTCAGTTCGCGGTAGTCGAACACGTCACCGTTGCTCGCCGGGTACTGCAGCAGGGCACCGAAGAAGCTGCTGACGTCGGTCAGTTCACGCTCGTCGCCCACAACCACGTCGATGCCCAGCGGCTCGGCACGGGTGCGCAGCACGTCGAGGGTTTGCGGGTGGCTGTGCACGGAGGCGAAGAACGCATTGCTGCCTTTGTTCTTGCTCAGGCGTTTGCAGAAGGTCATGGCTTCGGCGGCGGCGGTGGCTTCGTCCAGCAAGGATGCGTTGGCGATCGGCAGGCCGGTGAGGTCGCTGATCAGCGTCTGGAAGTTCAGCAGCGACTCCAGGCGGCCCTGGGAAATCTCAGGCTGGTAAGGCGTGTAGGCGGTGTACCAGGCCGGGTTTTCCAGCAGGTTGCGCAGGATCGGCGCCGGCGTGTGGCAGTTGTAGTAGCCCTGGCCGATGTAGGTCTTGAACAGCTCGTTCTTGGCGGCGATGGCCTTGATCGAAGCCAGTGCATCGGCTTCGCTCAGGCCGTCGCTCAAGCCCAGCACGGCGGTGCCCTTGATGCTCTCCGGGATCACGCTGGCGCTCAGGGCTTCGAGGGAATCAAAGCCCAGGGTGGCGAGCATGTGTTGCTCGTCGTCCTGGCGCGGGCCGATGTGGCGGGCGATGAATTCGTTGGCGGTGGTCAGGTTAGTCATGGCGCGCTCCTCAGGCTTCAGCGTTGGCTTTGATCAGGCGGTCGTACGCATCCTGATCCAACAGCCTGGCTACTGCATCGGCGTCGGCCGGTTTAAAGCGGAAAAACCAGCCTTCGCCCATCGGGTCTTCGTTGACCAGCTCGGGGCTGGCGTCGAGCTTGTCGTTCACTTCGAGCACTTCGCCGTCCAGCGGCATGTACACGCCGCTGGCGGCCTTGACCGACTCAACGGTGGAGGCTTCTGCACCCTTGTCGTAAGCCTGCAGCTCAGGCAGTTGCACGAAAACCACATCACCCAGCGCGTTCTGCGCAAAAGCGGTAATGCCCACGGTCACGCTGCCGTCGGCTTCGGCGCGCAGCCATTCGTGATCTTCAGTAAAGCGCAACTCGCTCATGGAAACTCCTCAGGGCCAGATTCGTCTGGTGGACGGGATTGGAATAATGGGGAGTTACTTAGCAAAAACGCGGCCAATGTTTTTTTATTGTTATAAAACAGGTGGTTACTGATTATGGCGGGTGATGTCCGAAAGTTTGCTGTAGCGATATCGATACAGCTGGGCCGTTGAAAAAAAGCCTATGAGGATCAAAGCCTTGCATGGCGACGGTTGAAGCGGACTGTATCGATATCGTTCCGCTGTAGCGCTTTCAGTACAGGCGGAGGTCGCTTTTGCTAGCCACGTTGGAACGCAATCAATGTGGGAGCTGGTTTTTCGAAACGTCGCACCGCTGCGATAGCGTTGGGTCAGTCGACACCGCTATCGCAGGCAAGCCAGCTCCCACATTTTTACTGTGTGCAGTCACGGCTTGTTGGGAATGCCGTATTTGCGCAGGCGATGGGCAATGGCGGTATGGGAGGTTTGCAGGCGGCTGGCCAACTGGCGGGTGGACGGATAGCTGGCGTACAGCTTCTCCAGCAACCCGCGTTCGAAGTCTTCTACCGCCTGCTCCAGACTGTCGACTTCACCATCGCTCTGGCGCGCCACCGAGGTGCCGGCGATGTCCAGGTCGCCGATGTCCACCAGGCTGCTTTCGCAAATGGCGGCGGCGCGGAAGATTACGTTCTGCAACTGCCGCACGTTGCCCGGCCAGCGGTTGCCCAACAGCGCCGGGTAAGTGCCCGGCGCCAGGCGGCAGACCGGGCGCTGGATCTGCGCGCAGGCTTGCTGCATGAAGTAGCGGGCCAGCAGCAGGATGTCCTGGCCGCGTTCGCGCAGGGGCGGCACTTCGACGTTGAGCACGTTCAGGCGGTAGAACAGGTCTTCGCGAAAGGTGCCTTCGCTGACCATCTTTTCCAGGTCGCGATGAGTGGCGCTGAGGATCCGCACATTGACCTTCACCTCACGGTCGCCGCCCACCCGCCGGAAGCTGCCGTCATTCAGAAAGCGCAGCAATTTGGCCTGCAAATACGGCGACATCTCGCCTATCTCATCCAAAAATACCGTGCCCTGGTTCGCCAGTTCCATCAGCCCCGGCTTGCCGCCGCGCTGGGCGCCGGTAAAGGCGCCGGGGGCGTAGCCGAATAGCTCGCTTTCGGCGAGGTTCTCCGGCAGCGCCGCGCAGTTCAATGCCAGGAACGGCGCACTGTGGCGCGCGCTGATGGCATGGCAGGCGCGGGCGACCAGTTCCTTGCCGGTGCCGGTCTCGCCCTGGATCAACAACGGTGCATCCAGCGCCGCCACCCGTTGCGCCCGCGCCTTGAGGGTGCGGATCGCCGGGGACTCGCCCAGCAGTGCATCGAAGCCTTCGGCGTGGTCGTGGTGCAACGCAGACAGTTGTTCGCCGATGCGGTTGGGTTGGTACAGGGTCAGCAGGGCGCCGGCGTCGGTGATCGGCGTGGCGTCCAGCAGCAGGGTCTGACCGTTGACGCTGATTTCCCGCAGGGCCAGGCGAAAACCGTGTTCCAGCAAGGTGGCCTGCAGCGTCGGGTCGTCGAACAGCTCGTTGATGCTTTCGCCAGCGGGCTCGCGGCCATACAGCGCGATCAATGCCGGGTTGGCCAGCAGGATCTTGCCGGCGCTGTCCAGGGCCAATACCGGGTCGGTCATGGCTGCGAGCAGGGCGTCGAGTTGCAGGTGCTGGCGCTGGCCGGGGAGGATGTCGACCACGGTCACGGCTTGCACGCCGCGCACGCTGAACAGCGCATCGCGCAGTTCTTCCAGCACCTCGGCGCTCAGGGTTGGCGCGTCGATGTAGACGTTGGGCGGGACCATTTCCACCGCATCCAGGTTGAGATTGCGCCCACCGAGCAAGGCCAGGACTTCCTGGGTGATGCCGACGCGGTCGATGAAGCTGACGTGGATACGCATGGGGCGGTTAGCGGTTCTGGCGAGCGATAGGCGGCAAGTATGCCTGACGGGTGATGGAGATCAAAAAATGTGGGAACTGGCTTGCCTGCGATGCACACACTTCGGTCATTCAGATGGACTGAGGTGATGCAATCGCGGGCAAGCCCTGCTCCCATACAAGCCAGCTCCCACAGGGGATCGCCGGCGTTAATGAAACCGGGTTATCCGAGGTGTTCGGGTTTGATCGGGTCGCCGGGTTTCACATCCAACTGATGCCGCACATCCTCAAACATCAAGTCGTACTGCTTGTGCATCGAACCATTGAGCACGGCAATCTTCGGCATGCCGTATTTTTGCGCGATGTTCATCGCTTGCCGGGCAAAATCGAACGACTGGTCCTTGGGCAGGAAAAACTCTTCCTTGAGCTCCTTGCCCTGCACCGAGCCGTGCATCTTGAACAGCATGCCCTTGCCTTCCTTTGGGTCCTGGCTGACTTCGTAGTCGATGCACAGGTTGTAGCTGTAGTCGTCCTTGTTCAGCGCGTGGCGTTCGATGTGCAGGTGACCAGGTTCAAAGGTAGCCATAGGCGTTTCTCCTCTACTTCACAGGTACGTGATGCCAGGTTTCGCGGTACTGATGCGTGTGCCGGCGTTGCCCTGGACGATCGCTTCGATGTCCGAGAGTGAACCGATCACTGCAGTTTTGCCAGTCTGGCGGGCGAACTCGCACGCCGCCTGGACCTTGGGCCCCATGGAGCCGGCGGCGAAGCCGAGCTTTTCCATTTCGTCCGGGTGTGCCTGGCCGATGGCTTTCTGGGTGGGCTTGCCGAAGTCGATAAAGGCGGCATTGACGTCGGTGGCGATCACCAGCAAATCGGCGTCCAGTTGCCCGGCCAGCAAGGAGGAGCACAGGTCTTTGTCGATCACGGCTTCAATGCCTTTGAGCTTGCCGTTCTCGTCATACATCGTTGGAATGCCGCCGCCACCGGCGCAGATCACGATGCTGCCTTTTTCCAGCAGCCACTGGATCGGGCGGATTTCAAAGATTCGCTTCGGCCGCGGGCTGGCGACCACACGGCGATACTTGTCGCCATCGGGGGCAATCGCCCAGCCTTTTTCGGCGGCGAGTTGTTCCGCTTCGGCCTTGGAGTAGACCGGGCCGATGGGCTTGGTCGGGTTCTGGAAGGCCGGGTCCTTGGCGTCGACTTCGACTTGGGTCAACAGCGTGGCGAACGGCACTTCGAAGTCCAGCAGGTTGCCCAGTTCCTGTTCGATGATGTAGCCGATCATGCCTTCGGTTTCAGCGCCCAGCACGTCCAGCGGGTACGGCGAAACCTGGGTGTAGGCCGCGGCTTGCAGCGACAGCAGGCCCACTTGCGGGCCATTGCCGTGGGCAATCACCAGCTCGTTGCCGGCGTGGATCTTGGCGATCTGTTCGGTGGCGATGCGAATATTGGCCCGTTGATTGTCTGCGGTCATGGGCTCACCACGACGCAGGAGGGCGTTGCCGCCCAGTGCAACGACGATACGCATAATGCGATCCTTCTAAAATTCGGCTTTGTGAACACAAAACAAAATGTGGGGGCGGGCTTGTGTGGGAGCCGGGCTTGCCCGCGATGGCATCACCTCGGTACATCTGAACCACCGAGGCGTGTGCATCGCAGGCAAGCCAGCTCCCACAAAAGCACTCCCACATTGACTGTGTTTCGACAGTGGGAGCAGTGTCGGGTTAGATATCCGCCAGCGCCGACACCAGGATTGCCTTGATGGTGTGCATGCGGTTTTCCGCCTGCTCAAAGGCGATGTTGGCCGGGGATTCAAACACTTCTTCGGTCACTTCCACGCCATTGGCCAGGTTCGGATAACGCGCGGCGATGTCCTTGCCAACCTTGGTCTCGCTGTTGTGGAACGCCGGCAGGCAGTGCATGAATTTCACCCGTGGGTTGCCCGAGGCCTTCATCATCTTGGCGTTGACCTGGTACGGCAGCAGTTGCTCGATGCGCTCGTCCCACGCTTCCACGGGCTCACCCATGGACACCCAGATATCGGTGTGGATGAAGTCCACGCCTTTAACCGCCTCGACAGGGTCTTCGGTGATGGTGATGCGCGCGCCACTTTCCTCAGCGAATGCCTGGCACTGCTTGATGAAATCCGCATGCGGCCACAGGGCTTTCGGCGCGCCGATGCGCACGTCCATGCCCAGCTTGGCGCCGATCATCAGCAGCGAGTTGCCCATGTTGTAGCGGGCGTCGCCCAGGTAGGCGTAGCTGATGTCATGCAGCGGCTTGTCGCTGTGTTCGCGCATGGTCAGGGTGTCGGCGATCATTTGCGTCGGGTGGAACTCAGCGGTGAGGCCGTTGAACACCGGCACACCGGCGAACTTGGCCAGCTCTTCGACAATCTCCTGTTCAAAGCCACGGTACTCGATGGCATCGAACATCCGGCCGAGGACGCGGGCCGTGTCTTTCATGCTTTCCTTGTGGCCGATCTGCGACGACACCGGGTCGATGTAGGTGACGTGGGCGCCCTGGTCGTGGGCCGCGACTTCGAACGCGCAACGGGTGCGGGTCGAAGTTTTTTCGAAGATCAGCGCGATGTTCTTGCCCTTCAGGTGCGGACGCTCGGTGCCGGTGTATTTGGCGCGCTTGAGGTCGCGGGACAGGTCCAGCAGGTAATGCAGCTCGCGGGTGGTGTGATGCATCAGCGACAGCAGGCTGCGGTTGCGCATGTTGAAAGCCATGATGGATCTCCTTAGTAGTCGATTGGGTCGCGAATGATCGGGCAGGTCATGCAGTGGCCGCCGCCACGGCCGCGGCCGAGTTCGCCGGCACTGATGGTGATGACTTCCACACCGGCCTTGCGCAACAGGGTGTTGGTGTAGGTATTGCGGTCATAACCGATCACCACGCCAGGCTCCACGGCCACCACGTTGTTGCCGTCATCCCACTGCTCGCGCTCGGCGGCGAAGCTGTTGCCACCGGTTTCCACCACGCGCAGGGCCTTGAGGTTCAGGGCCGCGGCGACGGTGTCGAGGAAGTTGGTTTTTTCGCGCTGGATGTCGATGCCGCCGGGCTTGGTCTCGTCCGGGCGCAGGGTAAAGGCGACGATCTGGTTGACCACTTCCGGGAAGATCGTGACCAGGTCGCGGTCGCAGAAGCTGAACACCGTGTCGAGGTGCATCGCCGCGCGGGACTTCGGCAGGCCGGCGACGATCACGCGCTCCACGGCTTTGTGCTTGAACAGGTTCAGCGCAAGTTGGCCGATGGCCTGGCGCGAGGAACGCTCGCCCATGCCGATCAACACCACGCCGTTACCGATGGGCATCACGTCGCCGCCTTCCAGGGTGGCGTTGCCGTGTTCCTGGTCCGGGTCGCCGTACCACACCTGGAAGTCGGCGTTGGTGAACTCGGGGTGGAATTTATAGATGGCGCTCGCCAGCAGGGTTTCCTGGCGTCGCGCCGGCCAGTACATCGGGTTCAGCGTCACGCCGCCGTAGATCCAGCACGTGGTGTCGCGGGTGAACTGGGTGTTGGGCAGTGGCGGCAGGATGAAGCTCGAATGCCCGAGGAAGTCGCGGAACATCTCGATGGTCTTGCCGCCGAAACTGCTCGGCAGGTCATCGGCCGACACACCACCGATCAGGAACTCGGCGACCTTGCGCGGCTCCAGGCTGCGCAGCCACGAGCTGACTTCATTGACCAGGCCCAGGCCGACCTGGTTGGCGGTGATCTTGCGCGCAAGGATCCAGTCCAGCGCTTCGGGGATGGCGACGATGTCGGTCAGCAGGTTGTGCATTTCCAGCACATCGATGTCGCGCTCGCGCATCTTGGTCACGAAGTCGAAGTGGTCACGCTTGGCCTGGGCCACCCACAGCACATCATCGAACAGCAGTTCATCGCAGTTGTTGGGGGTCAGCCGCTGGTGGGCCAACCCGGGGGAGCACACCATGACTTTGCGCAGTTTGCCGGCTTCGGAATGTACGCCGTACTTCACTTTTTCCGTGGTCATTACAGATCCTCCAGTGAACAATAATTACAGGGTCAGGAAACCGTCGTAGAGCCCATAGGCCGCCACCAGGGCGCCAATGACCACTGCGGCGAAAATCAGTTTCTCGACATTGGTGAAAATCGGTTTGCCCAGTTCGTGCTTGGCCTTGGCGAACAGGATCGCGCCGGGGGCGTAGAGCAGGGCGGACAGCAGCAGGTATTTGGTGCCGCCGGCGTAGAGCAGCCACACCGCGTAGATCAGCGCAACGGCGCCGATAAACAGGTCTTTCTTGCGCTCGGCCAAGGCGTTTTCGTAGGTCTCGCCGCGCACCGCCAACAGCAGCGCATACGCCGCCGACCACAGGTAAGGCACCAGGATCATCGAGGTGGCAAGGTAGATCAGCGACAGGTAGGTACTCGCCGAGAACAGCGTGATCACCAGGAAAACCTGCACCATGGCGTTGGTCAGCCACAGGGCATTGACCGGCACATGGTTGGCGTTTTCCTTACGCAGGAACTCCGGCATGGTGTGGTCCTTGGCGGCCGCGAACATGATCTCTGCACACAGCAGCACCCACGACAGCAGCGCCCCGAGCAAGGAAATGATCAAGCCGACGCTGATCAGCACCGCGCCCCAATGCCCCACCACGTGCTCCAGCACGGCGGCCATCGACGGGTTCTGCAGCTTGGCCAGTTCCGGTTGGGTCATGATCCCCAGGGACAGCACGTTCACCAGCATCAGGAACAGCAACACAGTGATGAAACCAATCACCGTGGCCTTGCCGACGTCGGAGCGTTTTTCGGCGCGGGACGAGAAGATGCTCGCGCCTTCAATGCCGATGAACACCCACACGGTGACCAGCATCATGTTGCGCACCTGGTTCATCACACTGCCCAGGTCCGGGTTTTTCACGCCCCAGATGTCAGCGGTGAAGATGTCCAGCTTGAACGCGAAGACTGCGATCAACACGAACAGCACCAGAGGCACCACTTTGGCCACGGTGGTCACCAGGTTGATGAACGCGGCTTCCTTGATCCCGCGCAATACCAAAAAGTGCACGGCCCACAACAGCACCGATGCGCCGATCACTGCCGCCGGGGTGTTGCCTTCGCCGAAGATGGGAAAGAAGTAACCGAGGGTGCTGAACAGCAGCACGAAGTAACCGACGTTGCCCAGCCAGGCACTGATCCAGTAACCCCAGGCCGACGAGAAACCCATGTAGTCGCCAAACCCGGCCTTGGCGTAGGCATACACGCCGCCGTCGAGTTTGGGCTTGCGGTTGGCCAGGGTCTGGAACACGAAGGCCAGGGTCAACATGCCCACGGCGGTAATCACCCAACCAATCAGTACGGCACCCACATCGGCGCTGGCCGCCATGTTTTGCGGCAGTGAGAAGATCCCGCCACCAATCATTGAACCCACGACAAGTGCAACCAGTGCGCCAAGTCGAAGTTTTCCGGGAGATTCAGACATTGCATGACTCCAATGCAGGAGAAGAGAGACCACAGAATAAATCCGTGCGCTAATCAAACAGCTGACTCAGATCACTTCATTGGCACATTCCATTGTGAATTAATGACTTATGATGAAAGGTACGGGTGCTCAAGTGCCCCGCAGAGGCTCGAGATAGAGCGTTACTGCGTTTTAAACAAAAGGTTTTCTCATTGGCATGGACCTTTGAAGCTAGCCCGTATTTCCAGATATGCAAACTTTTACAGAGCAGTGTTATTTAAATTATAAATTTGCCTTAACGCTGTTTATTGTCATGCCTTTAAGTTATGAAGCTTGCGGCTTTATTAGCTATATCTAATAAACGCTGAACCGGCTTGATAAATTATTTGAGGGCACGGTTGTTGGCTCGATTGTTGTTTGCTCAGGAGTGTTCATGTCCCAATCTTCGGAAAAGTTGCGCCTCAATGCCTTGATCGCCCTGGTGGTGGGCTCGATGATCGGTGGCGGGATTTTCTCGTTGCCGCAGAACATGGCGGCCAGCGCCGATGTGGGTGCCGTACTGATTGGTTGGGGGATTACCGCCGTGGGCATGCTGACCCTGGCCTTCGTGTTCCAAACCCTGGCCAACCGCAAACCCGAGCTGGACTCCGGCGTATACGCCTACGCCAAGGCCGGGTTTGGCGACTACATGGGGTTTTCGTCGGCCTGGGGTTACTGGATCAGCGCGTGGATGGGCAATGTCGGTTACTTCGTATTGCTGTTCAGCACCCTCGGTTACTTCTTCCCCATCTTCGGCCAGGGCAATACGCCGGTGGCGATAGGCTGCGCATCGGTGCTGCTGTGGGCCGTGCATTTTCTGGTGATGCGCGGGATCAAGGAGGCGGCGTTTATCAACCAGATCACCACCGTGGCCAAGATCGTGCCGCTGGTGATGTTTATCGTGATCGCCGCCGTGGCGTTCAAGGCCGATATCTTTACCCGCGACATCTGGGGCCTGAGCAACCCGAACTTCGGCGGCGTGGTGGACCAGGTGCGCAACATGATGCTGGTCACGGTATTCGTGTTTATCGGCATCGAGGGTGCCAGCGTCTACTCGGCGCGGGCCGAGAAACGCTCGGACGTGGGGCGGGCCACGGTGATTGGATTTCTCGGCGTGCTGGCGTTGCTGGTGCTGGTCAACCTGCTGTCGCTGGGGATCATGAGCCAACCGGAACTGGCCAATCTGCAAAACCCGTCCCTTGCCGGCGTGCTGGAACATATCGTTGGCCCATGGGGCGCGTTGTTGATCAGCATCGGCCTGGCGGTGTCGCTGCTGGGTGCGCTGCTGTCGTGGGCCTTGCTCTGCGCCGAAATCCTCTACGCCACTGCCCATGACAAAACCATGCCGGCGTTCCTGAAAAAGGAAAACCTCAACCAGGTGCCGGTCAATGCGCTGTGGCTGACCAATGTGATGATCCAACTGTTCCTGGTGATCACGCTGTTTTCAGAAAGCACCTACACCAGCCTGATCTACCTGGCGTCGTCGATGATTCTGGTGCCCTACCTGTGGTCGGCGGCGTATGCGGTGTTGTTGAGTGGGCGCGGTGAAACCTACGAAGGCGCCCATGGCGAACGCATGAAGGACTTGCTGGTGAGCCTGATCGCTTTGGCCTACGCGGTGTGGCTGTTGTACGCCGGTGGTTTGAAGTACTTGCTGTTGTCGGCGCTGCTGTATGCGCCCGGGGTGATTCTGTTTGCCCTGGCCAAACGTGAGCAGGGCCAGCCTTTGTTTACCCACCTGGAAAAAGGCATTTTCGCCTGCGTGATCGCCGGGGCGAGCCTGGCGGCGTATGGGTTGTACAGCGGGGTACTGTCGTTGTGAAGATTCCTGTGGTGAGCGGGCTTGCCCCGCGCTGGGCTGCGACGCAGCCCTTAAACCTGTCACTTCGGACTGTCTGAAGGAAAATTACTGCCTTATTGGGGCCGCCTTGCGGCCCAGCGCGGGGCAAGCCCGCTCACCACAAAAGCCAAAAGCCGTTTCACTATCAGAAGTTACCCAGTCACCACTTCGCGCGATGTGAGCCCAACTCCCCAGCCGGCAAATCCCATTGCAACGGTGTCCCGCTGATGGTCACCGGGGGCAGCAACCGATGGGCCGGGCCCCAGGCGGTTTGCTCCACCACCAAGCCCTGATCTTCCGGCGCTTCGGCGCGCAATGGCGGTTGTTCTGGCACTTGTCCCGCATCCACCAGGAGCTTCGCGGTGCGCGCCAATGACAGCAGCGCCGAACCACCGCGCCCGGTCTTCAATCGCTCACTCAAGGCCTGGATCGCACTGGCCGCCATCAAGTACCCGGTGGCGTGGTCCAGCGCCTGCAACGGCAGCGGTACCGGTTTTTCGGCCTTTTTCCATTGCCTGCCGGCCTCGGCAATCCCGGTGCTCATCTGCACCAGGCTGTCGAACCCGCGGCGATTGCGCCATGGGCCGCTCCAGCCATAGGCATTGAGGCTGGCGTCGATCAGGCCGGGGGCGATGGTCTGTAACGCGCCCTCACCGTAACCTAACTGCGCCAACGCGTCGGCGCGGTAGCCGTGCAACAGAATGTCGGTGTCTTTGAGCAGGCTTTCGAAGACTTGCCGGTCGTCGGCGTTTTTCAGGTCCAGGCGGGCGCAGCGTTTGCCCAGGGTCATTTCGGGCACCACGCCGGGTTCGTTCCAGTCGGGGGCGTCGATGCGCAGTACATCGGCGCCGAGCCCCGCCAGAAACCGACTGGCAGTGGGGCCGGCCAGCACGCGGGTCAGGTCCAGCACCTTGATGCCGGCCAACGGCCTTGCCACCGAGCCCAGCCAGGGTTTGTCGCTGAAGGCTGCAAAAGTCTGGCGACGCACCAGTGGTTCCTGGTTGACCGCCAAACCTTGAGGATGAGTTTGCCAGTCTTGCCACGAGCGCATCTGCGCTGCGCAGCCGTTCGCCTCGACAATCGCTTGTTCCAGCTCGGCAGCGTTCCATTGGGCAACTTTCGCGGCCATCGCGTCACGGTCCGCGACCTGGCCGAGTACGCGCTCGGCAGCCGCGCGATGGTGCGGCGCATTGGTGTGCAGGCGAATCCAGCCGTCGGCGCAGGCGTAGTCGCCGGCAATCGGGTCCCATAGCGGCGGTGTGGTCCAGCCATCGGGACGCAGGGACGAGGAGAACCAGAATGAGGCGAGGCGCCGGTCCGCCGTCACCGAGGGCAGGCGCCCGGTTTGCTGCAACAGTAACCGGGCAATCGCCTGGCCCGCCGCACCGACGCTGGCGCTGGCCAGGTCGGTAACGGCAAAGGTCGAGGGCAGGGCGCCGGCCTCGGTGAAGGCCAGCGGGGTGATGGGTAAGTCGAGTGCTTCCTGGACGGGGGTGAGCAGATCAGTCATCAAAGGCCCTCCTTATGAGAAGGACCATCATAGAAGATCATCAGGGTTGAATGACAACCCCAGGCTCCAGCGGCAAATCCACGCTGGCGATAAAACCGCCGTCAGGGTGGTTGGCCAGGATCAGGTTGCCGCCATGGCGTTCTGCGGCGCGCCGGGCGATGGCCAGGCCCAGGCCGTGGCCTTGGGCGGTTTGCCCCGGGGCCCGGTAAAACGGCTCGCCGAGTTGGCTCAGGTGTTCGGCATCCACACCGGGGCCATGGTCGCGCACGCTGATCACAATGCGCTCACCCTGGCGCTTGGCGTCCATTTCAATTGGCCGGCCGGGCGGGTTGAAGCGCTGGGCGTTGCGCAGCAGGTTGTCCACGGCGCGCTCTATCATCGTCGGCCAGCCCTTGAGTTGTAGCCCGGCCTCGGCATCAAGCCGCACGGGTTGGTCGGGCGCGCCGAGCAGGGCGTCTTTTTGCAGGGCCTTGAGCAGAGGGTTGAGGTCGATGTCTTCGGCGCTGGCGTTGTCGGCGTCTACCCGGGCCAGTACCAGGATTTCACTGATCAGCGCTTCGAGGCGATCGCATTCGCGGGTCAGGCGCGGCCAGAGTTTTTCCCGTGCTTCGGGCGTGGCACGTTCGGCCAGGGCCAGGGCGATTCGCAGGCGAGCCAGAGGCGAGCGCAATTCGTGGGAAACGTCCCGCAGCAACTGGCGCTGGCTGCCGATCAGGCTTTGCAGGCGGGCGCCCATGCGGTTGAAGTCGGTGGCGAGTACGCCGAACTCATCGCGACGGTTGGCCAGCCGCGCCAGGCTGTTTTGCTGATAGGTGGTCTGGCCCAGGTCATGCACGGCGCCGCGCAGGCGGCTGAGTGGGCGGGTGATGGACAGGGTCACGAGCAGGCTGAACAAGGTCAGCACCACCAGCGCGATCGCCAGGGCACTCAACGGCCAGAGCAGGCTGCTGCGGTGCCAGGCGTCCAGCTCCGGGTGCGGAATGCGGTAGATCAGCAGGTAGGTGTCGCCGGTTTTCTCGCTGGTGTACTCGGCGGTCAAGCGCCGCCAGGGCAGGTGACGGTCCTGGCTGTCGTTTTGCCGGGCTTCGAGGGCGGCGGCGCGACGTGGGAAGGTGCCACGCACCACCGGCTCGCCGCTTTCGTTCAATACTTGCACATCGATGTGGTACTGGCGCTTGCGCTGCTGCAGTAATTCCTGGGCGGCGTCCTCGCCTTGCGCCTCATAGAGCTGCGTCCATTCTTGCGCGAGGTTATTGAGCCCGGGGTGGCGGCTGAGAATCCAGGCGTCCTGGTTGAGCATATGCCCAAGCAGGATCGACAACCCGGCAACCAGGGCGATGGCCAGCCAGAAGCTGGCAAGGACGCGCCAGAACAATGAACGCACAAGATATCCTCAAACAGGAAAAGCCCAGCGGCGGTGGCCACTGGGCTGGGAGTGAAGCTAGATCATTATTGCGCTTTTTGCGGCTGCTGGGCTTTCCAGGCCTGGAATTCCTTCCACTCGGCACGGCGCTCGGCTTGTTTCTTCACGATCTCGTCGAATTTCTTCTGTTGATCGGGTTTCAGCACGGCACGGATGTCGGCCTGGGTTTTCTGTTTGCCAGCGGCCATTTCGTCTTGCATGGCTTTCTGGTCAGCGGCCGGGAGTTTATCCAGGTACTTCTTGACCAGATCTTTGCGAGCGTGCCACTGCTGGCCCATCAACTTGCCGATCTGCTGACGCTGTTCGTGGGTCAGGTCCAGTTGGCTGAAAGGGCCACCTTTGCCCCGCATGCCGTGTTCACCGCCGTGGCCTGGGCCGCCCATCATATGGCCTTCGGGGCCGCCCATCGGGCCTTGGCCTTCAGGCGCCGCCGCCATGGCAACGGTTGGCAGGGCAGCAGCGAACATCAAAGCGATAAGGGTCTTGCGCATGGTGATTCTCCTGTCTCTATTCCGGTGAGTCCGGATGTGAGTAGATTACGCAGAGCAAGGTCAGCGGCAGTCAGGAGAGGGTAAAGCTTGGGTAAAGAGGATTTTGAGCGGGGCTGACAAAACTATCCCGGCAGCGGAGATCATGTGTGGGAGCTGTCGAGCCTAGGCGAGGCTGCGATGCAAGGCACTGCGGTCTATCCGTTGCACCGAGGTGATGCCATCGCAGCCTCGCCAAGGCTCGACGGCTCCCACAGGGGACAGGTGTTGTGCTTAAAGGCTGTAGTAATAGCCGCGGCTGCGCAGCGCCACGATTCGTGGCCGGCCATCGGGGTGTGGGCCGATCTTCTTGCGCAGGTTACTGACGTGCATGTCCAGGCTGCGGTCATACAGGGTCAGCTTGCGGCCCAGGGCGATTTGCGCCAGCTCCTGCTTGTCCAGCGGCTCGCCCGGCTGGCGCAGCAAGGCTTCCAGCAGGCGGCTTTCGGAGACTGTCAGGACAAATTCCTGTTCATCGATGGTGACCACGCCACGTACCGGGCTGAAGCACAGGTCGCCCAGCTCCAACTGCGTGGAGACGGCGGCCGGGTGACTGCGGCGCAGCACGGCGCGCAGGCGCGCGGTGAGTTCGCGAGGGTCGCAAGGCTTGGCCAGGTAATCGTCGGCACCCAGTTCCAGGCCGAGGATCCGGTCCAGCGGTTCGCCGCGGGCCGAGAGCATCAGCACCGGCAGCTCCGGGTGGTCGCTGCGCAATTGCTTGAGCAGCTCCAGGCCGCTGCCGTCGGGCAGCATCACGTCGAGCACTACCGCCGCCGGGGCGGCTTCGGCCAATGCCTTGCGGGCGCTCAAGCCGTCATGGCAGGCACGCACCTGGAAACCTTCCTGGCTCAACCAACTGGTCAGCAGCTCACAGAGCTCCTGGTCATCATCTATCAGTAACAGCTCGCTCATGACTCACTCAATTTAGCCATTGTCGACGGCGCCGGTGCCCGCCACTGGCGAAGATCCCGCACAACAGGGCGATCAGTACGACGGCCCCGCCGGTTACGAACCATTGCTGTTGTTCGGTAAGCCAGCGTGGCAAGGCACTGCCCTGTGCTTCTTTGAGTTGCTGGGCCAGGCGTTGGTTCTCCTGGCGCAGTTTACTCAGTTGGGTACTTTCGCGGGTGGCGTCGGCACTTTGCAATTGCTTGCTCAGTTCGTCCCGCTGCCGTTCGCTTTCTTTCAACCGTTGCTGCAAATCGGTGATCTGGCTGCCGGCACTCAAGGACAGGGGCGTGGAGCTGCCGGTGTTCGAGGTTTCTTCAGCGTGGGCCGTAGCCCCGATCGTTAACACTGCCAACAGACACAACTGACGTAAGCGCATCGGAACTCCTGATTCCACACGAATATTCAGAACGTTGTCGGCAGGTTACCGGGAATAATGAGCGTTTAGGAGTGCGCTGAAGCCAATTGGTTCAGCGCGCAACAAATCAAGGCAGGACTTGCTTGAACGGCTTGACCAGCACATGGGCGTAGACACCGGCCGCCACATACGGATCAGCGTCGGCCCAGGCTTGTGCCGCGGCCAGGGAAGCGAACTCGACAACTACCAGGCTACCGGTGAAACCGGCGTCTCCCGGGTCATTGCTGTCTACCGCCGGATGCGGCCCGGCCAGTACGAGGCGACCTTCGGCCTGCAGCTGCTTAAGGCGCTCAACGTGCGCCGGGCGCACGCTCAGGCGTTTTTCCAGGGAGTTGGCGACGTCGGTGGAAATGATTGCGTAGAGCATGTCAGTCCTCGGTTTTCGGCGTGGTAGGGTCGGTGTCATGCAGGTGGCGCGACAGGTAGATACCCTGGCCGACCAGGAACAGCACGGTCATGCCCAGGCTGCCGAACACCTTGAAGTCCACCCAGTAGCTCTGGAAGGTAAAGGCAACAAACAGGTTGGCGGCGCCGCAGAACAGGAAAAACACGATCCAGGCGATGTTCAGGCGCACCCAGATCGAGTCCGGCAAGGTCAGCGCGTGGCCCATGATCCGCTTGATCAGCAGGCGGTCACCGATGAAGTGGCTGCCGATAAAGGCCAGGGCGAACAGCCAGTTGACCACCGGGGCTTTCCATTTAAGGAAGGTTTCGCTGTGAAAGGCCAGGGTCAGGCTGCCGAAGACGAGGCAGGCGACCAGGGTCAGCCATTGGCTTTTTTCCAGCTTGCGCTGGGAGATGAAGAGAGCGCCGTAGACCACCAGCGAGCTGATGATCAGCACCGCCGTGGCACTGTAGATGCCACCGACTGTCAGCTCGTGGCCGGCAATATCGATAACGCGGGGGTCGATTTTGTAAACGATGAAAAACAACAACAGCGGGATGAAGTCGATGAATTGTTTCACAGTAAGAGCCAGAAGCTGGATGTGGCGGCATAATAACAAACATCCTTGGTAGCGAAAGCGCCAGCTGACTTGAGGTTACACACTTCCGTGAATGTTGATTTGCACTGCCATAGCACAGCTTCCGACGGCGCCCTGGCGCCCGCGGTCCTGGTTGCGCGTGCGTTTGAAAAAGGCGTGCGAGTCCTGTCGTTGACCGACCACGACACCCTCGAAGGCCTGGCAGAGGCCCGCGAAACGGCGAATGCCTTGGGCATGCAACTGGTCAACGGGGTTGAATTGTCGTGCACCTGGGGCGGCGCAACCATTCATGTGCTGGGCTACGGTTTCGACGTCGACGCACCGGCGCTGGTGGCGGCCATCGCCAAATTGCACGATGGCCGCTGGCTGCGGTCCGAAGAAATAAGTCGCAAGCTGGCGCTCAAGGGCATGCCCAACGGCCTGGAAGGCGCGCGCGCCATCCAGCAGGCACTGGGCGACAGTGGCAACGCCCCGGCCCGTCCGCACTTTGCCGACTGGATGGTGCGTGAAGGGTTTGTAAAGGATCGCGCCGAGGCGTTCCGCAAATGGCTGGGCGCCGGCAAGCTGGGGGACGTCAAGCAACACTGGCCGACCCTGGAAGACACCGTTGGCACATTGCGCGCAGCGGGTGCCTGGGTGAGCCTCGCGCACCCGTGGCATTACGATTTCACCCGCAGCAAGCGCCGCAAGCTGATTGGCGACTATATTGGTGCGGGCGGCCACGCAATCGAAGTGGTCAACGGGCATCAACCCGCCGAACAGGTCGGCAGCCTGGCGATTCTTGCCCGCGAATTTGGTCTGCTGGTCAGCGCCGGCAGTGACTTTCATGGCCCTGGCGGCTGGTCCGAGATTGGCGAATACCGCGCCGTCCCGGAAGATTTGCCGCCCCTTTGGTGTCGCTTCAAACATGACCCCATTATTGCCACCGTCTGAACAGGTAGAACACGTGAGTCAATTCTTCCAGATTCACCCGGAAAACCCGCAAGCGCGCCTGATCAAACAGGCCGTGGAGATCATCCGTGCCGGTGGCGTGGTGATCTACCCTACCGACTCCTCCTACGCCATCGGTTGCCAGATCGGCGACAAGAATGCCGTCGAGCGCGTAAGACGCCTGCGTGACCTGGACAAGAACCACAACTTCGCGCTGATTTGCAGCGACCTGTCCCAACTGGGGCTGTTCGCCAAGGTCGATACTGGCACCTTCCGCCTGCTCAAGGCCCACACGCCGGGGCCTTACACCTTTATTCTCAACGCCACCCGCGAAGTGCCGCGCCTGCTGCTGCACCCGAAAAAGCGCACCATTGGCCTGCGGGTGCCGGAACACCCGATTGCCCTGGCGCTGCTGGCCGAGCTGGGTGAGCCGCTGATGAGCGTGTCGCTGATCCTGCCGGGTGAAACCGAGCCGTTGTACGACCCCTACGAAATGCGCCGCCTGCTGGAAAAACACGTCGACCTGATCATCGACGGCGGCTACGGCGGCAACAAGGCTTCCACCGTGATCAACCTTGCCGATGGCGAGCCACAAGTGGTGCGCGTGGGTTGCGGCGACCCGGCACCGTTCATGGTCGAGGCCTGAATGTCGGCCGTCGAACCCGTCGACAGCCAGGCGGGCGCCCAGCAGGAACTGCCCTTTGCCATGGTCTACGGCCAGGCGGTGCTGGAAATGCCGCTGGACCTGTACATCCCGCCGGATGCCCTGGAAGTCTTCCTCGAAGCCTTCGAAGGCCCGCTGGACTTGCTGCTGTACCTGATCCGCAAACAGAACATCAACATCCTCGACATCCCGGTAGCGGAAATCACCCGCCAGTACATGGGCTACGTCGAGCTGATGCAGACGGTGCGCCTGGAGTTGGCCGCCGAGTACCTGGTGATGGCTGCGATGCTTGCGGAGATCAAGTCACGCATGCTGCTGCCGCGCTCGGAGACCATCGAGGCGGAAGAGGATGACCCACGCGCCGAACTGATCCGTCGCCTGCAGGAATACGAACGCTTCAAAGCCGCCGCCGAAGGCATCGACGGCCTGAGCCGCGTGGGCCGCGACGTGGTGGTGCCCAAGCTCGACGCCCCGGAAGCCCGGGCGCGCAAGCTGTTGCCGGACGTGAGCCTGGAAGAACTGCTGATGTCGATGGCCGAGGTACTGCGCCGTGGCGACATGTTTGAAAGCCACCAGGTCAGCCGCGAGGCATTGTCTACCCGCGAGCGCATGAGTGATGTGCTGGACCGCCTCAAGGGCGGCGGGTTTGTGCCTTTTGTCGAGCTGTTTACCAAGGAAGAAGGGCGGCTGGGGGTGGTGGTGACCTTTATGGCGATCCTCGAACTGGTCAAGGAATCCTTGGTCGAGCTGGTCCAGAATGAGCCTTTTGCGGCTATCCACGTGCGGGCGCGAGCCGAATAAAGAGCTGAATCGATGAATCTGACTGAACCCCGCGAACTGGCCCCGCTGCTGGAGGCCTTTCTCCTGGCCTCGGGCAAGCCGCAATCCCTGGAGCGCCTGTTCGAACTGTTTGAAGAAACCGAGCGCCCCGAGCCGCCGGTGTTCAAGAAAGCCCTGGAAATTTTGCGCAAATCCTGCGACGGCCGCGCCTTTGAGCTGCGGGAAGTCGCTTCGGGTTATCGCCTGCAAATCCGCGAGAAATTCTCGCCGTGGGTCGGCCGCCTGTGGGAAGAACGCCCGCAGCGTTATTCCCGGGCGATGCTGGAAACCATGGCACTGATCGCCTATCGCCAGCCCATCACCCGGGGCGAGATCGAAGACGTGCGGGGGGTGGCGGTCAACAGCCATATCGTCAAGACGTTGCTGGAGCGTGAGTGGATTCGCATCGTTGGCTACCGTGACGTGCCCGGCAAGCCGGCGATGTTTGCCACCACCAAGGTGTTCCTCGACCACTTCAACCTTAAGAACCTCGACGATTTGCCGCCGTTGGCCGAACTGCGGGAGATGGAGCCGGACCCGGTGCTGGACTTCGACGACGCACCGGTGCCCGCCGGGTTGCAGGAACTGGCCGACGCCAGCGCCGAGCCGGAAGAGCCGAAGGACGAAACCAGTTTCCATACGCTGTTGCTGGAACTGGACGACATGGAGCAGGGCATCAAGACCGACTTCGACGATTTGCTGCGAGATGGTGGGGTCAGTGACGGTGAGCTGGAGCCTGCGTTGCAACTGAACGTTGAGGTTGAGCTGCCAGTCGAAGTTGAACCGGAACCGGAGGAAGATATCCTCGGTGTGGCCGAAGCCCGCGCCAAACTCCTGGCCGCTGTAGCCGCTCTCGAACAGCCCGAACTGAGCGACGAAGAGGCCGAAGCCCAGGCACTGGCCGAAGCCATCGAAAACGAACGCCGCCAATTCGAAGACTGACGCCGCTTCAAATTGTGGGAGCTGGCTTGCCTGCGATGCAGGCGGCTCGGTCTCTCTGCTACACCGAGGTGATGCCATCGCAGGCAAGCCAGCTCCCACAGAAAACCAATGCCTGGGAGGATTTCAATGAGCTCCACCAAAGACCCCTGCATCAGCGTCTGCAAATTCACCGATGACATCTGCGTGGGCTGCGGACGCAGCAAGCGTGAGATCCGTGCCTGGAAGAAACTCGACAAGGTCGACAAGCGCACGGTACTCGCCGAAGCTGAACTGCGCCTGCTGGCGCTCGGTGCCACCGGTCGGCGGAAAGGCCAATGAACCTGCACTTATCGACTAGTCTTTGATGCGCAACGCGCGCCTTACGCGTATGATTCGCGACCCTTTGGCGATGCGTTCGCCAAACGCCCAGCTTTTACTATCTTCAGGCCAAGCCTGAATCGACACACCGGGAGGTGCTTAAGATGAGTGACCAAGACCAGAACGACAGCCAGGAAATCGGCCCCGCAGGCGAAAAACTGCAGAAAGTCCTCGCCCGTATCGGCGTAGGCTCGCGCCGCGACGTAGAGGCCTGGATCACCCAGAAGCGCATCAAGGTCAACGGCGTTGAAGCTACCCTTGGCCAGCGCGTCGACCTGCACGATGCCATCACCATTGATGGCAAGGTCATCAAGCGTGAAGAGGCCGCCGAATCGGTGCGCCGCGTCATCATGTACAACAAGCCCGATGGCGAAATCTGCACCCGTGACGACCCGGAAGGCCGTCCAACCGTATTCGACAAGATGCCGCGCCCTAAAGAAGGCCGCTGGATCAACATCGGTCGTCTCGACATCAACACCACCGGCTTGCTGATGTTCACCACCGACGGTGAACTGGCCAACCGCCTGATGCACCCTTCCTACGAGATGGACCGTGAATACGCGGTACGTGTACGTGGCGAAGTCGATGACGAAATGATCGAGCGCCTCAAGGCGGGCGTGGTGCTGGAAGACGGCCCGGCCAAGTTCACCGACATCAAGCAGGCACCGGGCGGCGAAGGCTTCAACCATTGGTACCACTGCGTGGTGATGGAAGGCCGTAACCGTGAAGTCCGTCGCCTGTGGGAATCCCAGGGCCTGGTGGTCAGCCGCCTGAAGCGCGTGCGTTTCGGCCCGGTGTTCCTCAACTCCGACCTGCCGATGGGGCGCTGGCGCGAAATGAGCCAGTTCGAAGTCGACATCCTGAGTGCCGAAGTTGGCCTGACGCCGGTCGCCATGCCGCAGATGAACGCCAAGAGCAAAGACAAGCTTGAGCGTATGCAGCGTAAATCGTCGCGCCCGGTGGCGCGTACCGACCGTGTGGCCCGCACCTTGCGCCCTGCGCTGGATGCCCCGGCCACTGGCGGTCGCATCTCCCGCGAGCCGCACATCGAAGGCGAGCGTCGTCCTTCGGCACCGGCTCGTCAGGACGGTGAACGTGCTCCGCGCGCACCGCGCCCGGCCGGTCGTGGTGATGCCCCTGCGGGCGGTCGCGGTAACCGGGGTGAGTCTGGCCGTGGTGCCCCGGCTACAAGCCGTAGCGACGACAGCGCCAGCACCAAACGCCCAGCCAAGCCATCGCCGAAAAAGCGTCCGGGCCTGAAGCTGGTCGATGACGCGCCATCGGGCAAGCGTCGTGGTGCACCGGCCGGTTCCGGCCAGCGTCCAGGGTTTGGTCGCAAGAAGCCGCAGTGATTCACTAAGCGCTGCACAAAAACGCCAACCCTCGGGTTGGCGTTTTTTTTTGGTCTGGATTTGGAATGTGTTCTATCAAGCAGGCCTGATTTTCTGTGGGAGCTGGCTTGCCTGCGATGCTGGCAGCTCGGTCTATCGGCAATACCGAGGTGATGCCATCGCAGGCAAGCCAGCTCCCACATTTGATCTCCATTGTTTTAACGAACGTGTCAGAACATGAAAGCCCCATCGAACACGGGTTTATCGTCGAGGGCCAACACGCCGCTGGCGAAGATGAGGTCCAGGTGATGGCTGCCTTTCTGCCCACCGCCCAAGCCCAGGTGCAGCCCGCAATGGCGCTCCTCAAAGCCGGCATTGCGCGCATACAAATCCTTCACGCCTTCGTTGGTGCCAATGCCCAATTCTTCCACCCGGCGGTTGGACGGGTTGGCATTCAGGTATTTGTTGAAGTCATCCGCCAGCCCCGGCACTTCACTGGCCACGGTGCAGATGGTCGAGTTCTCGATCCACAATTCCAGCGGTGATTGCAGCACGCCGTATTTGCGTGCAAAGGGAATGGTGCTGAGGAAAGTGCCGACAAACCGCACCTGGCCATTGATGGCCTCGCTGTGGGTAGCGATCTCGCCGGGCGCCAGGTCGTGGTTGCCGACGCCGTTGATATTGGTCCACTTCTTGATGCTGCTCAGGGGCGCTTCAAGGCGCGAGCCATGCTGGTCGGTGAAGCTCAAGACGCTGGCCTGGGACATGCGCCGGATCAACGTGGCGTTGAGGTCGGCAATCCGTTGTGGGGCAACGCTGAAGGTGTCGTAGAAATAGTCGCCGTAGTCCTTGAGCAGCAGGGACTTCTTCCAATGCTCGGCCATCACGCCTTGCAGCGCGCGGATAAAGTCCGGGCCTTCGGCGCTTGGGTTGGGCAGGGTCGAGGAATCGTAGAGAAACAGGTACAGGTCGCAGTCTTCGATGGCTTTGGCCAGCGTTTCGCTGGGGGCTTGGTCCAGGCGCTGTACCTGGAAATCGAAGCGTGCGGCGCTGCCCTGGATGATCGACTGGGCGATGGCGTCGTAGCGTTCGGTATGGCCGAGCAAAATGCTGGGGCGATGCAGGCCGGCAAGGGCCGGATGATGGGCGAGGTAATACAGAAAATGTTCGACGGCGCGGGCCTTGTCCATGACGTCCTTCCTTCAAAGCCTTCGGTAAGAGCAGTGGCAGGTGCGGCGTCCCGCGCCTGCCGGGGTGCCTGATCAGATTAGAAAGGCCACATCGCGGTGCCAAATGGCACAACGGCATCGGCTTGCATCATTTCAACGGCGGCCTCGTGGGTCGGCGCTTCAAACCAATCGTCGAGTTGCAGTTCGGTTTCCAGGTCGTTTTCCAGTGCTTGCATGGTGAATCTCCTAGATGACGGTGTTTGAGAACGAGCTTGCCAGCGGGCTGCGCCGGGCAAGTGGATGAACCTAGAAGAGTGTGTTTGGGAATGCAAAATCTTTATTGACACGGTTTCATTCGGATTTTTTATTCTGTTTTGATGGCGATTTGGTTTATGCCGGTGAAACAGACAGTTGGCTGCGTGTTTCTGTAGGAAGCGTCTTGCCGTCAACTTCCCGTGTTCTGAAAGAATTTTCCCGGTGTCCCTCCTATCTGCTGCACCGCATCCTGTCGGCCCAGACAGGTTTGGCGGTGTACAATGCGCCGCGTTTTACTGTGATCCCACTATTCAGGGCTATCCGCCCCGTGCACTCCGCCTGGCCACAAGCCAGTCGGCTTCGATTTCGTCACAGATCAGACCTTGCGTGAGACCCTTTCCATGAGTGAAGCCAACTCGCATTCAGGTGAACTGAAGCGCGGCCTGAAAAATCGCCATATCCAACTGATCGCCCTCGGTGGCGCGATTGGCACCGGGTTGTTCCTGGGCTCGGCCGGCGTGCTGAAATCCGCCGGCCCGTCGATGATCCTCGGCTATGCCATCTGCGGCTTTATCGCCTTCATGATCATGCGCCAGTTGGGCGAGATGATCGTCGAGGAACCAGTGGCCGGTTCCTTCAGTCACTTTGCCCACAAATACTGGGGCGGTTTCGCCGGTTTTCTGTCGGGCTGGAACTGCTGGATTTTGTACATCCTGGTGGGCATGTCGGAGCTGACAGCGGTTGGCAAGTACGTGCACTACTGGTGTCCCGAGATTCCGACCTGGGTGTCGGCGGCGGCGTTTTTTGTGCTGATCACTGTGATCAACCTGTCCAACGTCAAGGTCTTCGGCGAGGCTGAGTTCTGGTTTGCGATTATCAAGGTGGTGGCCATCGTCGGGATGATCGCCCTGGGCAGTTATCTGCTGGTGAGCGGCACCGGCGGGCCGCAGGCTTCGGTGAGCAACCTGTGGGAACACGGTGGGTTCTTTCCCCATGGTGTTAGTGGCCTGGTGATGGCCATGGCGATCATCATGTTCTCGTTTGGCGGCCTGGAGATGCTCGGGTTTACCGCGGCCGAGGCGGATCAGCCGCGCACGGTGATCCCGAAGGCGATCAACCAGGTGATCTACCGGATCCTGATTTTCTACATTGGTGCGCTGGTGGTGCTGCTCTCGTTGACGCCTTGGGACAGCCTGCTGGCAACCCTGAATGCTTCGGGTGACGCGTATAGCGGCAGTCCGTTTGTGCAGGTTTTTTCGATGTTGGGCAGCAGTGCGGCGGCGCATATTCTTAATTTTGTGGTGCTGACGGCGGCGTTGTCGGTCTACAACAGTGGTACCTACTGCAACAGCCGCATGTTGTTGGGGATGGCCGAGCAGGGGGATGCGCCTCGTGTGCTGGCGAAGATCGACAAGCGCGGGGTGCCGGTGAGGGCGATTCTGGCGTCAGCGGCGATTACGCTGGTGGCGGTGTTGATGAATTACCTGATTCCGCAGCATGCGCTGGAGTTGCTGATGTCGCTGGTGGTGGCGACCCTGGTGATTAACTGGGCGATGATCAGTTTTTCGCATTTCAAGTTCAGGCAACATATGGATCGGACGGGGCAGGTGCCATTGTTCAAGGCGCTGTGGTACCCGTATGGCAATTACCTCTGCCTGGCGTTCGTGGTGTTCATTCTTGGCATCATGTTGCTGATCCCGGGGATCCAGGTGTCGGTGTACGCGATTCCGGTTTGGGTGGCGTTCATGTGGGTGTGCTACGGCATCAAGAACAGGCGTAAGGCTCGGGAGGGGGTGGTGTTGAGTCGGGGTTGATCTCGGGTACATATCCGTTGCTGCGGTAACGGCCGCTTATGGTTCCGCTTTTACAGCGGGTCACTTTTGGCAAACGCCCGGCATGCCGGAACGAAGGCGGGACCCGCAAATCAAAAGCAAGAGCACGGCGGCCTGAAAGCCGGCTTGAGTGTTAGAAGCCAGATCAAAAACCAGAGCGAAAGCAGAGCTGCTTTTTCTGTAGGAGCTGGCTTGCCGGCGATGCAGACAACTCGGTCTGGCAGGTACACCGAGGTGATGCCATCGCCGGCAAGCCAGCTCCTACAGTTGAACCGTGCCAGCCTTTGATTTTGCTGTTGCTTTTAACACTCAAGCCGGCCTGTAGGCCGCTGTGCTGTTGATCTGCTTGTGATCTTGATCTTAGGCGCCCCGTTAAACCACGCTGGCCGAACGCAGGCTTTGGAGCGTGGGTAACTCGGCAGGACGGCGGCCCACGGTCCAAAGCCTGCGTGAGGGCATATGCCCCAGGCCCCAGCAGCCCAACACATTGGCGTATCCTTACCCCTCCAACCCAAGGCCCGATCAAAAAATGCTGGTGATTTCCAACAACGTGCACCTCCCCGACGCCGAGGTTGAGCTGACGGCCATCCGCGCCCAGGGCGCCGGCGGTCAAAACGTCAACAAGGTCTCCAGCGCCGTGCACCTGCGCTTCGACATCCCGGCCTCGTCCCTGCCTGACTTCTACAAGGAACGCCTGCTGGCCCTGCGCGACACTCGCATCACCAGCGAAGGCGTGCTGATCCTCAAGGCCCAGCAATACCGAACCCAGGAACAGAACCGCGCCGACGCCCTCGAGCGCCTGGTAGAGCTGATCCTCAGCGCCACCAAGGTCGAAAAGAAACGCCGCCCCACCAAACCTACCCTGGGCTCAAAAAAGCGCCGCCTCGAATCCAAGACCAAACGCGGCAGCATCAAGGCCGGCCGCGGCAAGGTTGATTTCTAAGCCGCCCCGCGCTCCTCGCGGTATTTAGGTGCCTGCCGGTACAGGTACAGGCTCAACAGCAACCCGCAAAACGCCGCGATCGCGGCAAACAGGAAGATCGAGGCAAACCCGAACCCCGCCGCAATCGCCCCGGCCAACGGCCCGGTGACCCCCAGCGACAAGTCGATAAACAGCGAATACGCCCCCACCGCCGCGCCCCGGCTCGACGCCGGCACCAGGTTGACCGCCTCCACCCCCAGCGCCGGGAACACCAGGGAAAAACCAAACCCGCTCAACGCCGCGCCGGCCAATGCCAAATGAGGGTCCGGCGCCAGCCATAACAGCAGCAGCCCCAGGGTCTCCACCGACAAACAGGCAATCGCCACGCGAAACCCGCCAATGCGGTTGATCAGGTTGCCGAACAATAACCGCGCCCCGATAAAGCTGGCCCCGAACAGGCTCAGGCACAGCACCGCGTTGTCCCAGTGCTGGGTCGCGTAATACAGGGTGATGAAAGTCGCAATGGTGCCAAACCCGATTGAGCCCAGCGCCAGGCCGCAGCCGTGAGGCAGCACGCGACCCAGTACGTGCATGAACGGCAGGCGCTCGCCCACCACGATGGGGGCGGCAACTTTTGGCCAGGCCAGCAGCAGCCCGAGCAGGGCCAGCAAGATGATGCTGACGCCCATGCTCCACAGCCCGAAATGACTGACCAGCAACACCCCCAGCGGCGCGCCGATGGCCAGGGCGCCATAGCTGGCGATGCCGTTCCAGGAGATGACCTTGGCGGTGTTCGCCGCGCCCACCCGGCCGATGCCCCAGCCAATGGCACCCGAGCCCACCAGGCTTTCAGCGCTGCCCAACACCAGGCGGCCGATCAAGAGGCTGGTCAGGCTCAACGCCGGAAGGTGTGAGAACCACGCCGAAAGCAACATCAACACGCCGCTCAAGCCGCAACCCGCCAGGCCATACATGACCGCACGCTTGCTGCCGCGGTTGTCGATGATGCGCCCGGCATAGGGCCGGCTCAGGAGGGTGGCCAGGTACTGCACGCTGATCACCAGGCCCGCGATCACAGCGCCAAAGCCCAGGTCGCTGTGCACGTAACCCGGCAATACGGCCAGGGGAATGCCGATGTTCAGGTAGCCAATGAAGGTGAATAGAACGATGGAAACAACTTGCAGCGTGACCGCCATGGGGCGCTGGGTATCGGGCATGGGGAGAGGTCCACTGTCGCAGCAGGAAAAGATAGGCTGCTTATGATACCGATGCTGGGTGCATGCGGGGGCCGCAAAGCAAACTTTCAGCGATCGGCGGGGTTCAGTAACTGCGTGGTTACCAGCGCGGCCAGGGCGTTTTCCTGGGTGCCGAAGCGCTTGAGCAGCAGCGCCTGTTTTTCCGGGGTGAGGCGGTTCCAGATGTCGACCATCTGCAGGGCAGTGTCGAGCAGGGCGGTATCGGGGGTGGTGTCGGTCATGGCGGGGCTCACGGTGTTCAGGCGGTGTGGAAAGCGCGCAATGTCACGCTTTCCACACGGTCTGGGTACGGCACTCAGTCTTCGCTTTTGCGATCGACCGGTTTTGCCTCTTTGGGCTCGGGCTTGCTGGCGCCGGCCTGTTGCGGGGTTGGCTGCTCAGTTTCGTGCAGGCTTGGGAAGGGGAGATTAGGGATTTCGTGCATCGTCGTCGCTCCTCGCAAGATCTGTTTTATCAATCGCAGGTGATTCCGCGCTTTCAAAAAGCTTGGGCAGGATACAGCACTGTAAATGACAGAAAGATTTTATCTCAAAAAATGAACGCGTCTTCATCCCGCCGCACAAGTGACATGGCGCCACAGTTGGATCCATTGTCATCGTACAACTTCACGGTTAACGGATTGACATCGTCGCGCGGACTGAATATAACGCTAACAGTTGTATGACGACATATGACGTTACAGTTTTATAACGCCCGTAATACGGGTGTGCTTGGTCGCAGAACGTACGCCTCAAATCTAAAAATAATTAAGGTGAAGCGATGAAAATCAAAGGCATCCGTTGGTGGATGGTCGGGCTGATGACGGTCGGCCTGATTATTAACTACCTGGCCCGCAACACGCTCTCCGTCGCAGCCCCCACGCTGATGACCGACCTGAGCATCTCCACAGAGCAGTACTCCCACATCGTTGTTGCCTGGCAGGTGTGCTACGCCCTGATGCAACCGATCGCCGGCTATGTGATCGATGCGATTGGCACCAAGATGGGTTTTGCGATCTTCGCCATTTCCTGGTCGGTCGTGTGTGCGCTGGCTGCGTTTGCCACGGGTTGGCAGAGCCTGGCAGTGGCTCGTGGCGCGCTGGGGCTGACCGAATCGGCAGGCTTCCCCGGTGGCGTCAAGGCGATTACCGAGTGGTTCCCGGCCAAGGAGCGCTCCGTCGCGATCGGCTGGTTCAACTTCGGCTCCTCGTTTGGTGCATTGCTGGCGCCGCCATTGGTGGTCTGGGCGATTCTGCACAGCGGCTGGCAGTTGGCGTTCCTGATCGTCGGCGGTATCGGCCTGGTGTGGAGCGGGCTATGGATGTTGCTGTACAAGCACCCGCGTGACCAACGCCTGCTGGCCCAGGCCGAGCGGGAGTACATCGAAGCCGGCCAGGAAACCCACCTCAAGGATGGCGTGCAGAAGAAAGCCAGTTGGAAGCGCATCCTCAAAAGTCGCAACTTCTTTGCCATTGCCTCGGCGCGGATGCTCTCGGAACCGGCCTGGCAAACCTTCAACGCCTGGATTCCGCTGTACCTGATGACCGAGCGGCACATGAACATCAAGGAAATGGCGCTGTTCGCCTGGCTGCCGTTTCTGGCGGCCGACATCGGCTGCGTGCTGGGTGGCTACCTGAGCCCGCTGTTTCACCGCTACTTCAAGGTCTCGCTGTTTAATTCGCGCAAGTTGGTGATGTTGCTCGGTTGCCTGTGCATGATCGGCCCGGCCTGCATCGGCCTGGTAGACAGCGCCTACACCGCGATCGCCCTGCTGTGCGTCGGCGGCTTCGCGCACCAGACGTTGTCGGGCGCACTGTTTTCCATCGCCTCGGACTCGTTCGGCAAGAACGACGTGGCCACCGCGACCGGCGGCGGGCAGATGTGCGGGTTTATCGGGGCTGCGGCCTTTACCGCCGTGTTCGGCGTGCTGGTGACCAAAGTCGGCTACAGCCCGCTGTTTGTGGTGCTGGCGATTTTTGACATCATCGCCGCCATCGTGATCCTGACGGTGGCGCGGGAGATTGTTAAAGACCCGGAACCGGCCGCCCACAGAGGTCAGGGCGGCACGTTGCTGCCGGTTTAACCCTGGCGCTCCATCGCCGCCTTGTAGAGTGAGTTCTTCGGCTGGGCAAACACCCGCGCCAGCATCGGTTCGAAGAAGCTCAACGGCAGGGTGTCGTAGGCCGGGTCGAACGCCGCGGCGTCGTACTCGGCGCAGAACTCGATGGTTTGCCGATACTGCGGGTGGTCGCCAAATTGCTCGCGCAGGTGGCGGTCCATCCCCAGGTGGTGGAAGAAATAGTAGCCCTGGAAGATTCCGTGCTTCTCCACCATCCACAGGTTCTCGGGGCTCACAAAAGGCTTGAGAATGGCGGCGGCGATGTCCGGGTGGTTATAGGAACCCAGGGTGTCGCCGATATCGTGGAGCAGCGCGCACACCACGTACTCTTCATCACGGCCACCGTGCCAGGCGCGGCTGGCGGTTTGCAGCGAGTGGGTCAGGCGGTCCACCGGGAAGCCGCCGAAGTCGCCCTCCAGCAGCCGCAGATGCGCCACGATCCGGGTCGGCAATTGTCGGGCATAGGCGCTGAAATCCTTGGCGATAATGGCCCAGTCTTCCTCGGTGCCGTCCTGCATATGGGTGAATCGAGCCTGCTGGTTCATCAAAGGCGCTCTTATTGTTTTTGAGGGGCGGGGCTAGAACGCCACCTTGCCCAGAATCATGTCGCGGTACATCACAAAATCCCCCAACAGGCTGTACAGCGGATGCTGGAAGGTTGCCGGGCGATTCTTTTCAAAGAAGAAGTGGCCAACCCAGGCAAAGCTGTAGCCCGCCACCGGCACTGCCAGCAGCAGCCACCAGGCGCCTTTGCCGACCGCGAAGGCCAGGAGGAAGATAACGAGGCTGGTGCCAATAAAATGCAGGCGACGGCAGGTGCTGTTGCCGTGTTCGCTCAGGTAATAGGGGTAAAAATCAGCAAAGCTGTTGAATTGCCTGACATTTTCCACGGTGATCGGCCCTCTGGTTATTGTTCTGCCCGACAGATGTTCGGCGGGGAGCTTATTTGAGTCTAGAGTCATCAGTGGTAACAGCCAGTGACAATAGATGCCACTTTAGTATCCTTCGGATTCCTGGCTGTCGTTTCAGCCTTCCTTGTTAAGAAAACGCCATGAGCGAACGAACGACTTCTGCAAGCTGGGCGATGGGGATAGTCAAGGCGTTGGAGATGGACGGCCTGGATTGCCGCGCCTTGTTCAAGCAGCTTGGCCTGGATTACGCCGCGCTGAATGACCCCGATGCGCGCTTCCCCCAGGATTCCATAACCCGGCTTTGGCAGCGCGCGGTCGAACTGTCGGGCAACCCGGCGATCGGCTTGAACATGGGCAAGGTGGTGCGGCCGGCGTCGTTTCATGTGGCCGGCTATGCGTTGATGTCCAGCAACACCCTGGCCGAAGGCTTTATGCGCCTGGTGCGTTATCAGCGGATCATTGCTGAAAGCGCCGACCTGAGTTTTCGCCTGTTACCCGAAGGTTATGCGCTGATTCTTACCGTGCACGGTGACCACCTGCCACCTACCCGGCAAAGCGCCGAAGCGTCCCTGGCCAGCGCCCTGGCGTTATGCGGCTGGCTGACCGGGCGCACGTTGCAACCACGCAAGGTGTTGGTGCAGGGCGATCAGCCGGCGGACCTTGGGCCTTACAAACAAGCCTTCCATGCACCGCTGGTGTTCAACGCCCCCTATGACGCGCTGATCTTCGAGCGGGCAGATATGGAAGCGCCGTTGCCTACGGCGAACGAGGCGATGGCGTTGTTGCATGATCGTTTTGCCGGGGAGTACCTGGCGCGGTTTTCCGAGAGCCGGGTGACCCACAAGGCGCGGCAGGTGTTGTGCCGGTTACTGCCCCAGGGCGAGCCCAAGCGCGAGGTGGTTGCGCAGACGTTGCACCTGTCCCAGCGCACCTTGCAGCGCCGCTTGCAGGAGGAAGGCACGAGTTTCCAGACCCTCCTGGATGACACCCGCCGCGAATTGGCCGAGCAATACCTGGCGCAGCCAAGCATGACCCTGCTGGAAATTGCCTACCTGTTGGGGTTTGCCGACCCGAGCAACTTCTTCCGAGCGTTCCGCCGCTGGTTCGATGCCACGCCCGGCGAGTACCGGGCGCGGTTGCAGGCGCTGCCGGTCAGTGACGCCAAAATGCCGGAATGCACAGCACAAATACCGTGATGATCTCCAGCCGGCCCAACAGCATGCCGAACGACAGGATCCACTTGGCGGCGTCCGGCAGGGTGGAGAAGTTGCCGGCCGGGCCGATGGTTTCCCCCAGGCCCGGGCCTACGCCAGACACGGTGCTGGCCGCGCCGGTCAGTGCGGTCATCCAGTCCAGGCCCAGCAACGACAAGGCCAGGGCAATGGCGCAGATGGTAATGGCGAAGAAAAACGAGAAGGTCAGGATCGAACGCACGATTTCTTCATCGAGGCGATGGCCGTTGTACTTCTGCTTGATCACCGCCCGCGGGTGAATCAACTGGTTCAAGTTGGCCTTGAGCAGGATGTAGGCCACCTGGAAGCGAAAGATCTTGATCCCGCCGGCGGTGGAGCCGGAGCAACCACCCACAAAGCCCAGGTAGAAGAACAGCATCAACGAGAAATTGCCCCAGATGCTGTAGTCCCCCAACGCAAAGCCGGTAGTGGTCACCACCGAAGTGACATTCACGGCGACGTGGCGCAGTGCGTCCAGCCAGGGCAGGTTGGTGGTCCACCAATACCAGGTGCCCAGCACCAGCCAGGTCACCACCAGCAACCCCAGCATGCCTTGCACCTGTTGGTCCTTGATCAGCGCCCGACGGTTGCCACGCATCGTGGCCACATACAGGGTGAACGGCAGGCTGCCCATGATCATCACCACCACCGCTACCCAGTGCACCGCCGGTTGTTTCCAGTGGGCCAGGGATTCGTCGGAGGTGGAGAACCCGCCGGTGGAAATCGCCGACATCGCATGGTTAATCGCATCGAACAAACCCATGCCGGCCCACCAGAACGCCAGGCTGCCGAGGATGGTGATGCCCACGTACGCCGCCACGATCAGGCGCGCCACCATGTGCGAGCGGGGCATGACCTTTTCCGAGCGGTCCGAAGATTCGGTCTGGAACAGGCGCATGCCGCCAATGCGCAGCAGCGGCAGGATCGCCACCGCCATGCCGATAAAACCGATGCCGCCGAGCCAGTGCAGCAACGAGCGCCAGATGAGGATGCCCGGGGACATGGTGTCCAGGCCGCTGAGTACGGTGGAGCCGGTGGCGGTGATGCCGGACATGCTTTCGAAAAAGGAGTCGGTGTAGCTGATGTGCTGGGTCAGCAGGAACGGCAGGGCGGCGAAGATACACACCACCAGCCAGCTGGAGACGGTCAGCAGGTACATGTCCCGTGGGCGCAAATGCACGTGTTCCGGGCGGCCGGGAATCACCAGCGCCAGGCCGGCGATGAAGGTGATCAGGCTGGCCCAGAGGAACGATGGCAGGTCGCTGGTGCGTTCGAAAAACACCAGGGTCGCCATGGGGATGACCATGGCAATCGCCAGGGTGATCAGGAAGATGCCGATAATGAAACCGATAATCCGTAAGGTCGGCAACGCCATGAGGTCCGCTCGGGGTGACAGGGAAAGGCGCCATTCTACCTGCGGTGCAGGGCAAGTAAACCGGGGACTGCACGCGGCAGGACCGACCTGACGGAACGTGGGCAACTATGTAATGCACCTGCGAGGACGCCTCAAAGCAGCATGAGTGTCAACGACTCATCCTTGAGGTTCTTTCATGCAATCAGCTCATACACCCTTGCCGCCTTCGTTCAGGCGCCTGTTGTTTTCCAGTGACAGCCCGCATCAAGTCATGCAGCGAGAGCGGTTCGGCGCACTGAACCGGGAGATAGCTGAACACTTTGAACGCCAGCCCACCTTCCACGGATTTGTGCAAAGGGAGTTGCGCCAGGCATTTCCCGAGCTGGCGCAGGACGGCGATCCGGACAAGATTTTTATCCGTTCATCTACCCCCTCGGATCACCCCTCAACGGCGCCGCTGGAGCCCCATATCCTGGAGGCGGTGGTTCGCCGGATAGTCGAGCAGCAGCCCGCCGACTACGCCACCCGCCAAGCGCATTTCGAGCGCTCGACCACGGCTGGGGATGAAACGCAGGCGGTAAGTGCGATCACTGCCGCGCAATTTGACCGTTTTCTCGATCAGTTGGCCACTGGGCTAGTCAGTCGCTACGCGTCTTACCTGCAAGCCTTCTGGGACACCTCGGTCAGCCTCACGGACACCCGCTCGCGCAAGCAATGGCTGATTGACCAACGGGCCTTGCATCTGCGTCTTGAAGCCGAGTTGCTCAAGGCCGATGGCCTGATGAGTGATGGCGCCTATGCACTGTTGACTAAGGTTTTGCGCTATCGCGACGCCCCGGCCAGGCGGAAAAACCTGCTCGGCTATTGTCCTTGCGTCTATAGCGTGGCGCTTGCCGGTGAAGGGGCTGCGCCCCATCTGGCGTTGCATGGCGCGCTTGTGATGACCGCCAAAGACCCGGACCACGCCGTGGTATGGGAAGACGCGCAAGTGCCTGAGCCATCGGTGCGCCCCTTGGAAAGCGATGCGGATGTAGGAACCGTGGTGTTGTTTACCCCGACTCAGGGGCTGGAGTGTTTTGACTCCCTGGCGCTTCTGGATCAAGAACTGCACCGACGCTTGAAGGTTTCTTCCGAGTTTTCAGGGCTGCTTATGCTGGTTGCGCAAAACGATCAAACGAGGGCAATGGGTAGGCATCTGGCGGCTAAAACACAGGGCGGGTTTCGCTACGGCGAATTGAATGCGTCGGCATTTGCCGAAAGTGTCGAGGCGCAATGTACGCGCTTGCACAGGGATTTCAGTACGCAGGTCGAGCTGTACCGCAATCGGGGCGTGTCGAGCCGCATGGGGGACCTGCCCGCCAGCCTTGATCGGGCAACCGACCTGAGACATGCCTTCGCGCTCGACAGCGTATTGCTGGCGCGTGAGCTCAAGCGGCTGGCGAGAACGTTGAGTGACTTCTTGAAGCCTGCCTCCCAGGCCGACCGGGAGGCCTGGAGGCGTGCGGTCGAGCGTTACCGGGCGGCACTCGGTGAACTCCCCGAATGGGCGACTTTACCTTCTCTCCTGCAGTTCGGTGATACCGCGACATTGCTGACCTACAGCAACGAACAACTGCGTACGGCACTGGAGTCTGAGTACGGCCTGGACGTGGACCCGGACCACATCCTTGTTCACACCAGGGAGACGCGCAAGCCGGTCGGCAGCTACGTGCCGAGTGCGTCGCCCCTGGTGCCTGAAGGGCGGCGCTACCATATGCGCAAGCGGACATTGACCCAACTGGCACTGGAAAACGTTGGAGGTATCGATCTTAATTTCGTCAACTTTTCGCGCCTCACTGATGTGCAAGACCAGGCGTATTCGGCCCTGACCACCGCGCAGGTCAAGGACCTGGTACGAAGCGTCAATATCGGCGGGCGTTATCCAGACTTCCTGAAACATCGTTTATTGACCTCTCCTGAGGCGCTGGTGCAAAAAACCAGCTACGCCAGGATCACCGCTCTGCAGATGCGTGTAGACGCGCTGGAAGCCAAGATCGCCGGCGACTTTTTGCCCGACCGTTTGGACCGCGGGTTTCAATGGGTCAATAGTGTTTTGAACCACCCGCAGGACACCAGCGAGAGGGCTGAAGTCGAGGGGCACAGGATTCTGGTCCGCGGCCTGCAGCTACGTGGGGTGCGTGTGCGCGGGGTGCTTGTGTTCAGTACCGCATCGGAATCTGTCGGGTCCTTGGTTGCTTATATGCCCCAGGCACCTTCTGGCCGAGTGTTCTACGAGTTCGCCGACAGCGCGCAACTGGCGCGCGAGCTGATTGACCACAGCTCGTGGCATGAGTATCTCGTCAGCCGTGTGAGCCTTGAGGATCAAGCATTGATCCGCAGGATGTTGAAGGGCCGGGTGCGCGGCGAAATGGTGCATCTGCCGCGCATCTCCGAGAACGTATTGATGGAGGCTTATGAGCTTGAGGCCAGTGCAGCGATCAATATGGCCGCGCAACGCACCACTAGCACCCATGAGACCAATATTGATACGACGTTCACGTTGATTGAGGCAAGCCTGGATATCATCACGTTGGTCTTGCCGGTCAAGATCACGATGGTGATCGGTATGGCCAGGAGTCTTTTTTCCCTCGTGCGGGCCATCCAGGCAGCAGAGGCAGGCGATCGTGAGCTGGCCGCCCATAGTTTTGTAAGGGCCTTTGCCGAGCTGGTCGGGGCAGCAGTGGACGGCTTTGTCGGGAGCGCCTCGGTATCGGCGGGTGCCGTGGGCAAAAAAACCGGCTTGAGCAGTAACATGGCCTTGAGCAAGAAACCGTCGGGGTTGACGCCTTTGCCTGGTTGGGAACTCCACGGGATTTTCAGCCAGTCAGCGGGTGAAGGCGGTTTCGCGCGACATTTTCTGAGGGACAAAGAGCATTGGTATTCGATCAAGTATGACCCTGATGTCGAGGTCTGGAGGGTAAGGGACGCGCGCAAGCCCTTTGCCTATCATCATGCGCCCCTGCGGCGCGATGCGTCGGGGCACTGGGAAGTGGCTTCCCCGGGGATCGGTTTGAAAGGTGGTTACCCCGTTGAACAAACGCTGATGAACGCCTTTCCCAATCTCACCCGAACCGGCGCGCGAAAAATCCTCGACGCCTTCAGCTTTCCGCCAGGCCGGGTCCTGGAGCTTGAGTTGGAACTGGCACGCGAGATGAGCGTATGGAGCGATATTCCTGGACGGTTTCACCAATACCTGAACCAGCCCCTGGACCATATACGGCTACGCATGAGTGGATATGAACCTATCGACCCAACGGCAGCGGTTGCCGGTCCCAGTCGCATTCCGGTCCTGCCCCCCGTCAGGCTGGCACTGCGACCAGGCCCCCAGCCGGTATGGGCTGAATGGGGCAAGACGATACCGGCTTCGCAGATTGCGCCCAATCCTTCACGCGCCTACACCTTTACCGTAAGCGATCCATCGGCAGGCCTGAGGGGAGATGTGATTGCGATTGGGCAGCACTATTATCCGGTGCTGCCCAAGGGTGAAAACTGCCCTGATGCCCTGGCGCATCTGTATGACCCAAGTCGGCCGCCACTCAACGCTGCAAACTTTAACGATCAACTGGCGTTTGACTTCAAGCGCCAGCCACGCATCGCAATCCACGATCCGGCAACCGGCAAGTGGCAGGTAGATGAAGGCCCGATGCTGTGGGGGGACACCAGTCGGTTCCTTGTCGGGGCGTTCCCGACGATGTCGCATGTATCGAGGCGAAAGCTGGCCAATGCGATGTTTGATCACTTCAACCCTGGCGGGGTAGTGACGTCAGGTGGGCTGACCACATTCCTCGGTCAATTGAACACTTGGCGTTTGGTCTTGAGTCGAGGACTGGACCCGTTGCAGTTCCTTTCTGCGTCGCCAAAAAACACGGCAGGTAGAGTCAGGCTGAATGTTGTCAGCCCGGCATTTTTGCAAATGAACTTTGGGATCCATGAAATCATCCGCTTGGGGCTGGCGGTTACGGCGTCGATGGACGCTGTTGCGCTTAGGGGGGCGCTGCATAAAGTGGTGACCGGACTTGGCTATCGACTGATCGGAAATGGAGGCCCCGGCCCTGAATTGTTATTCAAATGGTCGTCGGGCAGCGCCGTCTATTGCCTCAGCCCGCACCCCATCCTGGGACGATCACCCAAAATGCTGCACCCACTGGGTCCCGGCCTTGACCTGAGCGTTCTGGATGGGCCGACCCAGGCAGTCGTCAGCCAGAGCCAGGCACGTGGAGATTTTTCGATGCTGCACGGTGGGGTTATTCTCAGGAGCGGCTATCCGACGGTGTTCATCCTCAAACAGTGAGGCCTGGCATGTTGACCGTGGTGCCGGACGCCTGACAGCGCCCGGCACCTGCTTGATCAGAACTCGTGATCAGCGTTGTCCGGGTTCAAGTCACTGATGCCCAGCTTGCCGGCCGCCTGTTCGATCGAACCGGTCTGCTTCACCAATGCGGCGATTGCATCGCGCACAATCTGGTTGCCTTTATCGTTACCGGCAGCGATCAACTGGTCGTAATGCTCACCGTTGTTGGCGTGGTCCACCATCACCTGGATCTTCGCTTCGGTCGACGCCAGGTCGGCCTTGAGCGTTGCATCGGCAGTCGGATCCGCCTTGGCCACCAGGGACGACAGGCTGGCGCCGGTCATCTTGGTACCGTCGGTGCGGGTGTACTCGCCCAGGTAAACGTTGCGAATACCCTTGGCGTCGTAGAAGTGCGAGTTGTGGGTGTTGTCGCTGAAGCAATCCTGTTCGTCTTCCGGCGAGTTGGCTTCCAGGGAAACCTTCATGCGTTCACCGGCCAGTTCGCCCAGAGACAGGCTACCCATGCCGAACAGCATTTTGCGCAGGCCATCGGTAGGCGCCTCGGCTTCCAGCGTGGCGCGGTAGTTGTCTTCAACCTTCGGCTTCCAGTTGCCGACCATCTCTTCCAGGTCGCTGACCAACAGTTGAGTTACGGCGCGCAGGTAGGTGCGGCGACGCTCGTTGTGGCCGCCAGTGGCGCCATCACCGGTCATGTAGTCCGAGGCAGGGCGGTTGCCGGCGCCTGGGCCTGTGCCGTTGAGGTCCTGGCCCCAGAGCAGGAATTCAATCGCGTGGTAGCCGGTGGCAACGTTGGCTTCGGAACCGCCCAACTCATTCAGGCTGGCGAGTTTTTCCGGGGTGATGTCTTTCACATCGACCTTGTCTTCGCCGACCTGGATCTCGTTGTTGGCGATGATGTTGGCGGTTGCGCCAGGGTTGCCCAGGGCGTGTTCGTAGGTCTTGTCGACGTAGTCGATCAGGCCTTCGTCCAGTGGCCAGGCGTTCACCTGGCCTTCCCAGTCGTCAATGATGGTGTTGCCAAAGCGAAACACTTCACTCTGCAAATACGGCACACGGGACGCGATCCAGGCGGTACGGGCCGCTTTCAGGGTGTCGTCGTTCGGGTTGGCGAGGAAGGTGTCGATGGCGGTTTGCAGGGTTTTTGCGGTGGACTCGGCGTCGCTGTACACCGCGAACACCATGTCTGCGTAATGCGCGACCACGGCCTTGGCGGCGGCCTCGTCAACCTGGCCTGCCGGGGCAGCCGCGGGGGCGGTAGTGCTGGCGGCGGCCGGCGCTTGAGGCGCGGCGGCCTTGTCTTTGCCTTCACCGCAACCGGCAAGCGAAATGGCAATGGCGAGAAGGCTGGCGGTGGCCAGGGGCATACGAATCATGGCGAACATCCTGCTTCGGTTGTTGATGGGGCACGCGGGGGGTGCGCAAAACTGCGACATAATGCGAAAGATTTGCATTTTGTGTAAAGGGTTATAAGTAGGAAATATTTAGTATCGATTTGCTGGCCGCCGGTATGCGCGTTCCCGGTGGCCGGCATGGCTTCAGAGAATGGCCGCGTTATTGCGCTGGGCCTGTTTCAAATAAGCCACCAACTCCCGGGCCGGCAGGGGTTTGCTGTAGTGGTAGCCCTGACCTTCGTGGCAGCCTTCGGAGATGATGTAGGCCTCCTGCTCGGCGGTTTCCACCCCTTCGGCGATCACCTGCATGCCCAGGCTTTTGCCGAGCTGGATGATCGCCCGCACGATGGTTGCATCGTCGTCGTCGTCCAGCAGGTCCTGGACGAAGCTCTTGTCGATCTTGATCTTGTCCAGCGGCAGGCTTTTCAGGTAGCTCAAGGACGAATAGCCGGTGCCGAAGTCGTCAATGGCAATCAGCGCCCCGGAACGGCGCAGGCTCAACAGGTGCTGGGCCGCGGTGCTGATGTCTTCCATCAGGCCGGTCTCGGTGACTTCCAGCTCCAGGCTGCGGGGCGGCAGGCGGTAGATCTGCAGCAGGTTGTTGACCACCCGCGGCAGCTCGGCGTGGTGTAGCTGCACGGTCGACAGGTTGACCGCCATGCGCAGCTCGGTGAAGCCCAGGTCGTGCCATTCGCGCAGTTGCCGGCAGGCCTGGTCCAGCACCCATTCGCCGATGGCAATGATGGTGCCGTTCTGTTCAGCCAGCGGGATAAACAGGTCGGGCGGCACCAGGCCATGTTCCGGGTGCTGCCAGCGAATCAAGGCCTCCACACCCACCACGCGATGGTCTAGATAGCTGATCTGCGGCTGGTACACCAGGTGGAACTGCTCGCGGCTCAAGGCGTCGCGCAAATCCTTTTCCAGCTCGCGGCGGCGGCGCATTTCGCTGTCGACGCTGGCGATATAGAACTGGTAGCGGTTGCGCGAACGGCTCTTGGCCAGGGTCATGGTCTGTTCGGCTTTTTGCAGGAGCTTCTCGGTGCTGTCGCCGTCTTCCGGGAACAAGGTGATGCCGATGGTGGCGCGCAGGCGGATCTGTTCGTGGTCGAGGGCGAATTCGGCTTCCAGGTCATCGAGGATGCTTTGCGCCAGCTCGGCGGCCTCGTAGGGTTGCTCGATATCGGCCTGGACCAGGGCGAACTGGTCACCACCCAGGCGGGCGAGCGCGCCGAGGCGGCCACTGTGAGCGCGCAGGCGGTCGGCCAGGGCCAGCAGCAACTGGTCGCCGGCCTGGTAGGTGAACTGCTCGTTGACGCTCTTGAAGTCATCCAGGCCCACACACAACACCGCGACCCGGCGTTGCCGGCGGCCGGCGTCGATCAGGATCTTGTCCAATTGCTCCTGCAGCTTCTGGCGGTTCGGCAGGCCGGTGAGAAAGTCGTACTGGGCCATGCGCAACAGGCTGTTTTCCGCCTCATGGCGCAAGTGGGTATTGCGCTCGATGGATTCGAGCAACTGGTTGGCGGTGTTGATCCATACCCCCAGTTCGTTTTTCTCGTGGCCCTTGAGTTGCGGGATCTTGTGCTCACTGGGGCGGTCGGGGTTGATCGAGCTCAGGTGCTCGATGATGCGCGACAGCGGCTTGGTCAGCAGCCAGTGATAGACCAGGTACAACACCAGGCCCATGGCCAGCGCCCGCAGTACCCCGGAGATGAATATGATCACCGAGCTGACGAGAAACCCTTTGCCGTAGGTGGCGGTGTCGAGGGTGATGCTCAGGTCGCCGTAGTACTCGCTATAAGGCCCGCGCCCCACCAACGGGGTGGTGAAGGTGCGCTCCTGGCCCAGAATCAGGTCGGTCAGCCAGCGGGTCGGGGATTGTTGCAGGTCGCGGGTTTTTTCCGCGAGCATGGTTTCGTTGGGATGGCCGATGGAGGCCATGCGCACGGCATCGTCCTGGAACAGGCCTTCGATGACCTGCATGCCCATCTCCCGGTCCAGGCTGTAGACGGCCTGGGTGGAGGGGTCGCGAAACATGTCGAGGATGCGCTGGGCATCGCCGGCCACGGCCTGGCGCGTCTTGTAGCCATCAAAGACGATCTGCGCCGCGCTCAGTACCACGCCCACTGCCAATGCCGAAAGCAGCACCACCCGTAGCAACTTCACCGACAAGCTGTTTTTGAGTTCCAGCTTCAAAGGGTTATTCCTTGTTCCATGCGGGTAGCCTCAATATGCCATGAGTATTGGCAATCCAGTGAGGGCAGTCAAAGGGACATTGCGGGGTGTGCTGGTTTGGCGGCGGGGGCGAGGCGGATTTGCATCCGCCTGCCTGGAGTGCAGGTGGGTGGGCGTGGCGCGTCAGGCGTTGTTGCCGAAGGTCAGTGTTTGCTTCTTGTTGACCTCCAGGCTGGCAAACTCAACGGACTTATTGGGCTCGGCGTCATTTTTTTTCAACACATCCCCCAGGGATTTTGCGGCCAGATCGGCAAAGGGCTGGAGGAGCGGTGCAACGGCCTTGGTGACATCACCCACGGCGGTGGCCACTTGGCCAACCAGGGGTACTGCGGCGGCTAATGCTGCGATAGACATCGTCATTTCTCCGACAGGTATAAGAGGCATAGTCCTCGCCTGTCTGGGTGGCATCAGCGGCTCACCGAGTTCCACCGGGCATAAAAAAGCCCGGCAATCGCCGGGCTCTTTTTACTGCAAGCGGTACTTAAGCGGTGAAGGTTTTGCCTTCGAACTGCTCAGTCACGAACTTCCAGTTGACCAGGTTCCAGAACGCTTCCACATATTTTGGACGCACGTTGCGGTAGTCGATGTAGTAAGCGTGTTCCCAGACGTCGCAGGTCAGCAGCGGGGTGTCGCCGCTGGTCAGCGGGTTGCCGGCGCCGATGGTGCTGGCCAGGGCCAGGGAACCGTCAGCCTTTTTCACCAGCCAGCCCCAACCGGAACCGAAGGTGCCGACGGACGTCTTGGTGAACTCTTCCTTGAACTTGTCGAACGAACCGAAGGCAGCGTTGATCGCCTCAGCCAGTGCGCCGGTCGGTTGACCGCCAGCGTTTGGCGCCAGGCAGTTCCAGTAGAAGGTGTGGTTCCAGACCTGAGCGGCGTTGTTGAAGATGCCGCCCGAAGAAGACTTGACGATTTCTTCCAGGGTCTTGCCTTCGAACTCGGTGCCAGGCACCAGGTTGTTCAGGTTCACGACATAGGTGTTGTGGTGCTTGTCGTGGTGATACTCCAAGGTTTCCTTGGAGATGTGCGGCTGCAGGGCATCGTGTGCGTAGGGCAGCGGCGGCAATTCGAAAGCCATGATGATTCTCCTAATCAGGTCAGTTGCGGTGAGCGCAAGGCCGATCACGGGCGGCCAAACAAGCGCCGGGGAGTTTGTACTCTTTGCGGCGCAGGGGCTGGATCATAGCACCGGGGGTGCGGCAAAACCACGCAACAACTGTGTGGGATAGAGGTTCCAGAGCGTTTTGGAATATCTACGCTGCGCTGATTAATTGATAGGCCACGCTGAACATCATGGCGGCTACTAACAAGTCCAGAATACGCCAGGTGGCGGGGCGCGCCAGCCACGGTGCCAGCCATGCGGCGCCCAGCGCCAGGGTCATGAACCACAGCAGTGAAGCGCTGGCGGCACCGGCCACATAAGCGCCGGGTTCGGTTTGCTGGGCGCCGAGGGAGCCGATCAGCAAGACCGTGTCCAGGTACACGTGGGGGTTGAGCAAGGTCACCGCCAGGGCGCTGAGCATCACCGCCTTCAGCGAGCGCACCTTGAGGTTTTCGCCCTCGCCCAGGCTCTGCTTCGAGCAGGCCCGGCGCAGCGCCAGGGTGGCGTACCACAGCAGGAACGCCGCGCCGCCCCAACGGGCAACCGCCAGCAATATCGGGTTATGCGCCAGCACCGTGGCCAGGCCGAACACGCCAGCGGCCACCAGGATTGCATCACACACCACGCACAAGGCCGCCACGGGCAGGTGATGTTCACGCCGCAGGCTTTGTGCCAACACAAAGGCGTTCTGCGTGCCGATCGCCATGATCAACCCAAAGGCCACCAACAGGCCGTTCGTATAGCTTTGCCACATAGGATTTACTCCGCGCCCGCCGCCAATTGCTGCAACACCGTCATGGCGCGCTCGGCATCGGCGCGGCCGACAAACAGGTGGTCGTGGTAGTAGCCGGCAATCACGTTGCAACTGATCCCGGCCTTGCCCAGGGCCGTGGCAAACGCGGCGGTCAGGCCGACGGCTTCCAGGGCCGAGTGCACGTTAAGGGTGATCCACGCCGCCACGTAGTCGAAAACCAGCCCGGCCCGCTCGGCTTGCTGGCGCTCGACGATCAGCGTCAGGCCTTCCTGCTCGCGAAAGCTGCCGACAGCTTCGCAACCCTCGGGAATTCGGCCGTCGGCCAGGGTGCAGAACACGTAGTCACCGTCATTGAGCTGTGGGCTCATGCTACGCAGCAGGGTTGCCAGGGCGGTTTCGCCAGCCATGTGGAAGGTCCTTGAATAAGAAGAAGCGATGCTGGCTATTCTCCGGTCCCAGGCTGTATAAGAAAAACCAATATTGCTGATCGCTCATTAGGAAAACTGATGTTCGACTATAAATTGCTTTCCGCCCTGGCGGCGGTGGTGGAACAGGCCGGTTTTGAACGGGGCGCCCAGGTACTGGGAATCTCGCAATCGGCGATTTCCCAGCGGATCAAGTTGCTGGAGGCGCGGGTTGGCCAGCCGGTGTTGGTGCGCGCCACGCCGCCGACGCCCACCGAAATCGGCCGCCGGCTGCTCAACCACGTGCAACAGGTGCGGTTGCTGGAGCGCGACCTGCAAAGCCAGGTGCCCGCGCTGGATGAAGAAGGCATGCCCGAGCGCCTGCGCATCGCCTTGAATGCCGACAGCCTGGCCACTTGGTGGGCCGAGGCCGTCAGCGACTTCTGCGCCGAGCAGCATCTGCTGTTGGATTTGGTCGTGGAAGACCAGACCGTCGGCCTCAAACGCATGCGTGCCGGTGAAGTGGCCGCCTGCATTTGCGCCAGCGAACGCCCGGTGGCCGGCGCCCGCAGCCTGTTGCTCGGTGCCATGCGCTATCGGGCGCTGGCCAGCCCTGCGTTTGTCGCACGGCACTTTCCCGATGGCGTACGCGCCGATCAACTGACCCGCACCCCGGCGCTGGTGTTCGGCCCGGATGATTTCCTGCAGCATCGGTACCTGGCTTCCCTGGGCGTCGACGGTGGTTTCGAGCACCATTTGTGCCCATCGTCCGAAGGTTTTATCCGCCTGACAGAAGCCGGGTTGGGCTGGGGCCTGGTGCCCGAATTGCAGGTGCGCGACCAGCTTGAAAGGGGCGTGCTGGTGGAGTTATTGCCAGATAAGCCGATCGATGTGCCGCTGTACTGGCATCATTGGCGCAGTGGTGGACAATTGCTGGGCTTGTTGACGGATCATCTGGCACACACAACCGGGCAATGGTTGGTGCCGTTGGAGTGATGGCCAGCGTCAAGGCAACAGCGATGAAAAACGAAAGAATGCGGAGTAAGTCATGAAAATTCTGGTCACCGGCGCAAGCGGCTTCATCGGCGGGCGCTTTGCGCGTTTCGCCCTGGAGCAGGGCCTGGACGTGCGGGTCAACGGGCGGCGGGCCGAAGGTGTAGAGCACCTGGTACGGCGCGGCGCCGAGTTTATCCAGGGTGATTTGAATGATCCGGACCTGGTGCGCGAGTTGTGCCGTGACGTCGAAGCCGTGGTGCATTGCGCCGGGGCGGTGGGCCTGTGGGGGCGATATCAGGATTTTCACCAGGGCAATGTGCTGGTCACTGAAAACGTGGTGGAGGCCTGCCTGAAACAACGGGTGGGGCGCCTGGTGCACCTGTCGTCGCCATCGATCTACTTCGATGGCCGCGACCACCTGGGGCTTACCGAGGAGCAAGTGCCCAAGCGCTTCAAGCATCCGTATGCGGCCACCAAATACCTGGCGGAGCAAAAGGTGTTCGGCGCCCAGGAGTTCGGCCTCGAGGTGCTGGCCCTGCGCCCGCGGTTTGTCACGGGGGCCGGCGACATGAGCATCTTCCCGCGCCTGTTGAAAATGCAGCGCAAGAACCGCCTGGCAATTGTCGGCGACGGCCTGAACAAGGTCGATTTCACCAGCGTGCACAACCTCAATGAAGCCCTGTTGAGCAGTTTGCTCGCGACCGGCTCGGCGTTGGGCAAGGCCTACAACATCAGCAACGGTACCCCGGTGCCGGTGTGGGATGTGGTGAACTATGTAATGCGCCAGATGGACATGCCTCAGGTCACCCGTTACCGGTCCTACGGCTTGTCCTACAGTGTTGCGGCGCTCAATGAGGCGTTTTGCGCGATGTGGCCGGGGCGTCCGGAACCGTCGTTGTCACGCTTGGGCATGCAGGTAATGAACAAAGATTTCACCCTCGACATCACCCGCGCACGGCATTATCTGGACTACCAGCCCAAGGTCAGCCTGTGGGCGGCCCTGGACGAGTTTTGCAGTTGGTGGAAAGCCCAGGACGTGGGGCTTAAATAACCGGCAACACACCGGGAACCGAATTTGCGGCCCAGGGTCGATCAGTGCGGCAGGCCAGGGGTTTATACTCCGGCGCTTGGCTATTCATATGCCACCTCAAAGGTTTGAAGGTTGATTCATGCGTAACGATGCTAACGACGACTTTGACAACGTTCCCAGCCTGCGGGCTGACACCTCGGACGACGATGATTTTGAGCCTACCGCGGCCACGTCCGTGCGCTCGCGGCCAGCGCCTGCGGTCAAGGTCAAGAGCGCCAGCACCGGGCCGTTGTGGGCATTGGTCGGCGCGCTGCTGTTTGCCTTTGCCGGCCTTGCCTGGTGGAGCTTCCAGCAAATCTCCCTGATGGGCCAGCAACTGGTCGCGACCCAGGAAAGCTTCGCGCGCATCAGTGAGGAAGCGGCGGGGCGCCTGCAGGACATTTCCGGCAAGGTGGTGGCAAGCGAAGCCAGTGTGAATAACGGCAGCGAAGCCTTGAAGCTTCAGATCAAGCAGTTGGAAACCCAATTGCTGGAGCAGGGCAAGCAGCAACTGGGCGTGGCCGGCCAGGCGACGGACCTGGATAAACGCCTTGAGCAAATGACCGCCAGCACCGCCCAACTGTCCGGCGCAAACGCGCAACTGCAAGGCCAGGTGCAGGCACTGACCGATGCCGTGGCAACCCTCAAGTCCCGCGACACCGAGTTCAAGGAACTGTCTGCCGACGTCGCTGCCCTGAAAAAACAGGGCAACCCCACGGCTGCCATCGCCCGCCTGGAGCAGGACCTTGTGGTGCTCAAGAGCGAGCAGGATAGCCGCCCGGCGGCCTCCGACGGCCCGTCCAACAAGGAGTTCGACGTGTTCCGCATCCAGACCACGCGCAACGTCACCACCTTGCAAAGCCAGGTGCAGAACTTGCAGCAGCAGATCAACCAGCCACGGCCGTAAGCCCGTCCTGTAGGAGCAAGCTTGCTCGCGAAGGTCGTTAACGATGACGTGTTTATTCTGAATAAACGGGTTGTTTTGCCGTTCTTCGCGAGCAAGCTCGGCTCCTACACAGGAAGAGGCACAATCAATGTCACCATCTGGTGACATTTCCCACCTCCTTCGTTACTTGCCCTCGCCCCGCCCTTGTTTAGACTCCGGGCATCCCGCACATAATAAAAAGGGCTAATCATGACCACGCAACCACTGCCTGCCAGTAGTTGGCTGAACGCACCTGCCCATCACGCCTGGCTTGCCACTGAAGGCCAGCGCCTGCTGGCCTTCGCCAAGGCTTCCAGGCTGCCTGAAGGCTTCGGCAACCTCGACGATCACGGCGTTTTACCGCCTGATGCCGTCGCCGAAACCATGAACACCGCCCGCATGACCCACAGCTTCGCCATGGCCCACGGCCTGGGTTTGCCCGGTTACGCCGAGTTGGTAGAGCACGGGGTTGCCGCCCTCAGCGGCCCGCTGCGCGATGCCCAGCACGGCGGCTGGTTTGCCACGCCCGGTGCCCGCGATGGCAACACCGGCAAGGCCGCCTACCTGCATGCCTTCGTGGCCCTGGCGGCCAGCTCTGCGGTAGTGGCTGGCGCTCCCGGCGCGCAAACCCTACTTAACGACGCGACCCACATCATCGACCAGTATTTCTGGAGCGAAGAGGAGGGCGCGATGCTCGAATCCTTTGCCCAGGACTGGAGTGGCGTAGAGGCTTATCGCGGCGCCAACAGCAACATGCACGCCACCGAAGCGTTCCTGGCCCTGGCCGATGTGACTGGTGAAACCCGCTGGCTGGACCGCGCACTGCGCATCGTCGAGCGCGTGATCCATCGCCATGCGGCGCAAAACCAGTACAGCGTCATCGAGCATTTCGACAGCCATTGGCAACCCTTGCGCGGTTACAACGAAGACAACCCGGCCGACGGCTTTCGCCCCTACGGCATCACCCCTGGCCACGGCTTCGAATGGGCGCGGCTGGTACTGCACCTTGAAGCGGCGCGGCTGGACGCCGGGCTTGTCACGCCTGACTGGCTGGTGACCGACGCCAAGGGCCTGTTTGCCAGTGCCTGCGAATACGCCTGGGCCGTCGACGGCGCCCCGGGCATTGTCTACACCCTCGACTGGAGCCAGCGCCCCGTGGTGCACGAGCGTCTGCACTGGACTCATTGCGAAGCCAGCGCCGCTGCCCAGGCGCTGCTCAAACGCACGGGCGAGCTGCATTACGAAACCTGGTACCGGCGCTTCTGGGAGTTCTGTGAAAACCATTTCATCGACCGCACCCACGGCAGCTGGCACCACGAACTGAGCCCGAAAAACCAGCCCAGCAGCAAGATCTGGGGTGGCAAACCGGACCTGTACCACGCCTGGCAGTCTGTATTGCTGCCGTGTCTGCCGTTATCACCGAGCATGGCCAGTGCCGTGGCCACCGGACGTTATGTCACCAAGTGGTGACATTTTGGCGTCCCTTTGTTACCTGCACCTGAAAAATCCCTGTTTAAACTCGTTTGCAGCGCAAGCACCGACTTGCATGCATAACAACAAGAAAAAAGGTACTCAGATGAAAGCGATCAGTCGCCTCGCCGTAGCTATTTCCGTTGCCTCGTTGTTTCCCCTCAATGCTTTTGCCGCCGACTCGAAAGGGACGGTTGAAGTTGTGCATTGGTGGACCTCGGGTGGCGAGAAAGCGGCAGTAGATGTCCTGAAGGCTCAAGTAGAAAAAGACGGCTTCACCTGGAAAGACGGTGCCGTCGCCGGCGGTGGTGGTTCGACTGCCATGACCGTACTGAAAAGCCGCGCCGTTGCTGGCAACCCGCCAGGCATGGCCCAGATCAAAGGCCCCGACATCCAGGAATGGGCGTCCACCGGGCTGCTCGATACCGACGTCCTGAAGGAACCCGCCAAACAAGAGAAGTGGGACACCCTGCTGGACAAGAAAGTCTCCGATACCGTGAAGTACGAAGGTGATTACGTCGCCGTGCCGGTGAACATCCACCGCGTCAACTGGCTGTGGATCAACCCGGAAGTCTTCAAGAAAGCCGGCATCGAAAAACCGCCTACCACCCTCGAAGAATTCTACGCCGCTGGCGACAAGCTGAAAAAAGCCGGCTTCATTGCGCTCGCCCACGGTGGCCAGCCTTGGCAGGACAGCACCGTCTTCGAAGCAGTCGTGCTCTCGGTCATGGGGGCTGACGGTTACAAGAAAGCCCTGGTCGACCTGGACGAAAAAGCCCTGACCGGCCCAGAAATGATCAAGTCCCTGACCGAGCTGAAGAAAGTCGCGACCTACATGGACGTCGACGGCAAAGGCCAGGACTGGAACCTGGAAGCGGCCAAAGTCATCAACGGCAAGGCCGGCATGCAGATCATGGGTGACTGGGCCAAGAGTGAATGGACCGCCGCCAAGAAAGTCGCCGGCAAAGACTACGAGTGCGTAGCCTTCCCGGGCACCGACAAGGCGTTCACCTACAACATCGACTCCCTCGCCGTGTTCAAGCAGAAAGACAAAGGCACTGCTGCTGGCCAGCAGGACATCGCCAAAGTCGTGTTGAGCGAAAACTTCCAGAAAGTCTTCAGCATCAACAAAGGCTCGATCCCTGTTCGGGTCGACATGCTGGCAGACATGGGCAAGTACGGTTTCGACTCCTGCGCCCAGACCGCAGCCAAAGACTTCCTGGCTGACGCCAAGACCGGCGGCCTGCAACCAAGCATGGCGCACAACATGGCCACTACCCTGGCCGTGCAAGGCGCGTTCTTTGACGTTGTCACCAACTACATCAACAACCCGAATGCTGATCCTGCAACCACCGCGAAGCAACTGTACAGCGCGGTCAAGTCGGCCAAGTAACGGTTAGTACTGAATGGCCTTGTGGGGGGACCCCTAACCCCTGCAAGGCATGTTCCTGTAGTCCTATTTCCCTGTACTGGATTTTCCCATGAGTTCTGTTGCTGTGTTCAGCAAAGCCTCGCCGTTCGATGCACTGCAGCGCTGGCTACCCAAACTGGTGCTGGCGCCGAGCATGTTCATCGTTCTGGTGGGCTTCTATGGCTACATCCTGTGGACGTTCGTGCTGTCGTTCACTAACTCGACTTTCTTGCCGACCTACAAGTTCGTAGGCCTGGCTCAATATGCGCGCTTGTTCGACAACGACCGCTGGTGGGTCGCGAGCAAGAACCTGGCGGTGTTCGGTGGCATGTTCATCGGCATCACGTTGGTGATCGGCGTGACCCTGGCGATTTTCCTCGACCAGAAAATCCGTCGTGAAGGCTTTATCCGCACCATTTACCTGTACCCGATGGCGCTCTCGATGATCGTCACCGGTACCGCCTGGAAATGGCTGCTCAACCCGGGCATGGGCCTGGACAAATTGCTGCGTGACTGGGGCTGGGAAGGCTTTCGCCTGGATTGGCTGATCGACCCGGACCGTGTGGTGTATTGCCTGGTGATCGCCGCTGTGTGGCAAGCCTCGGGCTTCATCATGGCGATGTTCCTTGCCGGCCTGCGCGGTGTTGACCAATCGATCATCCGTGCTGCGCAGATCGACGGCGCGAGCATGCCGCGCATCTACTGGAAAGTGGTGCTGCCAAGCCTGCGTCCGGTGTTCTTCAGTGCGGTGATGATTCTGGCGCACATCGCGATCAAGAGTTTCGACCTGGTGGCGGCCATGACCGCGGGTGGTCCGGGTTACTCCTCCGACCTGCCGGCGATGTTCATGTATTCGTTCACCTTCAGCCGTGGCCAGATGGGCATGGGTTCGGCCAGTGCGATTCTGATGCTCGGTGCGATTCTCGCAATCATCGTGCCTTACCTGTACTCCGAGCTAAGGACCAAGCGTAATGACTAGTCTCGCCGGCAAACCTGCCATCAGCCTGAGCCGCATCGCGATCTACGCGGTGCTGATCCTCGCTGTCCTGCTGTACCTGGTGCCGTTGGTGGTCATGTTGCTGACCAGCTTCAAGACCCCGGAAGACATCAGCACCGGCAACCTGTTGAGTTGGCCCACCGTGGTCACCGGCATCGGCTGGGTGAAAGCCTGGGCCACGGTTGACGGTTACTTCTGGAACTCGATCAAGATCACCGTGCCGGCCGTACTCATCTCCACCGCCATCGGTGCGTTGAACGGCTACGTGCTGTCGATGTGGCGTTTTCGCGGTTCGCAGTTGTTCTTCGGCCTGTTGCTGTTCGGCTGCTTCCTGCCGTTCCAGACCGTGCTGCTGCCAGCCTCGTTCACCCTCGGCAAGATGGGCCTGGCCAGCACCACCACGGGCCTGGTGTTCGTGCACATCGTCTACGGGCTGGCGTTTACTACACTGTTCTTCCGTAACTACTACGTGAGCATTCCCGATGCATTGGTGAAAGCGGCACGCCTGGATGGCGCGGGGTTCTTCACGATCTTCCGCCTGATCATCCTGCCGATGTCGACACCGATCATCATGGTGTGCCTGATCTGGCAGTTCACGCAGATCTGGAACGACTTCCTGTTCGGCGTGGTGTTCTCCAGCGGTGATTCGCAGCCCATCACAGTGGCGCTGAACAACCTGGTCAACACCAGCACCGGGGTCAAGGAATATAACGTTGATATGGCGGCGGCGATGATCGCCGGGCTGCCGACCCTGCTGGTCTATGTGGTCGCAGGCAAGTATTTCGTGCGCGGCCTGACGGCCGGCGCGGTCAAGGGGTAATCATGGCAACGCTTGAACTTCGTAACGTAAACAAGACCTACGGTGCCGGCCTGCCGGACACCTTGAAGAACATCGAACTGTCGATCAAGGAAGGTGAGTTCCTGATCCTGGTCGGGCCTTCGGGTTGCGGCAAATCGACCTTGATGAACTGCATCGCGGGCCTGGAAAACATCACCGGCGGCGCGATCATGATCGGTGACCAGGACGTCAGCGGCATGAGCCCCAAGGATCGCGACATCGCCATGGTGTTCCAGTCCTACGCGCTGTACCCGACCATGAGCGTGCGCGAGAACATCGAGTTCGGCCTGAAGATTCGCAAGATGCCCCAGGCGGCGATCGATGAAGAAGTGGCGCGCGTGGCCAAGCTGCTGCAGATCGAGCACCTGCTCAATCGCAAGCCGGGCCAGCTCTCCGGCGGCCAGCAACAGCGTGTGGCCATGGGCCGTGCGCTGGCGCGTCGGCCGAAGATCTACCTGTTCGACGAACCGCTGTCCAACCTCGACGCCAAGCTGCGGGTCGAGATGCGTACCGAAATGAAGCTGATGCACCAGCGTCTGAAAACCACCACCGTCTACGTCACCCACGATCAGATCGAAGCGATGACCCTGGGCGACAAAGTAGCGGTGATGAAGGACGGCATCATCCAGCAGTTCGGCACGCCGAAAGAGATCTACAACGACCCGGCCAACCTGTTCGTGGCGAGCTTTATCGGTTCGCCGCCGATGAACTTCATTCCACTGCGCCTGCAACGCAAGGATGGCCGCCTGGTGGCGTTGCTGGACAGCGGCCAGGCACGCTGTGAATTGCCGCTGAACATGACCGATGCCGGCCTTGAAGACCGCGAAGTGATCCTGGGCCTGCGCCCGGAGCAGATCGTGCTGGCCGCCGCCGAAGCCACCGGCGCGCCGACCATTCGGGCCGAGGTGCAAGTCACCGAGCCGACTGGCCCGGACACCCTGGTGTTTGTGCAAATCAATGAAACCAAGGTCTGCTGCCGCCTGGCGCCCGATGTGGCGCCGCAAGTGGGCGAGACCCTGACCTTGCAGTTCGACCCGGCCAAGGTGTTGCTGTTCGACGCCAAGACCGGCGAGCGCCTGGGCACTGCCACTTCGTTGCCCGCACAGGACCGTGCCGACAACGTTGCTCAATTCAAGGGACGCTGAAGATTCAAATGATGTGTAGGGGCTTTTGTGGGAGTGCTCTCCCACAAAGAAGTAAACCGCGTTAGATAAAAACAGTTAATAACAATAAAGACGAGGATGTAGGGATGAAAAAGCAACACAACAACACCCGGCTGATCTGCCAACTGTCAGCAGCAGCAGCCCTGGTACTGTCCGCCAATGCGATGGCGGACGACGCATTCAGCGCCGATTCCAAATGGATGACCGGTGATTGGGGCGGCGAGCGTACCAAGCTGATCGAGCAAGGTATCGACATCAAGGCGGATTACGTCGGTGAAGTCGGTGGCAACCTCAGCGGTGGCTACAACAACGACAAGACTGCCCGTTACGCCGACCAATTCGGTCTGGGCGTGGCACTGGACCTGCAAAAACTGTGGGGCTGGGATAACACCCAGGCCAAGATCCAGTTGACCAATCGTAATGGTGCGAACATCTCCAACGACCGTATCGGTGACCCGCGTGCCGGCACCTTGAGTTCGTCTCAAGAAGTCGACGGCCGAGGCCACATGGTGCGTCTGACCCAGTTCTGGATCCAGCACCAGATGTTCGACAACAAGCTGGATGTGAAACTCGGTTACTTCGGTGAAGGCGAAGACTTCAATACCTTCCCGTGCGACTTCCAGAACCTGTCGTTCTGTGGCTCGCAGGTCGGTAACTATGTAAACACCTGGTACAACTGGCCCGTCAGCCAGGCGGCTATCCGCGTGAAGTACAACATCACGCCTGAGCTGTATGCGCAAATCGGTGCGTACAACCAGAACCCGTCGCAACTGGAGCACGGCAACGGCTTCAAACTCAGCGGCAGCGGCACCAAGGGCACCGTATTGCCGGTGGAATTGGTCTGGTCGCCTAAGGTCAATGGCCTGCCGGGCGAATACCGTGTGGGTTACTACAAGAGCACCGCCGACGCTACCGACGTACGTGAAGACGTCAACGGTAACGATGCTGGCACCACGGGCGCAGCCTTCCGCGTTCGCAGCAGCAAAAGCGGTTACTGGGGCGTTTTGCAACAGCAACTCACCACGCACAATGGCGACGCTACCCGCGGCTTGAACATTGCGGCCAACGTGACCTTCCACGACAAAGACACCAACCTGGTCGACAACTACCAGTCGCTGATGCTTGTGTATAAAGGCCCATTCGACGTCCGTGCAAAAGATGACGTGGGCATCGGTGTGTCCCGTATCCACGCCAACAGTGACGTGAAGAAAAACGCTGAGTTGCTCAACGCGGCTGGCGGTTTCACCGATTACGACCAATCGGGCTACGCACCACTGCGTAACACCGAATACAACGTCGAACTCAACTACGGCTTCCACGTTACCAACTGGCTGACTGTGCGTCCTAACCTGCAATACATCGCCAACCCAGGTGGTGTTAAGCAAGTCGACAACGCGGTAGTAGCGGGCCTGAAAATTCAGTCTACGTTCTAACGCTGTTGCGATAAGCTCCTTCTCTCTGTGCGCATTTTGCGGATAGCCATGGCTATCCGCTTTTTTTTGTGTGGGAGCTGGCTTGCCTGCGATGCGAGCCCCGCGGTGTTTCTGGCACACCGAGGCGATGCCATCGCAGGCAAGCCAGCTCCTGCAAAGTTATTCAGGACCGTGGCACATGCATGAGCATCCGCTGCAACGCTTTTTCAAATCCCTGCGCGAGCGGCCGGTATTCGCCTGGGAGCGCTTTCAGATGCGCGATGTGCTGGTGATCGATCATCCGCTGTGCCAGGCGGTGTTCAGTCGCCAGGGTGCGCAACTGCTGCACTTCCAGCCCACGGGCCAGAAACCCTGGCTGTGGTGCGCGGCCAAGTGGCCGCAGGTCGGCGCCATTCGTGGCGGCGTGCCGGTGTGTTGGCCATGGTATGGCCGCCATCCCAGCGAAAACGCCTGGCCGTCCCATGGTTGGGCGCGGCTGATCGACTGGAAACTGCTCGACAGCAGCACCGACGACGACGGCGTGCGTTTGCACTGGCAATTGAAGCTATGCGATTGGCAAGTGGACCTGCATGCACACCTGGGGGAAACCCTGGAACTGCGCCTGGCCACCGAGCATCAGGACGAACTGCCGTGCCAGCTCAGTCATGCTTTGCACGCCTACTGGCGGATTGGCAACGTCGGTGAGATAGCGCTGTCTGGGCTGGACGGGGCGCAAGGGTACGACCAGCTAAATCGCCAGGCTTGCCAGCAGGAAGGTGAATTGCGGGTCGATGGCGGCTGCCAGCGGGTGTTCCAGCACGACGGTGAATTGCACCTTAAAGACCATGCCTGGCAGCGCGAGCTGTGCATCGACACTGGCGACAGCGCCGACACGGTGGTGTGGCACCCGGGAAGCCGGCCGCTGCTGGGGGTGAGTTTCAACGAGGCTTCGGGGTTTGTGTGCGTGGAGTCGGCGATGGCCGGGGCGAGTTTGGCGCCGGGGGAACGGGCGCATTTGAGTTTGCAGGCGCGGGCCGGGATTTAGCGGTATGGCAATGGCTTTTTGTGGTGAGGGGGCTTGTCCCCCGTTGGGCTGCGCAGCAGCCCCAGTAAGATCGATGCGATCTTTCAGACAGATTTAGATGGCTGATTTTGGGGCCGCTGCGCGGCCCAGCGCGGGGCAAGCCCGCTCACCACAGAGGCCGGCACAGTCGCTGTAGATTCCGAACTAGTTGAGCTCGTCCCCAACCGGGTACCGGCTGTCGTTCAAGCTCTCCTTGATCTTGCGCAAATGCGGCTGGAAATCCACCCCGCGGCGCAAGGTCATGCCGGTGGCCAGCACATCCAGCACCGTCAACTGGATGATCCGCGAAGTCATCGGCATGTAGATGTCGGTGTCTTCCGGCAGCGGAATGTTCAGGCTCACGGTACTGACCTTGGCCAGCGGTGAGTTCTCGGCGGTCACACCCAGTACCGACGCGCCATTTTCCCGCGCGATACGCGCCACTTCCACCAACTCACGGGTACGCCCGGTGTAGGAAATGATCACGAACAACTCCCCGGTGTGCGCCACCGAGGCGATCATCCGTTGCATCAGCACATCGGCATGCGCCGTGACCGACAGGTTGAAACGGAAAAACTTGTGCAGCGCGTCCATGGCCACCGGCGCCGAAGCCCCCAAGCCAAAGAAGTGGATCTGCCGGGCCTGGATCAGCAGGTCGACGGCCTTGCTGATCAGGTTCGGGTCCAGGGCCTGGCAGGCGCTGTCGAGGGAGGCGATGGCACTGCCAAAGATCTTCTGGGTGTAGGCCTCAGGGTTATCATCGGCCTCCACCGCACGGCTGACGTACGCCGCGCCACTGGCCAGGCTTTGCGCCAGCTGCAATTTAAGTTCAGGGTAACCGCTCACGCCGAACGAGCGGCAGAAGCGGTTCACGGTAGGTTCGCTGACCGAAGCGGCCTGGGCGAGGGCGGCGATAGAGAAGCGGGTCGCCTGCTGCGGGTTGAGCAGGATGACCTCGGCGACTTTACGTTCAGCCTTGTTCAGTTCTTCGAGGCGTTTCTGGATCTGTTCCAGTAGATTTCGCACGCGGTCCATTCATGTTTCCTTAGGGCGACGATGCAAATAAGGGTCGTCAACCAATCGACGAGCGGCCCTTTGCGGTGGCCTATCCTACTGAGGGTAGTTGAACACCACCACTCGGAATACGTTTTTCGGGAAAATGTTGTGGTTATTACTACATTTTTCCTTGAGTGATGCCTTAAAAAAAGGTATTTGTAGCTTAACTTGATAAAAGAACAAACATCATGCCTTCGATAACCGTGGAACCCTGCACCTTTGCCCTGTTTGGCGCCTTGGGTGATCTGGCGCTGCGCAAGTTATTTCCTGCCCTCTATCAACTCGATGGCGCGGGCCTCCTGCACGAAGACACGCGCATCCTGGCTCTGGCCCGTGAGGCTGGTTCCGAACAACAGCACCTGGCCCACATCGAAAAAGAATTGCGCAGCTACGTTGGCGAGGAACTCGACGAAACCGTCGCCCAGCGTTTCCTGGCACGCCTGACGTACCTGCACGTCGACTTCCTGAAGGCCGACGATTACGTCGCCCTGGCGGAAAAAGCCGGCACCGTGCAACGCCTGATTGCCTACTTCGCCACCCCGGCGGCGGTGTACGGGGCGATCTGCGAGAACCTGTCCAAGGTCGGTCTTGCGGAAAACACCCGGGTTGTCCTGGAAAAACCCATCGGCTCGGACCTGGATTCCTCGCGCAAGGTCAACGACGCCGTGGCGCAGTTTTTCCCGGAAAACCGCACTTACCGCATCGACCACTACCTGGGCAAAGAAACCGTCCAGAACCTGATCGCCCTGCGTTTTGCCAACAGCCTGTTTGAAACCCAGTGGAACCAGAACTACATCTCCCACGTGGAAATCACCGTGGCCGAGCAGGTAGGCATCGAAGGTCGCTGGGGCTATTTCGACAAGGCCGGGCAACTGCGCGACATGATCCAGAACCACCTGCTGCAGCTGCTTTGCCTGATCGCCATGGACCCGCCGGCCGACCTGTCTGCCGACAGTATCCGTGACGAGAAGGTCAAGGTGCTCAAGGCCCTGGCGCCCATCAGCCCGGACGGCCTGACCACCCAGGTTGTGCGCGGCCAATATATTGCGGGCTACAGCGCCGGCAAGCCGGTGCCGGGTTACCTGGAAGAAGAGAACTCCAACACCCAGAGCGACACCGAAACCTTCGTCGCCCTGCGTGCCGACATTCGTAACTGGCGTTGGGCCGGGGTGCCGTTCTACCTGCGTACGGGCAAGCGCATGCCGCAAAAGCTGTCGCAGATCGTCATCCACTTCAAGGAACCGTCCCACTACATCTTCGCCCCCGAGCAGCGTTTGCAGATCAGCAACAAACTGATCATTCGCCTGCAGCCGGACGAAGGTATTTCCTTGCGCGTGATGACCAAGGAGCAGGGCCTGGACAAGGGCATGCAACTGCGCAGCGGCCCGCTGCAACTGAATTTTTCCGACACTTATCGCAGCGCACGGATTCCCGATGCCTACGAGCGGTTGTTGCTGGAAGTAATGCGTGGCAACCAGAACCTGTTTGTGCGCAAAGATGAAATCGAAGCCGCGTGGAAGTGGTGTGACCAGCTGATTGCCGGGTGGAAAAAATCCGGTGATGCGCCCAAGCCGTACGCGGCGGGGTCCTGGGGGCCGATGAGCTCGATTGCACTGATCACGCGGGACGGGAGGTCTTGGTATGGCGATATCTGATTTGAAACTGCCTCAGGGCGTGACGGCCCATGAGTACCGCAACCCGGTGCTGCTGGCCGATGGCTTGGCCAACGACGTGGCAGAACAACTGCGCACGGCCATCAGTGCCCGCGGTGAAGCGACCCTGGTGGTGTCCGGTGGGCGCAGCCCGGTGGCGTTCTTCCAGAACCTTGCCCAGCAAGGCCTGGACTGGTCCAAGGTGACCATCACCCTGGCCGACGAGCGCTGGGTGCCGGTGGAACATGCCGACAGCAATGCCGGCCTGCTGAAAAAGTATTTGCTGCAAGGCCCGGCGGCCAAGGCGAAGTTTTTGAGCCTGTACAGCGTCGCCGCCACCCTTGACCAGGCGGCCGAGCAGGCCGATCGCCTGCTGGCTGAGTTGCCGGCGATTGACGTGCTGGTATTGGGCATGGGCGACGACGGCCACACCGCGTCGCTGTTCCCCAACAGCCCGAACCTGGCTGACGCCTTGAAGCCCGATGGCAGCCGTCGTTGCTGGCCGATGCTGGCGCCGACCGTGCCGCACCAGCGCCTGACCATGAGTCGCGCGTTGTTGGCCACCGCCCACTACACCGTACTGTCGATTTCCGGCAGTTCGAAATTGACCACCTTGAGCGCCGCGCTGGCCAGTGACGACGTTGCTGCCATGCCGATACGCGCGTTTTTGCAACCTACTTTAGAGATTTACTGGTGCCCATGAGCCAAGGATCAGCCGCGATGAACAGCCCTCAACCTACCGTTTCCATGGCGGACAAAGTTGCCTTGATCGACAGCCTCTGCGCAAAAGCGCGGATCCTGCCGGTGATCACCATTGCCCGTGAACAGGACATTCTGCCCCTGGCCGATGCCTTGGCTGCCGGTGGTTTGACCGCACTGGAAGTGACGCTGCGTTCGCAGTTCGGCCTCAAGGCCATCCAGGTGTTGCGTGAGCAGCGCCCGGAGCTGTGTACCGGTGCTGGTACTGTGCTGGATCGCCAGATGCTCGAAGCGGCCGAAGTGGCTGGTTCGCAATTTATTGTCACCCCTGGGATCACCCGTGATCTGCTGGAGGCGTCGGTACACAGCTCGATTCCGCTGTTGCCTGGTATCAGCAATGCGTCCGGGATCATGGAGGGTTATGGCCTGGGTTATCGGCGCTTCAAGCTGTTTCCGGCGGAGGTCAGTGGGGGTGTGGCGGCCATTAAAGCCTTGGGCGGGCCGTTTGGCGAAGTGAAATTCTGCCCGACTGGTGGTGTTGGTCCGGCCAACATCAAGAGCTATATGGCCTTGAAGAATGTGATGTGCGTGGGCGGTAGCTGGATGCTGGACCCGGAGTGGGTCAAGAACGGCGACTGGGCACGTATCCAGGAAACCACCGCCGAGGCGCTGGCTCTGCTGGACTGATTGGATTTAGCGAATCGTTGTTGCTGTGTTCTACGGCATTTTTGCGGTGCACTTGGTCGGTGTGCCGCTTTTTTTTGCCTGTTGGAAAGGGTTCAGGTTTATAGGGGGGGGGCACGTGTTGTGGGGGGGACTGAGTACATATCCGTTATTTAGGTAACGGCCGCCTAGGGTTCCGCTCTTACAGCGGGTCACTTTTGAAAAGCGCAAAAGTAACCAAAACGCTCTGCCCCGCCTGTCGGCACCTCGCCTAGGCTCGGTGTTCCCTCACTCCGGCATTGCTCCGCGGGCCGCCGCGACGGCCCGTCCCTGGCCCGTCGCGGCTAAACCGGCGTCCTGCCGGTTTACCCGCTCCTCAATCCCTGCGTTCGGCCTCGGGCTGAATGGGGCAGTCAGATCAAGATCAACAGCAAGATCAAGGGCACGGCGGCCTGAAAGCCGACCTGAGTGTTAAAAGCCAAGGCAAAAGCTGTAGGAGCTGGCTTGCCGGCGATGCAGGCAACTCGGTTTCTCAGACACCCCGCGGCGATGCCATCGCAGGCAAGCCAGCTCCTACATTTGAACCGTGCCCGCTTTAGCTTTTGATCTGGCTTTTAACACTCAAGCCGGCCTGTAGGCCGCTGTGTTCTTGATCTGCTTGTGATCTTGATCTTAGGCGCCCCGTCAACCACGCTGGCCGAACGCAGGTAGTACGGAGCGGGTAAACCGGCAGGACGCCGGTTTAGCCGCGACGGGGCAGGGACGCCCCGTCGCGGCGGCCCGCGGAGTAATGCCGGAGTGAGGGCACACCGAGCCTAAGCGAGGTGCCGAGTGGTGGGGCAAGAGCCTTTTGGTTACTTTTGGGCTCCTTTCAAAAGTGACCCACCGTAAGGGCGGAACCCATACAAGCCATCACCCAAACAACGGATATACACGCTCTAACAATGTCTAGTTAGCACTCAGTTCAGTGATGGCTTTGATTAGCACATGAATGTCCGCCGCTGACGTCAAAAACCCCGGCGTCACCCGGATACAACTGCCAAACGAAGCCCCGCTGCGGGTCGTGGTAAACAGGTCATGTTCCTTGAGCAACCGATCCGCCATCACCTGCTGATCCGGCTGATCGGTGAACTTGAACGAGGTGATCGCGCAGTACAGCCGTGGGTCATCCGGCGTCAGCACTTCAATGCCGGGTAACCGCCGCACTTCACTCACCCACAAATCCCGCAGGTAATTGAGCCGCGCACCCTTGGCCTTCGAGCCCCCCAACAACCGATGCTCTTCAAACACCAGTGGCAAGGTCATCAACGCCGGGAAATTCGGCGTGCTGTACGGCGTACGAGCGCGCACATCGGTGGCCGGGTAGTGAAACTCACCCATGTCCGGATCAATGTCTGCCAGGCGCTGCGGGTCGATATAGATAAAGCCCAGGGTCAACGGCGCCCCAATCCACTTGTGCAGGTTGAAGCCGGCAAACGCGATGCCCATCTGCGCCAGGTTGAAGTCGATCTGCCCCAGCGCATGCGCGCCATCGAGGATCACGTCAATCCCGTGTTCCCTGGCAGCGCCGGCAATCGCCTCCACCGGCATCACCAACCCGGTGCGGTGGGTCACGTAGGTCAACGCCAGCAGTTTCAGACGCGGGTAACGCACGAACGCATCGCGATACGTCTGCACAAGGCTGTCGAAACTGGCCGGGTGTTCGTGGGCAATTTCTATCACCTCCACCCCACGATTCTGCGCCAGCCAACGCATGGCACCCTTGACGGTGTCGTACTCCAGGTCGCTGATCAGCACCTGGTCGCCCGGCTGCAAGCGGTTGTAGTTGCGGATCAACGATTGCAACGCATCCGAGGCGCAGCGGGTGAGGGCGACAGCTTCGGGATCAGCGTCCAGCAATTGTGCCAACTGGTTACGAATCTCGAGGTTTTCGCCCTGTTCGAAACGCTGGCGCACGTAGATCGAGTTGCTGCGATTGATGAAGGCTACGTTGTCCTGATATTGCTCCAGTACCGCGCGGCTCATACGCCCGAAGTAACCGTTTTCGAGGTTGATCGGGCCGGGTTCCAGGTCATAGCGCTGGGCGATTTCATGCCAGTGTTGTTCGTCGCGGGTACTGTCCATGTGCGTGCTCTATTAATGACGAGGGGCGGGCTTGCCGTGTTTGGCGCGTAGGGGTTCCAGCAGTTCGGATAAACCGTTGTGGTCGATTTCCTGCATCAGGGCCAGTAACCCACCCAATTCGCCGTGGGGGAAACCTTCACGGGCAAACCAGTTCAGGTAGGGGCCAGGCAGGTCGGCAATGATCCGGCCCTTGTACTTGCCGAAGGGCATCTCGCGGGTGATCAGCAATTCAAGTTTTTCAGGATTCATCGGCGCTTCAGGTGTTTGAGTGATGCCTTGGAAAATACAGGCATTCTGCATGGAGGCCAAATGACAGATCATGCAAATAAAGCGGATACAGTTTTTTGCCTGATATTTAACTTGTTGAAATATAAGGATTAATTTATTTTTCAAAAGCTGGCACGGGCGCTGCAATTACTAATGCACGTTTCTTAACCCGCGAAGGAATTGAAAAATGACTGACATCAACAAAGAATCGATCTCCGTACTCAATGACCTGATCGAAACCAGCAAAGACGGCCAGGAAGGCTTCAAGACCTGCGCAGAAGACATCAAGCATCCAGAACTCAAAGCCCTGTTTGCCAAACGCTCCGTTGATTGCGCCACCGCCGCTGCTGAACTGCAAACGGCCGTGAAAGCCTTGGGTGGCGATCCGGAAAAATCCGGCAGCGTCGCCGGTGCCCTGCACCGTGGTTGGGTTGACGTGAAATCGATGGTCACCGGCAAGGACGAAGAAGCGGTGCTGAACGAAGCCGAGCGCGGTGAAGACCACGCACTGAAGGCTTATAAAGAAGCGATCGAGAAGATCAACAAGCACAACCTGCTGGGCATTCGTGACCTGGTAGAGCGCCAGTTCCACGGCGCGCAACGTAACCACGACCAGGTGAAAGCCCTGCGTAACCAGGCCCGCGCTCAGTCTTGAGCCCCGCCTGAATAAAAAAGCCCCGCCGATGCGGGGCTTTTTCATGCGCGTTGGTTCAGCCGATGCTGATGGCCGGCAACTCGGTCAGGGTTACGGTTTGCTGCTTGCGCGGCGCGAGGATCTCGGCTTCACCGTCCACCACCAACTCATCGCGCTGGTTGAACACACGGGTGGCGATGCGCACCCGAAACTTGGGCAGCTTCTCCAGGATTTCCAGACGCACGGTCAGGGTGTCGCCGATTTTTACCGGCTTCTGAAAGGTCATTTGCTGGCCGATGTAGATCGTGCCGGGCCCAGGCAGCTCGCACGCGACTGCCGCGCTGATCAGGGCGCCGCTGAACATGCCGTGGGCAATGCGCTCCTTGAACATGGTCGCCTTGGCGAATTCGGCGTCCAGGTGCACCGGGTTGTGGTCGCCGGACATCGCCGCGAACAGCTGGATATCGCGCTCTTCAACGGTCTTGCTGAAGCTGGCGGTCTGGCCGACTTCTAGGGCTTCGTAAGGCGTGTTGGTAACCTGGGTCATCAGATGGTGCATCCTGTGGCTAATCGATAATCTTAATATATTGATTTTAAACGAAAAATCATTCGCAGCGAGTAGGGCGGCGCAGTACTTCAGCCTGAGCAAGCCACGCCAGCACATCGGCTGTGACCGCATCACGGTTGGTTTCGTTGAATAATTCGTGGCGCGCCTGCGGGTAAATGTTCAGCTCCAGGTTCTGGCAGCCGGCTTCACGCAACGCGTTGGCCAGGCTTTTGAGACGCTTGCCCTCACTGACCGGATCACATTCTCCGCCCATTATCAGGATCGGCAGGCCCGGATCGATCTGCGCGAGATTGGACGCTTTGCTGATTTGCTGCAAGCCACCCAGCAGGTCAATCCACAGCTGGTTGGTACAGCGAAAGCCGCACAGCGGGTCGCTGACGTACTTGTCGACCTCGGCCGGGTCGCGACTGAGCCAGTCGAAAGCGGTGCGATTGGGTTTAAACGCCTTGTTGAACGATCCAAACGACAGGAAATCAATCAGCGCACTGCGCCCACGCAAACCCTGGCGCAGGCGTTCGACATGGGCAATCACCTTGGCCGCGCCGTACAACGCCACCGGCTGGAAATTCGAACCACTGAGAATTGCCCCGTTGAGGCTCGCGCTGTGATGCAGCAGGTACGCCTGGGCGATATAGCTGCCCATGCTGTGGCCCAGCAGGATAATCGGCACGCCCGGCGCCTGCTGGCCGATGTGCTGGTTGAGGCTTGCCAGGTCGCCCACCACTTTGTTCCAGCCGTCTTTCTCGGCGAACAACCCCAGCGTGCCCTCGTCGGCGGTACGCCCGTGGCCGCGCTGGTCGGGGGCATACAGGCCGTAACCGGCGTTGCACAAGGCCTGGGCCAGGCGTGCATAGCGGCCACTGTGCTCGGCCATGCCGTGGGCCAGCATGATCAACGCCCTGGGCGGCCCATCCGGCAGCCATTGGTTGACATACACCCGACTGCGGTCATTCGCGGTCAGCCAGAAAGTGGTGTGGTTCATGGCGCTTCCTTTGCTCAGGGTCGTTGCAGTGTATAGCTCAATCGGCTGTAGCCGTTGGGATCAGCGCTGGCCTCAGCGAGGAGATTCACACAATCAATGACGCATCTTGTTGTATTTGCCTGATTGACCATAACTGCTAACGTCCCCAAAGCTCCGCTTTCATCGCAGTATCAAAAGCGGCCGGACCACTCAGGTAAGAGGACAAGAATAATGCAACCTGATTTCTGGAATGACAAACGCGCGGCCGGGGTTCCCAACGAAATCGACCTGACGGCCTACAAGTCGGTGATTGAAGTCTTCGAGCGTTCCTGCAAGACCTTTGCCGACCGTCCGGCGTTCAGCAACATGGGGATCACCCTGACCTACGCCGAGCTGGACCGGCGCAGCGCAGCGTTTGCCGGTTACCTGCAGTGGCACACCGACCTCAAGCCGGGCGACCGCATTGCGGTGCAGATGCCCAACGTCCTGCATTATCCGATTGCCGTGTTCGGCGCACTGCGCGCCGGGCTCATTGTGGTCAACACCAACCCGCTGTACACCCCGCGTGAAATGCGCCACCAGTTCAAGGACGCCGGCATTCGCGCGCTGGTGTACCTGAACCTGTTTGGTTCGCGGGTCGAGGAAGTCAGTAAAGACACCGAGATCGAGTACCTGATCGAGGCGAAGATGGGCGACTTCATGCCTGCCGCCAAGGGCTGGCTGATCAACACCGTGGTCGACAAAGTCAAGAAGATGGTCCCGGCCTACCACCTGCCGCGGGCCATCTCCTTCAAGCGCGCTCTGCGCATGGGCGCCGGCCAGGCACTCAACCGCCACCCGGTAAGCCTCGATGACATCGCCGTGCTGCAATACACCGGCGGCACCACCGGCCTGGCCAAGGGCGCGATGCTCACCCACGGCAACCTGGTAGCGAACATGCAGCAGGTGCGCGCATGCATGTCGCAACTGGGCGACGATGGCCACCCGCTGATCAAGGAAGGGCAGGAGGTGATGGTCGCGCCGCTGCCGCTGTACCACATCTATGCCTTCACCGCGAATTGCATGTGCATGATGGTGTCGGGCAACCATAACGTGCTGATCACCAATCCTCGGGACATTGGCGGCTTTATCAAGGAACTGAAGAAGTGGCGCTTCACCGGGTTGCTGGGGCTCAACACGCTGTTTGTGGCCTTGATGGACCACCCGGACTTCAAGAGCCTGGATTTCTCCCACCTCAAACTCACCAACTCCGGCGGCACTGCATTGGTCAAGGCCACGGCCGAGCGCTGGCAGCAACTGACCGGCTGTGCGATTGGCGAAGGCTACGGCCTGACCGAAACCTCGCCGGTGGCCAGCACCAACCCGTATGGCGGCAAATCGAAGCTGGGCACCGTGGGCATTCCGGTGCCGGGCACGGCGATGAAGGTTGTTGATGACAATGGCATTGAGTTGCCACTGGGCGAGCGGGGCGAGCTGTGTATCAAGGGCCCGCAAGTGATGAAGGGGTACTGGCAGCAGCCGGTCGCGACCGCCGAGACCCTGGACGCCGAAGGCTGGCTGAAGACCGGCGATATCGCGGTGATCGACCCGGACGGCTTCGTACGCATCGTAGACCGCAAGAAGGACCTGATCATCGTTTCGGGCTTCAACGTGTACCCCAACGAAATCGAAGACGTGGTGATGGCGCATCCGGCGGTGGCCAGTTGCGCGGTGATCGGCGTGCCGGACGAGCGTACCGGCGAGGCGGTGAAACTGTTTGTGGTGGCCCGTGCGCAAGGGGTAAGTCTTGAAGAGCTGAAGACCTACTGCAAGGCCAACTTCACCGGCTACAAGGTGCCCAAGCACATTGTGCTGCGTGAGTCGTTGCCGATGACGCCGGTGGGCAAGATCTTGCGCAGGGAATTGCGCGACATCGCCTGATTCGAAATAAGGTCAAAAATGTGGGAGCGGGCTTGCTGTGGTGAGGGGGCTTGCCCCCCGTCGGGTTCACTACCGATTGATGGGGCTGCTTCGCAGCCCAGCGCGGGGCAAGCCCGCTCACCACAGCAAGCCCGCTCACCACAGCAAGCCCGCACACACATTTGGTTTTTATTCATTCGGCTTAATCGTGCTAAAGCCCATTCCAGAGCCTTTTCCAGGCTTATAGAATCTTTGCTCTAAAAATGACTATTAGATATTCTTGAGTCATGTTTATGACCGTAGGGGCCTCTTTTGGCTCTAGGCGGCCCTTGGCAAAGCTGCTACTCTCGGCGCGCTTTGTGACCTCTTGGCCTGCTTTTAAGCGCCAGACTCACCTAAAAAACAAATAAATAATAATCGCATCAAATGCGATGAATGAATTCGCGTCGCTGAGGAGTGGGCTTCCATGATCGAAGACTTTTGGAAGGATAAGTACCCCGCCGGGATTGCTTCAGAAATCAATCCAGACGAGTATCCAAATATTCAGGCGGTACTGAAACAGTCCTGCCAGCGCTTCGCCAACAAACCGGCTTTCAGCAACCTGGGCAAGACACTCACCTACGGTGAACTGTACGAGCTGTCTGGCGCGTTTGCCGCGTACCTGCAACAGCATACCGACTTGCAGCCCGGTGATCGAATCGCCGTGCAACTGCCCAACGTCCTGCAATACCCGGTCGCCGTGTTCGGTGCTATCCGTGCTGGCCTGATCGTGGTCAACACCAACCCGCTGTACACCGCGCGGGAAATGGAACACCAATTCAACGACTCCGGTGCCAAGGCCCTCGTCTGCCTGGCCAACATGGCGCACCTGGCTGAAAAAGTCGTGCCCAAGACCGCCGTCAAGCACGTCATCGTCACCGAAGTCGCCGACCTGTTGCCGCCGCTCAAGCGCCTGCTGATCAACAGCGTCATCAAGTACGTGAAGAAGATGGTCCCGGCCTACCACCTGCCCAAGGCGATCAAGTTCAACCACGTATTGGCCAAGGGTCACGGCCAGCCGGTCAACGAAGTCAGCCCTGCCAGCGACGAAGTCGCGGTGCTGCAATACACCGGCGGCACCACGGGCGTTGCCAAGGGCGCGATGCTGACCCACCGCAACCTCGTGGCCAACATGCTGCAATGCAAGGCGCTGATGGGTTCCAACCTCAATGAAGGCTGCGAGATCCTCATCACCCCGCTGCCGCTGTACCACATCTATGCCTTCACCTTTCATTGCATGGCGATGATGTTGATCGGCAACCACAACATTTTGATCAGCAACCCGCGCGACCTGTCGGCGATGGTCAAGGAACTGTCGAAGTGGAAGTTCAGCGGCTTTGTCGGCCTGAACACCCTGTTTGTTGCGCTGTGCAACAACGAGGCCTTCCGCAATCTGGATTTCTCGGCGCTGAAAGTCACCCTGTCCGGCGGCATGGCCCTGCAACTGGCAGCGGCCGAGCGTTGGAAAGCGGTCACCGGCTGCTCCATCTGCGAAGGTTACGGCATGACCGAAACCAGCCCGGTGGCCACTGTGAACCCGATCCAGCACATCCAGATCGGCACTATCGGCATTCCGGTGCCGTCGACCTTGTGCAAGGTCATCACCGATGACGGCGTCGAGCTGGCGCTGGGCGAAGTGGGCGAGCTGTGTGTCAAGGGCCCGCAAGTGATGAAGGGCTACTGGCAGCGTGAAGACGCCACTGCCGAGATCCTCGACAGCGAAGGCTGGCTGAAGACCGGTGACATCGCGATCATCCAGCCCGATGGCTACATGCGCATTGTCGACCGCAAGAAGGACATGATTCTGGTCTCCGGCTTCAACGTCTACCCCAACGAGCTTGAGGACGTGCTGGCGACCCTGCCGGGCGTGCTGCAATGCGCGGCCATTGGTGTGCCGGACGAGAAGTCCGGGGAACACATCAAGATCTTCATCGTGGTCAAGCCGGGTGCCACCCTGACCAAAGACCAGGTGATGGAACACATGCGCGCGAACGTCACCGGCTACAAAGTGCCCAAGGCTGTGGAATTTCGCGATGCACTGCCGACTACCAACGTGGGCAAGATTTTGCGCCGTGAGTTGCGTGACGAAGAGCTGAAGAAAGCCGGCTTGAAGAAGTAACCGGCCCCCACAACAAAAAGCCCCGCAGATGCGGGGCTTTTTTGTTGAACGCTGATTCCGCAACTTGGAATGCAATCCAAATGTGGGAGCTGGCTTGCCTGCGATAGCGGTGGGCCAGTCACAGCAGTGTGAGCTGACCCACCGCTATCGCAGGCAAGCCAGCTCCCACAGGTTTAAACCGTATTCCTACAGTGCGAACTGCGCGAAACTCACGCCAGCGCCGGTTGGGCGTACATCTTTCAGGAACGAATCCTTGTCGGCACTCAGCTCCAGCGTGATCTCAGGCTTGCGCTTGCCGGCATTGCGCACCACCAGGCCTTCGAGCTTCTCGCGCAAAAACACGGTTGGCACTTTCAAGTGCAGCAACTGGTCGCTTTCAGCGTTGTGCATCAACAAGTGAATCCACTCGTACTGGCCCACGGCAATCCGGCCCACTGGCAGGTCGAACCACCAGATGTTGCGTTTGCGGTCCAGGTCGGTGAAATGGCAGTTGTTGACGCCGAGTACGGCACCGCCCAGTTCCAGGTTTCTGCGGGCGATGGCCTGTGCTTTATTGAGTTTCATAACCTTCCTACGGGATCTGTTATCCAGCGCTTGCGCCCGGATGTGCCCGGCATTCTCGTGGGTTGGCCGCAAAACATAAAGCCCAACCTGCTGCGGGTGAGTAAATGAGCGATGAAATGCCGGGCAAAAAATAATTGAAACTCTCGGGAAAGGCCAAGGGTCAACCCCTACGTAGTGACCAAAATCCTTGATTGTTCCCAGGAGAAATACCATGAGTAGCACATCGGATAAGGCAAAAGGTTTAGCGAACGAGGCCGTCGGCAACATCAAGCAAGGCGTTGGCAAAGCCACCGGCAACGACAAGCTGCGGGCTGAAGGCGTGGTTCAGGAAAAGAAAGGCGACGTGCAAAAAGCAGTCGGCGACACCAAGGACGCGGTAAAGAAAGCGACCAAATAGGCCTTCCCCGGCTGACTGCAATCGAGCAGCCCGACGGCCATCCACGGATGGCCGTTTTTGTGTCGCTGACAGTGATTAAACTTTGGAAATTGTTTCAAGGTCGCCAAATGGGCTACCTTGATGTAGAAAACGGCCCCTGAGTCGCCCACGAACCCAACCTTTTGCGGCGAAAGGAGACGCTATGATTTTTCCGGTATTACAAGGCTTGCCCCTGCACAAAGTGCTGGTACGCACCGTCAAGGAGTTCGTCGATGACGAGATGCCTACGTACGCCTCGGCACTGGCCTACCAGATGCTGTTCTCGCTGTTTCCCTTCCTGCTGTTCCTGATTGCCCTGATCGGTTTCCTGCACCTGCCGGACTTCTTCACCTGGCTGCGCATGCAGTCGGAACTGGTGCTGCCGCCCCAGGCCCTGGAGCAGGTCAACCCGGTGATCGACCAGTTGCAGCAATCCAAGGGTGGCCTGCTGTCGGTGGGTATCGTGATCGCGCTGTACACCGCCTCGGCGGGCGTGCGCCTGATGATGAGCGCGATGAACGCCGCCTACGACGTGGTAGAAGGCCGGCCAATCTGGAAGCGTTTCCCATTGTCGATCTTCTACACCGTCGGCATCGCCGGCATGCTGTTGGCCGCCGCCGCGTTGATGGTGCTCGGGCCGCAAGTGATGGAGTGGCTGGCGGGGCAGATCGGCATGCAGGAGTTCGTGGTCACGCTGTGGACCATCCTGCGTTGGCCCTTGATTGTCATCCTGTTGATGTTCTCCGTGGCCTTGATGTACTACGTGATGCCCGACGTGAAGCAGAAATTTCGCTTTATTACCCCGGGTTCGGTGCTGGCCGTGGTGGTCTGGATCATCGCTTCCCTGGGTTTTGGCTACTACGTCAAAACCTTTGCCGACTACAACGCCATGTATGGCAGTATCGGCGCGATCATCGTGTTGCTGCTGTACTTCTACATTTCGGCTGCTGTGCTGTTGCTGGGGGCGGAGATGAATGCGGTGATCGAACATATGTCGGCCGAAGGCAAGGATCCTGGTGAAAAGGACTTTGAGGAGCACGACGACAAACAACATGTCTCAGGCCTTGGCCGGGACCACTCACTCAAGCCCACTACCGATGAAGTCTGATCGATGATCCGTGAAATCCTGAAAATGGGCGATGAGCGCCTGCTGCGTGTTGCCCCGCCGGTGCCACCAGAGATGTTCGACAGCCCCGAACTGTGGCAATTGATTGATGACATGTTCCAGACCATGGAGCACGTAGGCGGCGTGGGCCTGGCCGCGCCGCAAATTGGTGTGGACCTGCAACTGGTGATCTTCGGTTTCGAGAGCAGCGAACGCTACCCGGACGCACCTGCCGTGCCCCAGACCATCCTGATCAACCCGTTGATCACGCCGCTCGCTCCGGTGCTGGAAGAAGGCTATGAAGGTTGCCTGTCGGTGCCTGGCTTGCGTGGGGCGGTGGACCGTTACCAGCAGATTCGTTACGAAGGCTTCGACCCCAAGGGCGAGCCGATTGTGCGGATTGCCGAAGGCTTCCATGCACGGGTGGTACAGCACGAGTGCGATCACCTGATCGGCCGGCTATACCCGTCGCGGATTACCGATTTCAGCAAGTTCGGGTTTATCGAGGTGATGTTCCCGGACATGGACCCCACCGCCGACGAGTAACCGGCGATTCCTGTGGAGAGGGGGCTTGCTGTGGCGAGGGAGCTAGCAGTGGTGAGGGGGCTTGCTGTGGCGAGGGAGCTTGCTGTGGCGAGGGAGCTTGCTCCCGCTGGGCTGCGCAGCGGCCCCAAAATTCTGGGAGCGCTTCGCACTCCAGCGGGAGCAAGCTCCCTCGCCACAGCAAGCTCCTGCTCTACAGCAAGCTCCCTCCCCACAGCAAGCTCCTGCTCTATAGCAAGCTCGCTCCCCACAGCAAGCTCCTGCTCTACAGCAAGCTCTCTCATCACAGATGGTTTATTTTGCGGGCTTAACAAACCGCAACGTCATCCGGTCCGACTCGCCAATCGCCACATACTTCGCCCTATCCTTCTCCCCCAACGTCAGCGCCGGCGGCAAGGTCCAGACCCCGTCCGGGTAGTCCTTGGTATCTTTCGGGTTGGCATTCACCTCGCTCTGCCCCTCAAGCTTGAACCCCGCATCCGTCGCCAGTTTCACCACATACGCAGTAGTCAGGTAACCACTGTGCTTGATGTCTTCCAGCGACGCTCCATCCTTGGCCCGGTGATCCACCACCCCCAGCACGCCGCCCGGTTTGAGCACCTTGAAGAACGCCTCGAACATCGCCGGCGCTGTATCTGCCATCACCCAGTTATGCACGTTGCGAAAGGTCAGCACCGTATCTGCTGAACCAGGCGTGCCCAGCACCGGCGCCTTGGGGTCGAACTCGGCAAAGCCGGCCTTGGCGTAATGCACCCGGTCTGCGGCGAATTTCTTTTTCAGGTTCTCTTCTGAAGTGCGCGCATAAGCACTGCTGCTCGGCGCCTGCACGGCGGCGATGTAATGGCCGTTATCCTTGAGCAGCGGCGCCAGCACTTCGCTGTACCAGCCGCCACCCGGGGTGATTTCGATCAGCGTCTGGTTGGCCCGCAGGCCAAAGAATTCCAGGGTCTGTTGCGGATGACGATACACATCGCGCGCGCTGTTGGCCGGCACACGCCAACTGCCGGCGAGCACGGTTGCATACTGCTCGGCAGAAACCGGCGCTTGGGCTGCCTGGCTCAAGGCCGGGGCGAGGAGGGCGGCAAGGGACAAAGCTGCAAGGGTCGCTTTCATGATCTTCCAGGTAATGGGCCACGGTAAAGCCGAGGCTAGCACGGGGCCCATAAACGCGGTTTACACATTATCGACGGTCGACCTCACCAACGGTTCTAAGCCCATGGCGATCATGGGCTTGTTGCGTTTGTATCGCACCAGGCGCTCGGACAACGACTGCGGCAGCAGCGTGTCCTGGGTAAAACCGAGGCGCTGGTAGAAGCCTTCCAGCTCCGGATGGCACAGCAGCCACAGCGTCCCCTCGACGCTGGCAGCGGCGTCCCGGATCAGCCGCGCCGCCAGCCCTTGGCCACGCATCGCCGGGTCGACAAACAGCCCGGTCAGCCATTGCCCGCCCACCACGGGCGTGAGGCACAGGCCCGCGACAATCTCGCTGCCCTTGGCCACCCACAACTGGCCGCCCTTTAGAGCCTTCATCGGTGAGTTGTGGCGGCGGTAAAACTTGTTCAGCAGCGGCCACAAAGGCTCTGCCAGTCGATCGATGTGCAACTCGGGCATGGTTTTCAAACACGCAGGTTCTGGGGCTGCGGATTATAAGTCGGGCAAAGCGCCTTCTGTTGGCCAATCGGTGGTATACCCAATGTTACATCCCTTGTAAGTGGAGCACGCATCATGGCCAAAGGTCTGAATTCCAAGAAAGCTGACAAGAAGAAACCGGCAAAGACCGCCGATGAAAAACGCGCCGACAAAAAGGCCAAGAAAACCGACAGCAACCTGTTCGGCCATTAAGTTCTAAGGTAAGCACCAAACGATCTGCAAGATTTTCCCGCCTCATTGCACAGAGCAGGATGAAGCCGACTTTTTCGTCGGCCACGCCTGCCCTGAGCTGCCGATGTCCAACTACCTAGATGCAACCCACAGCCTCGAAATCGACGCCCTGGCCCGCACGTTTACCGCCCGTACCGAGTGGCCGACCTGGCTGCTGTTGATGGGCGTGTATGCCGGCTGGTTTGCCGTGATGTTTGCCAGCCACTGGCTTGGCGTATGGCTGAGTACCGCGCTGCTGATCCCGCTCGTGGCGCTGTGGATGTCCCTGCAACACGAGCTCCTGCACGGCCATCCCACCCGTTTCAATGCGCTGAACAAACTCCTCGGCTACGCCCCGTTTGCCGTCTGGTATCCCTACACGCTGTACCGCAACTGCCACCTTGTGCACCACAACGACGAAGACCTGACGGTGCCCGGCATCGACCCGGAAAGCCGCTACCTGAATCAGCGACAGTGGGACGCCAGTTCGCTGTTCGAGCGCACGTTGCATTGGCTGACCAAGACCGTCCTCGGGCGCTTCCTGCTGGGTTCGCCGCTGGCGCTGTGGAAGCTGGCGCGCAACGAGTTCAGGCGCCTGCGCCAAGGCCAGCGCCAAGCCTGGCTGATGTGGTTCAGCCATGGCGCCGTGACCCTGCTGATGTTGACGTTCATCGCTCATTACAGCGCACTGCCGGTGTGGCACTACGTGGCACTGGTCAGCCTGCCGGCCTTGTCGGTGGCGGCGATCCGTTCCTACTATGAACACCGCCCGCACCCACAACCGGAACAGCGCACGGTGCTTAACGAAGCCGCCTGGCCGTGGACCTGGTTGTTCCTCAACAACAACCTGCACCTGGTGCACCACGACTTGCCGAAACTGCCGTGGTATTTGCTGCCCACCGTCTACCGCGCACGCCGTGAACAATGGGTGGCGCGCAGCGGCGGGTTCCTGGTGCAGGGTTACGGCCAGTTGATCGGCCGTCATGGGCTCAAGGCCATCGACAGCCCACGGCACCCTTTTGCTTGAGAGACGATCATGACTGACCGCTACGCCGAACTGCTGATGTACGTGGCACCGCAGCAGGTGCAACAGGCCAACGAAGTTTGGCTGTCGCGCATTCTGGAACGCCTGGGCGCGACCCGCCGCACTGCCGAGCACCTCGACCTGCGCGCCCTGTGGCGTGCCCCCGAATTGCTGCTGACGCAAACCTGCGGCTACCCGCTGATGACCGAGCTGCGCGGGCAAGTCCAGGTGATCGGCCGCCCGCGCTACGAACTGCCCCACAGCAGTGCCGGCACCCATTGCAGCCTGCTGCTGACCCGCGGCGACAATCCGCGCAGCGCCCTGGCCGACTTTTACAACAGCCGTGGCGTGATCAATGGCCATGACTCCAACAGCGGCATGAACCTGCTGCGCGAACGCCTGGCGCCACTGCAGCAGGGCGGCCGGTTCTTTGCCGAGGTGGGCATCAGTGGTGCCCATCGCGAAAGCCTGCGCTGGCTGCGCGAAGGCCGTGCCGACCTTGCCGCCATCGACAGCGTGACCTTCGACTACCTCGCACGCTATGCGCCGGATGAAGTCGCGGGGCTGCGGATTGTCACCCGCAGTGCATCCAGCCCGACGTTGCCGTACATCAGCGCGTCAGGCTCAAGTGAACACCTGCGTGAGGCCATGAACCGCGCCTTGCAGGATCTGCCCGAGGTTGTGCAAACCCTCGGCGTACACGAAGTGCTGCCCGCCACCGAAGCTGATTACCAAGTGCTGCTGGATTACCGGCAACAGGCCGACGCCTTGGGTTACCCGAGGCTTCAATAAGGTTATATAAAAATACCTTTTAAATATTATTAAAGAATAAGCAGCCTTGCTAGGATCGCTCCACCGGAACACCGGACATAACGCGCAACCTACTCAGATGGAGCCACTATGTCCGGCGCCGACACTTCTCACAGCGACTACGTGGGCGGATTATTCCGCAGTCATTACGACTGGCTGTGCAGCCGTTTGCACCGCCACCTCGACTCCCGCGCCCATGCCGAAGACATTGCCGCCGACACCTTCGTCCAGCTCCTGAGTTCCCCGGGCGTGACGCCGATTCGCCAGCCACGCGCCTTGCTCACCACCATCGCCCAGCGCCTGATGTACCAGCTGTGGCGCCGCCGTGACCTGGAGCGCGCTTACCTCGACGCTCTCGACCGGGATGAAACCTCGCCCGCACCTTCGCCTGAGGATTTGGCGCAAATGCTCGAAGCGCTGCAGGCCATCGACCTGATGCTCGACGGCTTGCCGGCCAAGGTCAAGGCGACCTTTTTGCTGTCGCAACTCAATGGCCTGACCTACCCGCAAATCGCCGCAGAGCTGGGCATCTCCCAGCGCTCGGTCAGCGACTACATGACCCGCGCCGTCAACCGTTGCCTGCGGCTGTGCCTGGAATGAGCGACGAACTGCTCGACAGTGCCACGCGCTGGGTGGTGTTGCTGCGCTCCGGCGAGGCGAGTGCCGCCGACTGGCAGCGTTACCACCAATGGCGCGCCGCAGACCCGCGCCACGAAGCGTTGTGCCAACAACTGGAAACCCGCCTCGGCGTGTTTCAGGTCCCGCAGGCCCAAGGCGTCAGCGGCAAAGTCTTGCAGCAAGCATTGGATGCGCCGTCCAGCCGCCGTACCGTGTTGCGCGGGGCCTTGGTGGGTGCCGGCCTGATGCTGGGCGCCGGCTGGCTGGCGCGGCCTATGGTGGAGGATCTCAGCGCCGACATACGCACCGGCACCGGTGAGCGGCGCACCGTGGAATTGGCCGATGGCAGTGAGTTACTGCTCAATGCCCGCAGTGCCGCCGATATCCAGTTCGACCCACGACGGCGCGTGGTACGCCTGCGCGACGGCGAGTTACTGGCGAAGATTGCCAAGGACAGCAACCGAGCGTTTTTCATCCAGACCGATCAAGCCCGGCTGCGGGCCTATGGCAATCGGTTGTTGCTGCGCGAGCGCAAAGGGCAGGGCCACGTTGTCGCGCTCAATGGCGCGCTGGAGATCGACGGCCAGAACGGCGAACGCCTGCAACTGGAGGCCGGGCACGAGGTGACTTACGACCGCTTCGGCTTCGGCCCGGTGCTGGCCAGTTCCTCGGGTGCGACCGCGTGGATCGACGGCTTCCTGCAAGTGCGCGACCGCCCGCTGGTGGAGGTGATCGACGCGCTGCGGCCTTACCACAACGGCGTGCTGCGCCTCGATCCGGCAGTGGCCGGGCTGCGGGTCAGCGGCCTGTACCGCCTCGACAACCCGGACCAGATCCTCGACACCCTGGCACGCACGCTGCCGATCCACATCACCCGCCGGACCGGCTTGTGGGTGACCGTCAGTGCCGCCTGAAAACCCCAAGGCCAGTAGCATCCCCCGTAGCAGCTGTCGAGCTTTAGCGAGGCTGCGTCAGGATCGCCTCGGTATCCCGTCGGAACTGCGGTGCTGCCATCGCAGACTCGCCGAGGCTCGACAGCTCCTACGGGGGGGACGGGATTGTAGTTCTAACGACATAACCAAACGATCTGCAAGTTTTGCCCTGGCCATCCCACATCACTCCCGTAGGCGCTGCGGGGAGCAGCGTTCAGGAGTTTCCTTGGGGGGAGCCAACATGAGCCCATTCAACCGTACACCGCTTCGAACCTTTGCCCTGGTGCCGTTGGCCAGCCTGTTCCTGTCGTTCGCTGCCAGTGCCGAAGACGCGCGCCAGGTCTACCACATCGCCCCCGGCCCGCTGGACGAGGTGCTGCTGAACATCAGCCGCCAGAGCGGCCAGGTGATTTCCTTTACGCCGCAGTTGGGCAACTATTCCTCGGCCCGCGTCGACGGCTCACTGTCGGCGCAACAGGCCGTAGACGCCGCGCTCAAGGGCACCGGCCTGCAAGTCCAGGTCAGCCCGGACGGTGCCTTCATCATCAAGGAAGGCGCCAAGGCGCTGCCTGCCAGCAACAGCATCAAGGCACAAACCGCTGCCGCCCAAGCCCCGACCCTCGACCGCGTGGTTGCCATCGGCACCCGTCGCAGCGACGCCACAGCCCTGACCAGCAGTGCCCCGGTGGATGTGATCAACGCCGAAGAACTCAAGCAAACCGGCGCCACCAGCCTTAACCAGGCGCTGTTCCAGTTACTGCCCTCGTTCAACTTTCCGCAGAACAACAGCGCCACCCGTGGGCAAGACCCCAAAGGCGCATCCCTGCGCGGCCTGTCGCCCGACCAGACCCTGGTGCTGATCAACGGCAAGCGCCGGCACACCTCGGCGGTGGTGAACATCTCCGGCGGCGTGCCGTTCATTGGGGCGCAGCCGGTGGACCTGGACATGATCCCCATCAGCGCCATCGACCACGTTGAAGTGCTGCGCGATGGCGCCTCGGCGCAATACGGTTCTGACGCGGTCGCCGGGGTGGTCAACATCGTGCTCAAGGAGCGTGACAGCGGTGGCGGCATCAACACCCAACTGGGCAAATACGCCCAGGGCGACGGCTTCAGCAAAACCACCGACGGCTGGTACGGCATCGGCTTGCCGGGCGACGGCTTTCTTACCCTGAGCTTCAACACCCTGAACAACAAACCCGATGACATCGGCGATAAATACGTCGCCGACGGCCAGGTACAAGACCCGCGCTGGGGCGGTGCCGGGCGTGACAAATACAACCTGGCGGCCAACGCCGAAATCGGCCTGAACGACCAATGGCGCCTCTACAGCTTCGCCACCTTCGGCCAGGACACCTCGGTCAACAACACGCCGCCGCTGCTGGCCAGCAGCCCCAACAACGTGGCCGGGATCTACCCTAACGGCACCATCCCGAAATACCGCTATCGCTATGAAGACGGCGCCATCACTGTCGGCACCCGCTATGAAGACGAGAGCATCGGCCGCTTCGATTTGAGCGCCACCTACGGCCGCGACGAGCACGACGAACTGGCATTCAACACCGTCAACCCGAGCTATGGCCTGAACAGCCCGACCAAGTTCAACGTCGCCACGCTGGTCAACGACCAGACCAACATCACCCTGGATTACGCCAAGGACTTGAACGTCGACTGGTCGACCCACCCGCTCACCGTGTCGGCAGGCGTTGCCTACCGGCATGAACAATACCGGCTGGAGGCGGGCGACTACGATTCCTACTCCTACGGCGGCATTGATGGCGTGCAGGTCGGCGCGGTGCAGGCGTCAGGCCTGACCCCGGACGACGCCGGCACCTTCAAGCGTGATGTGGGCGGCGTGTACTTCGGCCTCGAAAACCAGGTTACCGACAAGCTCCAGGTCGGCATTGCCGGGCGTACCGAGCACTACTCGGACTTCGGTTCGGCCACCACCGGCAAGCTCTCGGCGCGTTATGACTTCACCCCCAAAGTCGGCCTGCGGGCCACGGTCAACAACGCCTACCACGCGCCCAGCCTGGGGCAGATCGGCACCTCATGGACCACCACCACCAACCTCGACGCCAACGGCAACCCGGTGTTGACCCGCATGCTGCCGGCCGATAACCCGGCCGCCCGCGCCTTGGGTGCCCAGCCGCTCAAGCCCGAGAAGTCGACCAACTACTCCCTGGGCCTGGTGCTGCGCCCAACCGACCAGGCGTCCCTGACCATCGACGCCTACCAGATTTCGATTCGTGATCGCCTGCTGTTCAGCGGCGGTATTTCCGGGCCGCTGGCCGAGCAGATCCTCAAGGACGCCGGCTACGGCCAGTACTCCTGGGCGCAGTTCATGACCAACGCCGCCGATACCCGCACCCGCGGCGTCGACATCGTGGGCAAGTACAACCTGGACCTTGAACAGTTCGGCAACCTGAACCTGTCGGCGGGCTACACCAAGGCCCGCACCACCATCGAGAAAATCCACGAAAACCCCAACGGCTTTGAAGTGCTGACTCGCGAGTCCCGAGGCTTTTTGGAGCACGGCTACCCGGAAGACAAACTGGTGTTTGGCGCGATCCACAAGCTCAACCAATGGACCATCGCCCTCAACGAAACCCGTTACGGCAAGTACCGCAAATATGCCTCCAGCGAGGCCAACGCGCAGTACGACCAGACCTTTGGTGCGCAATGGACCACCGACCTGGACGTGAACTACGCCTTCACCAAACAACTGCGGGTGTCGGTGGGCGTCAACAACCTGTTCGACAGCAAACCTGACGACTACAACACCCGTTTGCGCCAGACCCCGGGCCAGCAATACAGCTACCTGTCGCCGACGGCGCCGGAAGGGGCGTTCTACTACACGCGGCTCAGTTATGACTTTTAAACCCTGATGCAAAACCTGTGGCGAGGGAGCTTGCTCCCGCTGGGGCGCGTGGCGGCCCCAAGAACTTTGGGCCTGCTGCGCAGTCCAGCGGGAGCAAGCTCCCTCGCCACAAGAGCACTCTTCATGGAATCACCAAGAGGTAACACATGAAAACAATCAAGAACCTGCTCGGTGGCTCGCTATTGGCACTCACCGTCCTGGCACAATCAGCCACGGCCGCCGAACCTGCCAAGCCGATCCACTTCGGTGACATCACTTGGGAAAGCGGCAGCCTGATCACCGAGGTGCTGCGCCTGATCGTCGAGAAAGGCTACGGCCTGCCCACCGACACCTTGCCCGGCAGCACCGTGAGCCTGGAGGCCGCCCTGGCCAAGGACGATATCCAGGTGATCGGCGAAGAATGGGCCGGGCGCAGCCCTGCTTGGGTCAAGGCCGAAAACGAAGGCAAAGTGTTTGGCCTGGGCGACACCGTCAAAGGCGCCACCGAAGGCTGGTGGGTGCCCGAATACGTGATCAAGGGCGCCGCCGAGCGTGGCATCAAGCCCCTGGCCCCGGAGCTTAAATCGGTGGCCGACCTGGCCCGCTACAAAGACGTGTTTCGCGACCCCGAAGACCCAACCCGTGGGCGCTTTCTCAACAGCCCCACCGGCTGGACCTCCGAGATCGTCAACAGCCAGAAACTCAAGGCTTACGGCCTGACCGACAGCTTCGTCAACTTCCGCACCGGTTCCGGCGCGGCGCTGGACGCCGAGGTGGCTTCGTCGATCCGTCGCGGCAAGCCGGTGCTGTTCTACTACTGGTCGCCGACGCCGCTGCTGGGTCGCTTCAAGCTGATCAAACTGGAAGAACCACCGTTCAACGCCGACGCCTGGAAGACCCTGGCCGACGCCAACAACCCGCACCCCATCGGCACCCGTTCGATGCCGGCGCGGTTGGCGATTGGCGTGTCGGCGCCGTTCAAGGCGCAGTACCCGCAACTGGTCACATTCTTTGAAAAGGTCGACCTGCCGATTGACCTGCTCAACGGCATCCTCGCGCAAATGGCCGAGAAACGCACCGCGCCGCGTCAAGTGGCCGAAGCGTTCCTGAAAGAACAACCGCAGGTCTGGCAGCAATGGGTGCCGGCAGACGTCGCGGCCAAGGTTAAAGGGAGTCTCTGATGCGCAAGCTCATCGCAGCCACACTGTTGGCGCTGTGCGCCGGGCCACTGCTGGCAGCAGAGCCCGCCACCCTGCGTGTCGGTTACCAGAAAAGCTCGGTGAGCATGGTGCTCGCCCGTGAGCATCACCTGTTCGAACAGGGGCTGCCGGGCACCAAGGTCGAGTGGATCGAGTTCCTTGGCGGCCCACCGCTGATCGAAGCCTTGAACGGCGGCAGCATCGACATCGGCAATATCGGCGACATCCCGCCGATCTTCGCCCAGGCCGCCGGCATCGACATGCGCTACATCGGCGTCGAACCGAATGACGGCCGCACCGAAGCCATCCTATTGCCCAAGGACAGCACCGTGCACAGCGTGGCCGAGCTCAAGGGCAAGCGCGTGGCGCTGCTCAAGGGCTCCAGCGCCCACAACCTGTTCCTCAAAAGCCTGCTGCGTGCCGGCTTGCAGTGGAAGGACGTGAACGTGGTGTACCTGTCGCCCTCCGACGGCCGCGCCGCGTTTGAACAAGGCAAGGTCGATGCCTGGGTGGTGTGGGACCCGTACTACTCGGCGGCTGTGGTGGACGGTTCGGCGAAGGTGCTGGGAGATGGCCAGGGGCTGAACCCGGCAGGCAGTTTCTTTATTGCCAGCGGCCCGTTTGCCCAGCAGCACCCGCAAGCGATTGCCGCGATTCTCAAGGTGTTTGCCCAGGCCCAACGGTTGTCGCTGGACCAGCATGATCAAAGCGTCGCGCTGATGGCCAAGACCTTGGGCTTGCAGCCGGCGGTGGTAGAAAGCTACTTCCAGCACCGCTCACCGACCCCGAGCCGACCTTTGAACGCGACGGACATCGCCACCCAACAAGGCACGGCCGACGCGTTTTTCGCCAACGGCCTGATTCCGAAAAAGGTCGATGTGCAGCAAGTCGTGTTCAAGGCCCCCTAACGTTTCCGCTATGCAAACACCCCTGTGCAGAGAAGGCTTTTGTAGTGAGGGGGCTTGTCCCCCGCTGGGCTGCGAAGCAGCCCTGAAACCTGTCACCCCGCTCTGCCTGAAACCCTCGGCGACTTCATTGGGGCCGCTTCGCGGCCCAACGGGGGACAAGCCCCCTCACCACAAAAACCCTCCCAGCCACAAAGATCCTCCCAGCCACAAAGATCCTCCCAGCCACAAAGATCCTCCTAGCCACAAAAAACCTCCCAGCCACAAAAAACCTCCCAGCCACAAAAAGGTCCTTACTCAAGGCCCCATCGCAACCCATCAGTGAGCAGACCATGCAACCGATCTACATCGACTTCCTCAACGGCCTGGACATCGACGAACTGGCCCTGACCAACGACGAAATCCTCAACGCCATCGAAGCCAGCCTGGCCATCCAGGGCCGCAGCGAGGCGGTGATCGAGCCGCGCATGCACCTGATTCCCGGCGGTGAAATCAACGGCCACTTCAACGTGCTGCGCGGTGTGCTGGGCGGCGCAATCGGCTACGCCGGGGTCAAGGTGGTGGGCGATTTTGTCGACAACTACCGCAAGGGCCTGCCCTCGGAACTGGCGATTCTCAACCTGCTGGACCCGGCCACCGGCATCCCCAAAGCCATCCTCGACGCCTCGGCGATCACCGACATGCGTACCGGCGCGGTCACCGCCATCGGTGCCAAATACCTGGCCCGGCCCGACAGTAAAGTCCTCGCGCACATCGGTGCCCGTGGCACCGCGTATTGGAACGTGCGGCTGCTGGACCACCTGTTCGACTTCGACGAAATTCGCGTGCACTCACGCCGCAGTGAAAGCCGCGAAGCCTTTGCCGAACGCCTGCGCCGCGACCTCGGCAAGCCGGTGATTGTCACCGACGATTGGGAGTCCACGGTGCGTGACGCCGACATCGTGGTCGAGGCTTCACGCCTGGATCAGCCGCAACCGTTGCTGCGTACCGAGTGGATCAAACCCGGCGCGTTCGTCGTGCCCTACGGCACCATGAGCGCGGTGGAGTTGTCGTTGACCGACATCATGCACAAGCTGGTGGTGGACGATTGGGGCCAGTGCAAGGGCGGGATGTTCGGCGCATTGCGCGCCCATGTCGACGCCGGAAAACTCAGCGCCGAGACCTTGCATGCCGAGCTTGGGCAGATCGTGGCCGGCTTGAAAAGCGGCCGGGAAACTCCCGAAGAAACCATCCTGTTCTGGCACCGCGGCTTGAGCCTCAGCGATATCGCCCTGGGCCATGCGCTGCTGGAAAAATCCAAACGCCTGGGCATCGGCCAACGGTTGCGCTGGGCATGATTCACTTAGACCCCCGTGGTTTGACGATTGAGGGTTTGCTGTTGATTGCCCGGCAAGACGCGCCGGCTGACTTCAGCGCTGCCGCCCGCCAGCGTATCGACGAAGGGCATCAACTGTTGCTGCGGCTGGTGGCGCAAGGCGCGCCGATTTACGGCGTGACCACCGGCCTCGGTGCGGCGGTGGACACGCCGGTAGCGCCCGTGCAGGCAAGCATTCCTTTGGGGCGTGCGGTGGGCGTGGGGCGCCTGGCCAATCGACAGGAATTACGCGCGATCACCGCCGCCCGTTTGGCAGGTTTGGCCCAAGGGCGTTCGGGGATTTCGCCGAGGGCGGCGCAGGCGCTGATGGATTTGCTCAACTCTGGCATCGAGCCTGAGGTGCCATTGCTCGGTTCGTTGGGCGAGAGCGACCTTGCCCCACTGGCGCATTTGAGCCTGGCGCTCAACGTGCCACTGACGGGCAAGGATGGCCTGGCGCTGGTGTCGGCCAACGCCGCCAGCATCGGCCTCGGGGCGTTGCTGGTGGCCGAGGCCGAACAGGCATTGCAGGCCGTGATGGCGGGGCTGGCGTTGTCGTGTGAAGGCTATCGGGCCAACCTCAGTCCTTTCCAGCCTTGGGCTTCGCGGTTGCGCCCGGCGCCGGGGCAGAGTGAACAGTCAGCGGCGTTGCTGCGGTTAGTCGATGGCGGCGAATTGGCCGATCACCCGCGTCGCTTGCAAGACCCGTTGAGCTTTCGGTGTGCCACCGTGGTTCAGGGCGCGGCGCAGCAGGCAGTGCAGGCGTTGCGCGAGTTGATCGAACTGGAACTGGCCAGCGGTGCGGACAATCCGGCGTTGATCAGTGAAGACGCGCGGGTGCTGGCCACGGCGAATTTCGACAGCACGCACCTGGCACTGGCGGCGGAATGCTTGGGCCTGGCGTTGAGCCGCTTGGCGGTGTGCAGCGCCGAGCGGATTGCCAAACTGTTGTCGCCGGCTTCCAGTGAACTGCCGCGCTTTTTGATCAACCAGCCCGGGCACGTGGGCATGGCGGCCTTGCAGCGCACCAGTTCGGCGTTGATGGCAGAGATCGGGCATTTGGCCAATCCGATTCCGGCGGTGAGTGTGCCGGTGGCCGATCGCGTGGAAGATTATGCGGGACAGGCGCTGGCGGTTGTCGAGAAAACCCGGCAACTGGTACAGCGCGTGGTGTGGCTGGCCAGTATTGAGTTAATCGTGGCCGCGCAGGCGGTGGACCTGCGCGGCACGCTGCAGCTGGGGCAGGGCACCCGGCGCATTCATCAGGCGGTACGCAGCCAGGTGGCGCACCTGGATCAGGATCGCTCGGGGTCGGTGGATGTGTTGGCGTTAAGTGCATTCATCGAAAACGATGGCTTGAACCCCATTCTCTAAACCAACGAAGAACCCATGTGGGAGCTGGCTTGCCTGCGATAGCGGTGTTGGATTCACCATCGCTATCGCAGGCAAGCCAGCGCCTACAGGTTGATCGCATTTCAGGTCATGGATTTTCAGCGGCAAGGGCGGCAATCACCGCCGGCCGTTCGCCTACCCGCTGCTGAAATTCTGCCAGCGCCGGCCACTGCTGCAAATCGATATCAAACAATCGCGCCCAACGCAGCACCACAAACAGGTACGCATCCGCCACCGAGTACTGTGCGCCCAGCAGGTAATCCTGACGCTCCAGCGTCTGCACCAGAATCGCAAACCGCTTGAACAGCGTGGCCTTGAACAGTGCTTTTACTTCCTGCGCGATCGCGTCTTTGAACAACACAGCCAGCCCGCCATGGATCTCGCTGCCGACAAAATTCAGCCACTCCTGCAACCGTATCCGCTCCCAGCTGCCATTCACCGGCGCCAGGCTGGCCCGCGGCGCAAGATCGGCCAGGTACTGCAGGATGGCGGCACCTTCGGTCAGCACCTCACCCTTATCCAGGCGCAGTGCAGGCACGTAGCCCTTGGGGTTGATGAGCAGGAAATCTTCGCCGTCGGCGGTGGTTTTTTTCTGGTTGTCGATGCGATTCAGTTCAAACGGCAAACCCGCTTCCAGCAATACGATATGGGCAGCGAGGGAACAGGCATTCGGCAAAAAATACAGCTTCATCAAGGCAGCTCCGTTGGACATTTGCGCCAGTCTCAATGGCATGACACCTTGGGTAAAATTAAACTTTCAGAACCACCCATAAGGACAGCTACTGCCATGATGAACCTGATGCACTGGCGCCTGATGGTGGCCGTGGCGGACAACGGCAGCATCACCGCGGCCTCTGAGCGCGTGGGCATGACCCAGTCTGCCGCCAGCCAGGCGATGGCGGCCATCGAGGCCAACCTCGGTGCGCAATTGTTCACGCGTGAGGCCCGCCAAACCTTGCCTACGGCCTTGGGCTTGCAGGTGATCGAGCAGGCGCGGGTGATGTTGGGGGCGTTGCAGGCTATTCGCAGCACCGTGGATGAAGCACGCCCCATGCTGCGTGGGACGATTCGTATCGCCAGCTTTCCCATGGTGCTGGCAGCGTTCCTGGCGCCGCTGCTGCGGCGTTTCAACCAGCTGTATCCGGGTATTGAAGTGACCACCCTGGAGGTGACGGACAACGAGGTGAACACCTTGCTCGATGCCGGCCTGATCGACCTGGGCGTGGTGCTCAACCCTAAGCCCGAGCGCAATGCCACGCTGCTGGGGCGGGACAACTGGCTGGCGGTGCTGCCGGCCGGGCATGCACTGGCCGCTCGCCCGGGCCGGGATTCGGTGACGTTTGAAGAGTTGCTGCAACAACCTTTTGTGCTGGCTACCGGCGGTTGCACGGCCAATGCCCGCAGCCTCAGCGCTGAAGTCGGTTTGGTCATCCAGGACATCCGGGTGGAAGTGCGTGAATGGAGCAGCGCCTTCAGCCTGGTACGTGAAGGAGTAGGCGTGACGCTGGTGCCGGAAATCACCCTCCCGGCGCAGCGCCAGGGCCTGTGCGTGATGCCCCTGAGCGTTCCGGTTTATCGCGAATTTGCCTTGGTCGGTTCAACCAGCCGTTCACCTTCCCCTGCGGTGAATGCCTTGTTGAAAATGCTCGCTGACTAGTGGCCTTGCATAGCGCCAACGCCTGACTATGCTCATCCAGAACCGTTGATGACGCATTGCATATAAAGCGTTTCGGATGGTTTTCCCCATAAAGGTCTGCAATCAAGATTCAAGCCGTGAATGGAATGCGCCCGCGTGGGCGACGGGAAAATAAAGGGTGATCCGACATGTTCAACCGCCAACACAAATCCGACCTGCTGGAAATCGAACGTTTCTCCTGCGCCCTCACCGAAGCCAAGGCCAAATTGGCCGCCATCAGCCGTTCCATGGCAATGATCGAGTTTGACCGCGACGGCATCGTGCTGGATGCCAATGAACACTTCTGCAAGACCATGGGCTACAGCGCCGAAGAAATTCGCGGCAAGCATCACCGGATTTTCTGCGAAGAGGCCTACACCCACACCGACGCCTACGCCAAGCTATGGCGCGACCTGGCGCGGGGCGAGGCCCTGAGTGGCACCTTCATGCGGCTGAATAAACATGGCCAGGAAGTGTGGCTGGAAGCCAGCTACATGCCGGTGCTCGGTGCCGACAACCAGGTGAAAAGCGTGATCAAGGTCGCCTCGGACATCTCGGCGCGGATACACCGCGAGCATGAAAACCAGAGCCTGATCGACGCGATTGGCCGCTCCATGGCGGTGATCGAGTTCACCCCGCAAGGCCAGATCCTGAATGCCAACGACAACTTCCTGAAGACGGTGAAGTATTCCCTCAGTGAAATCGTTGGCCAGCACCACAGCCTGTTTTGTCATCGCGGGGAGACCGAGTCGCCGGCCTACAAAGCATTCTGGGCCTCGCTTAATCGCGGCGAATATCACTCTCACCGGTTTGAGCGCAAAGACAAATTCGGACAAACGCTGTTTCTGGAGGCTTCCTACAACCCGATCTTCGATGCCAACGGGCGCCTGTACAAAGTGGTGAAGTTCGCCAGTGACATCACCGACCAGGTCACCACCTTGCGCACCGCCGCCGACTCGGCCCACGCCACCTCGGTGCAGAACGACGCCTGTGCCCGCAAGGGTTCGCAAGTGGTGCAGCAGACCGTACAGATCATCGAAGAGATTTCCCGCGACCTGAACCAGGCGGCCATCAGCATTGATGCGGTGAGCAAGCAGTCGGACATCATCGGCAGCATCGTGCAGACCATTCGCGGCATCGCCGACCAGACCAACCTGCTGGCGCTGAACGCCGCGATCGAAGCGGCCCGAGCGGGTGAGCATGGGCGGGGGTTTGCGGTGGTGGCGGATGAAGTACGCAGTTTGGCGGCGCGAACCAGCCAGGCGACGATCGAGATTGTGGACGTGGTGCGCAAAAACCACGACCTGTCGATCAGCGCGGTGTCGAGCATGCAGTCGAGCTTGAGTCGTACGGGGCTTGGGGTAGAGCTGGCGAATGAGGCGGGGCAGGTGATCCTGGAGATTCAGGAAGGGTCACGGCATGTGGTGGATGCGATCAGTCAGTTCAACTCCACGTTGCAACTGCAGTAACCGGTATTCATGACTGGCACATGACCTGTGGTGAGGGGGCTTGCTGTGGTGAGGGAGCTTTTGTGGTGAGGGGGCTTGCTGTGGTGAGGGAGCTTTTGTGGTGAGGGGGCTTGCTGTGGTGAGGGAGCTTGCTCCCGCTGGGCTGCGAAGCGGCCCCAAAATCCCGGGAGCGCTGCGCACTCCAGCGGGAGCAAGCTCCCTCACCACAGCAGCTCCCTCACCCCAGCAAGCTCCCTGACCACAGGGTTTGTATTGTCTGGGTTTAGATCGCAGCCAGGGTCTCTTTCACCGTCTGCGCCTGCGGGTCTGCGGTTTTCGCCGCTACTTGCTGCGTCTGCTGCTCTTTCAGGCGCTCTGCCACTTCCTTGGAAATAGCATCCTGTTTATCCGCAGGCAGGTTCTTCACATCGGCCTCGGTCAAACCCTGTTCCTTGAGCAGTTGCTCACGGATGCGCTCGGCCGGGCTCTTCTTCATGTAGTCGGTGAAATCACTGCGAGCCGACGAGGTGGAATCGGTCTTGGGCACATCGGTGGTCGACGTGGTCGCCGTAGTGGCCTGCAACTGCACGCGGGTCTTGGCAAAGGCCGCGTTGATGTTGTCGGCGGTGGCGTCGGCGGCTGCCTGGGTGGTGGTCACCCCCGCGGCGCCCTGCGCGTTTTGCGCGGCACCGCTGTACAGCGCGCTGGCGGCGGCGTTGGCCGGGTCCATGTCGGCGCGCTTGATGCGTTGGATCGTCGACTGAGCCTGGGGATTGTTGTTGATCAGCATGATCAGGACACCTGTGGATGTGAGCGGTGCCTCTGGTGGAGCAATTAGCGTGCCCAGTGGTATAGCCCCGTGTTTACGGGGCTTTTGGCCGCCACCGTCGGCAAACGTTGGCGTGCCGACGGCGATTGTTTGCCGCTAGTGGGCAATGTTCTCCAGCGCCAGGTTGCGGGTACGCGGGCCGAACCAACTGATGGTGATCATCACGATCAACATGCTGCTGGCAATAAACGCCAACACGCCCGGCGTGCCGAGGTGTTCGAGGATCACGCCAATCAGCAAACTGCTGAACACCGTTGACAAGCGGCTGAACGAATAGCAGAAACCTACCGCCCGGGCGCGGATGTTGGTGGGGAACAGTTCGCTCTGGTAGGAGTGGTAACTGAAGCTCAACCAGGCGTTACAAAACGTGATCATCACCCCGCAAATCACCAGCCCTACGGCGGTGGTTTGCAGCGCGAACAAGCTGCCGAAGATCACCGCGCCGAGCGCCGAGCCGACAATCTGCCATTTGTTTTCAAAACGGTTCGCCACCTTCACAAACAGCAGCGGCCCCAGCGGGTAGGCGAGGGTGATGATAAAGGCATAACCCAAACTGTGGGTCACGCTCACGCCCTGGCCCGAGAGCAGCGCCGGCAGCCAGTTGCCGAAGCCGAAAAAGCCGATGGCCTGGAACACATGAAACACAATCAGCATCAACGCCCGGCGCCGGTACGGCGGTTGCCAGATATCGGCAAACCGCCCTTGGCCCTGCACGCTGACGGCTTGCGGTTCCGGCTCATCCAGTGGCTTGCCGTGGTCCTTCTGGCAGCGTGCCTCCAGGCTGTGCATGATCTGCCCGGCCTCGTCGAATCGGCCTTTTTGCGCCAGCCAGCGCGGTGATTCCGGCAGGCGTTTGCGCAGTTGCCAGATAAACAGCGCAAACACCGCACTGCTCAACACCACCCAGCGCCAGCCCGAAACCCCGAACGGCGCCTGCGGCACCAGCCACCACGACATCAGCGCCACCGCCGGCACCGACAGGAACTGGATGAAAAACGCAAAGGCAAACGCCGAACTGCGCATGCGCTTGGGCACCAGTTCCGAGAGGTAGGCGTCGATGGTCACCAGCTCGATCCCAAGGCCAATGCCTACCAGAAAGCGCATGCAGATAATCCCCAAGGCTGAGGTCTGGATGCCCATCAGCACGGTGGCGACGGTGTACCAGATCAACGCAAAGGTGAAGATCGCCCGGCGCCCGTAGCGGTCGGCAATCGGGCTGAGCAGGCTGGCGCCGAGGAACAGGCCGAGGAAGGTCGCCGAGGCAAAGGCTGCCTGGTCGGAGAAACCGAATACGCCTTGGCTACCGGTGTGAAAAATTCCGTCGCTGATCAAGCCGGGGCTGATGTAGGCGGTCTGGAACAAGTCGTACAGCTCGAAAAAACCGCCGATCGACAACAGGGCTACCAAACGCCAAATGGTGGCAACGGCGGGCAGGCGATCGATGCGTGCGCTGATGTGCGCGGCGCGAATTGGGTCGATGCCGTCTGCAGCAGAAAGTGAAGGCATGGGAGTCGTCCAGGGGCAGAGACCTGGAATCTTAGCCTGCTATCGGAAATCAGCGTTTGTGAAAATTGAGGATTTATCGGCACATCCGCTGATTTATTGCTGGGAGCTTGGTATTTCAAGGTTTTATTGCGAGATGCAACGCACTTAGCTTTTATCGTCCTGGATATAGCGAATTGCGAAGCTGCCGATGAACTCGTGATCGGCGCCATCTACCTCGGCGACAACATGGTAGATACCGGTGGCGAAGGTTCTTTCCCGGTCATAGGTCACTAGCTCAAGAACGCCGCTTTTCGCCCGACTCGATGTTCTGTGATCGCCGACCTGACGGAAATACGCCAACTGAGCAAAGGCAGTAGACGTGTCTTGCGGGACCGGGTGCTCGCCGGGAAGGAAGTTGCTGGAAAAGCTGATTTGAATGCCCCGAGACCTGTTGTCGTCGAGTAGCTCTCGACCATCAAGGTTGATGATTCTTGTGCCTGTCGGTGTTTCACGGTAGGTGACATGGGTGGTATCAATGGGGCCTTCATAGGCTTTGAGCGCCACCAGCCGGCCGTGGGGGGCGTGGTGGGTAAAGAGGTTGTCGGCGGTCATCGCGAACTCCTTGTCTGTCAGCGGAACAGGTGGAGTTTTATTTAGTGCTCTGCGGTTGTAGCTGTCTACTGTCACTTATGACAGTAGACAGCCACGGGTAGTGTGTTAAGGCGCTCAGTAAGTGATCGGGATCTCGAATGTTTGGAACGCGTCATCCACTGGTTGGTAACCCAGCACACGGGTGGTTTCGCTGAGGTCCAGGCGTTTGAAGCGGTTATTGGAAATGCCGTGGGCGATCAGGTATTTCACCCCGATGGTTTCCACCGAGCGTTGCAGCAGTTGCACGGCGTCGCGTGGACTGAGCCAGGCGCTGAGGTCGCGGGCGTTGTTCAGGTCGTGGGTTTCGGGGAATTCAAACGCACCAATGCGCAAGGCGATGGTGGAGAGCGGGGTTTTGGCCGCGTAAAAACCGCACAGGGCTTCGCCGTAGCATTTGCTCACGCCATACAGGTTGGCGGGCAATACCGGCATGCCGGGGGTGATCTGGCGGTCGACCGGGTAGCCTTCGATGGTCTGGGCGCTGCTGGCGAACACCAGGCGTTTTACCCCGGCGGCAACGGCGGCTTCGAACAGGTAGGTGGTGGCCAGGATGTTGTTGGGCAGTAACTCGTCGAAGGTCGCGCTGGCGTGGGGGATGCCCGAGAGGTGCACGATCACGTCAATGCCGTCGAGCAAGGCGGCGAGGCTGGTTTTGTCGCTCAGGTCGGCGTGCACGAAACGGTGTTCGCCGAGGGCGAAATCCGGCTCGATGCGGTCGGTGAGGGTGAAGCGGTAGCGGTCTTTCGAGGCTTCGAAAAACGTCTTGCCGATGCGGCCGCAGGCGCCGGTGAGTAGTACGTTGAGTCCGTTCATGGTGGAGTCCTTGTTTTTAGTTGTGCCCGTCGAGGGCGAAGGTTTGGAAGCCTGGGCGTTGGCTGAGGGTTGCGTAGTAGGCGCTGATCGCGGGGTACGGTGGATGCTCCATGGGCGTAATCCGCCAGCGGTGCACCGACAGGCCGATGAGGATGTCGGCCAGTGTGAAGGCGTTACCGGCCACGTAGGCACCGGTTTTGACGAGTTGTTGTTCCAGCAGGCCCATCTTGTCGTTCCAGGCCTTTACCGCGACGGCAATGGCGTGCGCGTCCAGGTTGTCGGGGTTGTTGCGCACCAACGCGGTGAAAGCATCACCCCAGGAACGGTTGAGTTCGATGGCTTGCCAGTCTATCCATTGCTCGACTCTGGCCCGGGCTGCCGGCTCGACGGGCAGCAGGTCGTGGCGCTGGTGCAGGCCCACGAGGTAGCGGCAGATGGTGTTGGACTCCCACAGCACGCCGTTGTCATCGATGAGTACCGGGACTTGGGCGTTGGGGTTCAGGGCCAGGAATTCGGGAGACTGGGTGGAGGCGAAGCCGATGCCCCAGTCTTCGCGGTCGTAGGAAATGCCCAGTTCCTGGCAGGTCCACAGCACTTTTCGCACGTTGATGGAGGAAGCTCGACCGAGGATTTTCAGCGAATGGCTCATGGTGCTTTCCTTGCGAGGGTGAGAAGGCAGGTGGGCAATTTAGCAGGGGCATGGGCCAACGACGACTAAAAATGTGGGAGCTGGCTTGCCTGCGATGCAGGCACCTCGGTGTATCAGGCATGCCGAGGTGATGCTATCGCAGGCAAGCCAGCTCCCACATGGGCCCTTAGCAGCGCGGTGATTCCTGGTCCATCAGCTTGCCCATCAGCAATACGCCCAACTCACTCAGTTGGTGAATCGCCAATGCCGTGTCGCGGTCTTTGCCGGTGAGTTCATCAGACAGGTCGAGCAATAATGTGCTGACCGAGGAAAACGTCTCGTAGCTGTTGGCGATCAGGCTTTCGCTACTGACGTCAGTGCTGACGGTGAATAAGGACGGAGGATTGGGAGTAACTTTGAACATAAGCGTGACCTCTATCTGGGCCATCACCTGATCGCTACTAAACGAAAGGGTGGCGGCTGCACGCAGGTTAGTAGACCGGCAAAGTCACACAAAAATCCGGCGCGCCACGAGGGCGCCCTGCGCACAGCCACCATCAAGCACAGACAGGTAAGTCTGATAGATGACGCTCATGCATCTTTATGTGACAGCTCGGGCTACTAAACCCGATCACTGAGAAATTCAGCGACCGGGCAACCTTAGAGAGCCCTACCCAGGCGCACAAGCCGGCGGATTCTGACGTACCTGTAGGCAACGGAGCAAGGCGCTGCCATCAAGACCAGCCACTTCCTACAGCTACCGCCTAGGTACTCTCGCGCACCTTCAACTCAAACCCCATGTCCACCACCGGCCGGGCGATCTTGTTGCCGGCCATCACCGTCAACAGATGCTCCGCCGCACGCCGGCCAATGGCTTCACGCGGCGTACTGATGCTGCTTAAACGCGGCACCATGAACGAGGAAGAGGGCAGGTCGTTAAAGCCCAGCACCGAAATCTGCTCCGGCACCTTGATGCCATGGCGCAACGCTTCCAGCAGCGCGCCCTGGGCCAGGTCGTCGTTACCAAAGAAGATCGCGTCCACGTCCGGATGGCTGGCCAGCAACTGCAGGAACAACTCGCCACCCAGGCCCAGCGATGACGGCTGTGGCGTCAGCACTTCCAGCGCCGGGTCATACAACCCCGCTTGCTGCAATGCGCGACGAAAACCTTCACCGCGCAACAACGTGCGCTGGTCCAGTTGCGCGCCAATGTAGGCCAGGCGCTTGCGCCCCCGTGAGATCAAATGCGCCGCCGCTGTTTCCCCGGCGTTCAACTGCGAAAATCCTACGCAGTTAAGGCCGGCGCCCGGGTCCAGATCCATCATGTACACACACGGCACGTTGCTGGATTCGACCATGCGCCGGGCACTTTCCGTACGGTCAAACCCGGTCAGCAGCAAACCCCGAGGCTGGTAGGCCATGTAGTTGCGCAACAGGTCTTCTTCTTCATCGCGCGAATAGTGGGTGTTGCCGATCAGCACTTCAAAGCCCTTGGGCCGCAGCACCTGGTGGATGGCTTCCAGGGTTTCGATAAACAGCAGGTTGGACAGCGACGGCACCAACACCACCACCGACTGGCTCTGGGCCGACGCCAGGGCGCGGGCCGCCGGGTTGACCACGTAGCTCAGTTCGGCCGCCGCTTTTTGCACTTTTTCCACCAGTTCGGTGGCCACGGTGCTGATGCCGCGCAAGGCGCGGGAGGCAGTAATCGGGCTCACGCCGGCGAGGCGGGCTACTTCATTGAGGGTAGGGCGGCCCGTGGTGCGGGTATTTTTATCGTTCTTGGGGGTCATCAGGCGGCTTGCCAAACAAAAATCGAGGCACTAAGGTAGCGCTGTCTCCAAGACCCTGCAAATCCTTGAACGTTGGGATGCCTGTTCCGACTCAAGCCTTTTGGAGAGGATGCACGCGTCACTCCATAAAAATGACAAGACGGCGCGGGAAAAGCCTGTTTTTGCACTAGCCTTACAGCGTGCAAAGGTAGCGCTATCTGCGTCTTGAGGTGTTTCATGAGTCAACCTGTTACTGCCCTCGTGATCATGGGCGTTTCCGGCTGTGGCAAGTCCAGCGTCAGCGAGGCCCTGTGCCTGCTGAACGGCGCCACGGCCATTGAAGGCGACAGCTTTCACCCCGCCGCGAACATCGAGAAGATGAGTGCCGGCCATCCCCTTAACGACGACGACCGCGCCGGCTGGCTCGACATCCTGTGCGATGAACTGCGCCGTTCGCTCAAGGCCGGCGAGCATCCCGTGCTCACCTGCTCGGCCCTGAAAAAGAAATACCGCGACCACCTGCGCGAAGCCGCACCGGGCCTGGGGTTTGTATTCCTGGAACTGACCCGCGAAGTCGCCGCCGACCGTGTGTCCCATCGCCCCGGCCATTTCATGCCGGCCAGCCTGATCGACAGCCAGTTCGCCACCCTTGAATCGCCAGTGGGCGAGCCGCTGACCCTGGCCCTCAACGCCAGCGTCGACAGCGTTGAAGACCTGGCCGAGCAAACCAATGCCTGGTGGCTTGAACACGGTTTTGAACCAACCAAATAATTTTTTGCCGGACAAGATAGCGCTGTCCGCCTGCACTGAATTTTTTACCGGCTTTAATAACAACAACAAACAGGAGAGACCCCCATGTTTGGCTTGTCCCACGATACCTACCTGCTACTCGATGCAGTGGTGACCATCATCGGCCTGATCGTGTTGATCACCCGGTTCAAAGTCCACCCGTTCATTGCACTGATCATCGCCGCCGGCTTCCTCGGCCTGACCTCGGGCATGCCCGTGGACAAGATCATCAAGGCCTTCCAGGATGGCTTTGGCGGGGTGCTTGGCTTTGTCGGGATTATCCTGGCGCTGGGTACGATGCTCGGCAAGATGATGGCCGATTCCGGCGGTGCCGATCAGATCGCCCAAACCCTGGTGCGCGCCTTCGGCAAGGAGAGGGTGCAGTGGGCCATGATGTTCGCCGCGTTTTTGGTGGGCATCCCGCTGTTCTTCGAGATCGGTTTTGTACTGCTGATCCCGCTGGTGTTTATCGTCGCGCGTCGCACCGGCGTGTCGCTGATCAAGATCGGCATTCCGCTGTTGGCTGGCCTGTCGGCGGTGCACGGCCTGGTGCCACCGCACCCGGGCCCGTTGCTGGCGATCGGCGTGTTCGGTGCCGACATCGGCAAGACCATTCTCTACGGCCTGATCGTCGCGTTGCCTACAGCGATCATCGCCGGGCCGCTCTACGGTTCGTTCATTGCCAAGTACATCCCGGGCAACCCGTCCCAGGAACTGGTGGACCAACTGGCCCGTGAGCAGCCGGAGTCCAAGACCCTGCCGAGCTTCAGTGTCACCCTGATCACCGTGCTGCTGCCGGTGTTCCTGATGCTGCTCAAAACCTTCGCCGACGTCGCCCTGCCGGACGGCCACGCGATCCGCAACTGGATGGACATGATCGGTCACCCGATCACCGCTTTGCTGCTGGCCTTGCTGCTGTCGCTGTACACCTTCGGCCATCGCCAGGGCATCGGTTCCAAGCAGATCCTCAAGTTGCTCGACGCGAGCCTTGCGCCAACCGCAGCGATCATCCTGATCATCGGTGCCGGTGGTGGCTTCAAGCAGATGCTGGTGACCAGCGGCGTGGGTGATGTGATCGGCCATATGGCGGTGACCGCGCAGATCAACCCGATCCTGCTGGCCTGGCTGGTGGCGGCGGTGATTCGCGTGGCCACCGGTTCCGCGACCGTGGCGACCATTACCGGTGCAGGCATTGTGGTGCCGGTGGTGGGGATGATTCCGGGGGTGAACCGCGAGTTGCTGGTGTTGGCGACGGGGGCGGGCTCGTTGGTGTTGTCTCACGTCAACGATGCGGGGTTCTGGCTGGTGAAGCAGTATTTCAATATGACCGTGGCTGAAACATTCAAGACCTGGACCGCGATGGAGACCATTCTGTCGGTGGTGGCGTTGGGCTTTATCATGTTGCTGTCGCTGGTGGTCTAACAGGCACACCGCAAAACAAAATGTGTGTACCTGGTCAAATGTGGGAGCCAGCTCCCACATTGATTGGGTTCCTGCCGTTAGATCGGGTCAGGCGTCTGCTTTTTAACCAGCCCATCTGCCCGGAACATCGCCCGGATGCCGCGCACCGCCTGGCGAATCCGGTCCTGGTTTTCGATCAGCGCAAAGCGCACGTGGTCGTCGCCATACTCACCAAAGCCAATGCCCGGCGATACACACACCTTCGCCTCAAGCAGCAGCTTCTTGGCAAATTCCAGTGAACCCATCGCGGCATACGCCTCGGGAATCTTCGCCCAGACGTACATCGACGCCTTCGGGTTCTCAACCATCCAGCCCAGCTCATGCAGGCCTTTGACCAGCACGTTGCGACGCTGGCGGTACTGCTCGGCAATGTCTTTCACGCACTGCTGATCGCCTTCCAGCGCCGCAATCGCCGCGACTTGCAGCGGGGTGAAGGTGCCGTAGTCGTGGTAACTCTTGATGCGCGCCAGGGCGTTGACCAGTTCCGGGTTGCCGACCATGAAGCCAATGCGCCAGCCGGCCATGTTGTAGCTTTTGGACAGGGTGAAAAACTCCACCGCAATGTCCTTGGCGCCCGGCACTTGCATGATCGAGGGGGCTTTCCAGCCGTCGTAGACGATGTCGGCGTAGGCCAGGTCGTGCACCACCAGCACGTCGTACTGCTTGGCCAGGGCGATCACCCGCTCGAAGAAGTCCAGCTCCACGCACTGCGCGGTGGGGTTGGACGGGAAGCCGAGGATCATCATCTTCGGCTTGGGGATCGAGCCGCGAATGGCGCGTTCCAGTTCAGCGAAGAAATCCACGCCCGGAATCAGCGGCACCGAGCGCACCTGGGCGCCGGCAATCACGGCACCGTAGATGTGAATCGGGTAACTGGGGTTGGGCACCAGCACGGTATCGCCCTGGTCCAGGGTGGCCAGCATCAAGTGCGCCAGGCCTTCCTTGGAACCGATGGTCACGATCGCTTCGGTTTCCGGGTCGATGTCCACTTCGTAGCGGTCTTTGTACCAGCGCGAAATCGCCCGGCGCAGCCGCGGAATGCCTTTGGAGGTGGAGTAACCGTGGGTGTCTTCACGCTGGGCGACGGTGACCATTTTTTCCACGATGTGCGGTGGCGTGGCGCCGTCCGGGTTACCCATGCTCAAGTCGATGATGTCTTCGCCGCGCCGACGCGCAGCCATCTTCAGCTCGGCAGTGATATTGAAAACGTAAGGGGGGAGTCGATCTATGCGCGCAAAGCGGCGCGGCGAACTGGGTTCGGCCATGGTTGCCTCGAAATACGTAAGCGCCCGGAACCGTCCGAGCGACGTCGGCCACTGCGGTGGCCTGCGGGGCAGACAATACGGTCGGTGATGGCCAATTGTCCAGATGCTGCTGCAAAAATTTCTGCTTGGAGTACGGCGGGGATATGCCCCTATACTCGACGCGGGTTTGTTCCCTCATAAGAAGGAGACTGTTCAGATGGATCAGCAGACAAAACTGCCGTTACAGCCACGCATGGAAGAGGGCAAGGCCCTGGTGATCGCGGGGGTGCACGGGCGTTATTCAAAGGCCACGCTGGGGGATATTCCCAAGTTGTGGGAATTGTTCGACAGCTGCGTCAAAGAAATCAAAAAGCGTGTAGGCGGTGTGACCTACGGCGTGTGCTACAACGCCAAACACGATGAATTCGACTACCTGGCGGGCGTTGAAGTACCGGCCAAGGGCGATGTGCCGAGCAACTTCCAGTCGATTGAAATCCCGGCCCATCGTTATGCGGTGTTCCCGCACTACGGCCCGGTGCAGGCGCTGGCGCAGACCTATGAACGCATCATGTTCGAGTGGCTGCCGGGCTCCGGGTACAAGGTGGTCGGGGCTGATTTTGAGCGCTACAGCGCCGACTTCAATGTGGACAGAGGCACGGGTTCAGTCGAAATCTGGATCCCGATCGAAGCCGAATCCGCCTGACCGCACCACTGGCAGGAGCGAGCACGTTCGCTCCTGCAACAGCCGTTCGATACCGCGTAATCGTTAGTCCTTATCAAATGCCCACGCCAACCGGCGCTCATACCCGATCCGCCCCTTATACGCCTCCCCGCTGTCCACCCAGCCCTGCTGCAAATACAGCCCCATCGCCGCCACATTGTCGGTGTCCACCGACAGTTCCAGCGCCTTGATCTGCGGCCAAACCAGGCGCGCGGCGGCCGGGAGGGCTTGCAGGCAGGCTTTGCCAAACCCCAGGCCTTGCTGATGGCGATCGACTTGCAACGCATGCAGCGTGGCGCTGTGTTCATCCGCCCAATGGGGCAGGCAGGGTGGGCGTTTGAGCAGTAGGAAGGCGACGGGAATGTCGTCGGCGAGTAACGCAAAGCCTGCCACGCCGGGATTCGGATTGACCAGCAGGGTGTTCAGCGCACAGTAGATATCGCCGGAAAAACCCAGTTGTTCGGGATGCACTTCAAGGGCGTTGAGTTGCTGTTGTTGCAGGGCAGTCAACGTCTGATAGGCGACGAGGCGGGTTTCCATCGGCGTAGCATCCGAAATCCTACAAAGAAGCGCGGATTCTAGCGGGTTTGCACTATTCGCAATTATTTTTCGGGGGGCTGTCGGTTACCAGCGCACCCACCGCCAATGGCACCACGATGTTCGAGCTGGAACCCTGGTCGCCGGGGACTATAGTTGAGTGTCCGAAAACGGAGAATTCGATGAAACACCTCTGCCTGATCTCTAGCAACGAACAGGTGCTGCATGATTCGCCCGACAGCCCCAAGGCCCAGTAATGTTTGGCCTATGCCGAGCCCGTGATGGCCTGCGGGCGGATGCTCGCCGCCGAACCGTTGGCCGAAACCACGGAGCAGCTCGCTGGGTTTTACCTGATCGAGGCCAAGGACTTGAACGAAGCGATCCAGGTGGCCGGTGGCATTCCGGCCGCCCGGGTCGGCAGTGTGGAAGTACGCCCGGTGCGTGAATTGAATCTCTGAACACAACAATAAAATCCAGGAGGTTTACCCATGACTCATCAACCCAAACCCGCCGAATTTGAATTGTCCATCAGCCGCTTGATCGACGCCCCTCGCCGTCGCGTGTTCCGCGCCTGGACCGAGCCGGCTTTATTGCAGCAATGGTGGGGCCCACACGGCATGACCACCCCCGAGTGCGAAATGGACCTGTGGGTGGGTGGGCAGTTTCGTACGCTGATGCGCGCGCCCGATGGCAGCGAATACCCGACGCAAGGTGTATTCCTCGAAATTACCGCCCCCAGCCGGCTGGTGTTTACCGACGCGTTCACCCCCGCCTGGATTCCTTCGGGCCAGCCGTTCATGACCGCCCAAGTCACCTTTGAAGATGTCGACGGCAAGACGCTCTACACCGCCCGCGCCATGCACTGGAGCGCCGAAACCAAGCAGGCGCACGAAGCCATGGGCTTTCACGAAGGCTGGGGCCAAAGCCTCGACCGGTTGGTGACGCTGGTGACCGAAGGCATGCGCGATTGACGGTGCAGGCCGGGTTGAAGCGCTTTATCGAGCGGCGCCTGGCCGAACTCAAATAGCCCGTGAGACTGGAATGCGGTCCACTGTGGGAGCTGGCTTGCCTGCGATAGCGGTGTATGAGCAACAGATGCATGGCTGATACACCGCTATCGCTGGCAAGCCAGCTCCTACATTGGATTTGTGTTGTCTGCCTTGGCTTCTTACGGTTGTTGACGCGTCGCCGCCAGCACGATTTCGCGAATGCATACGTGCTGTGGCTGCTGGTAGGCATAGGCAATCGCCGAGGCCACGTCATCGGCACTCAGCACCGTGCCGCCCATGTCCTGTTTCCACGCCTGGTAGCCGGTCTTGATGGCTTCATCGGTGGTGTGGCTCAACAGCTCGGTTTCCACCGCGCCCGGGGCAATGGTGACTACGCGCACATTGTGCGGCGACAACTCTTCCCGCAGGTTTTCCGAAATCCCATGCACCGCAAACTTGGTGCCCACATACGCAACGTGGTTGGGGAAGGTCTTGCGCCCGGCCACCGAGCTGACGTTGATGATGGTGCCGCCCTTGCGCTCGACCATGCTGCCGGCCACCGCATGAATGCCGTTGAGCAGGCCTTTCACGTTGACGTCGAGCATCTGCTCCCACTGCGCCGGGTCCTGTTCGCTGACCGCGCCCAGCAGCATCACGCCGGCATTGTTGATCAGCGCATCGGCCGGGCCGAATCGGGCCTCGGCTTCTTTCACCGCCGCTACCAGGGCGGCGCGGTCGGTGATGTCGACACCGCGATTCAAGGTGTTCGGCAGGTCCAGGGCGTTGAGCCGGTCGATGCGGCGGGCCAACAGCAACAGCGGGTGGCCGGCGGCCGACAGCAAGCGTGCAGTGGCCTCGCCAATGCCCGAACTGGCGCCGGTGATGATGATCAATGGCTTGCTCATGGTGAAACTCCTGAGATAAGAAAAACAAATAACTAAACCTGGGTCGCAGTATATTTAGCCCTTGAATGGCTGAAAAATGCCTTATTCCTCTGTCTGTCATCGGTATTAACTATGGATGTGCGTCATCTCAAGGCGTTTCTTGCGGTGTTTGAAGAGCGCAATATCACCGCCGCCGCGCAGCGCCTGTTCGTCAGCCAGCCGACGTTGTCGGTGACCATCAAGCAACTGGAAGAAGAGTTGGGTGTGGCGCTGTTTTTGCGTCAGCCCCGTGGGGTTGAGGTGAGCGATGAAGCGCGGGTGCTGTATCCACAAGCGCGGCGCATGGTGGCTGAGGCCGATGCGTTGAGCCGGCTGTTTCGCGGGCGCGAAAACCGCATCGCGCTGGAGCTGGGCGTGGAGGGCGATATTGCCGACAGCCAGATCGAAACCTTCCTGCGCATGGCGCACCAAGGCCTGCCCGGTTTGCTGCTGACCTTGCAGGAAGGGTGCGAAGGCGAGGGGCGCCTGGCCGTTGAGGAAATGTGCTGTGAGGACGAATTGTTCCTGCCGCTTTGGGAAGAGTCCTACGTGATGGCGCTGCCGGTTGCACACCCGATGGCAGTCGGTGGCAAAGAACAGGCGTGGGCGCCGATCGAAGACTGGATCACTTGCCCGCAGCATGATTCCCACCAGCGGCTGATGGCTTTGTACGGTCGCTCGCCCCAAGCGGTGGCCGGGCATGCCGGTTCGTTGACCCAGGCCTTGCACATGGTGGCGGCCGGTGTGGGTGTGGCGATGTTGCCGCAGTCACTGGCGGCAGAGCGGGCCGGGGTGGTGATTCGGCCCTGGCATTTGCCGGCACCAACGCGCCGGGTGGGCTTGTGCTTTGCCGCGCAGGCGCTGGAATTGCCAGCGTTGCGGGCGCTGCATGAGTACTTCCAGAACAACCGCCCGCCGCAAATTCAATGTGGGAGCTGGCTTGCCTGCGATAGCGGTGGCGACTGACACACCGCTATCGCAGGCAAGCCAGCTCCTACATTGGGTCTTCATTGTTCCGAATATTGTGTTCCGGCGTTACTCCAGCATCTTGCCCAGCAACCAGCTGCCAGCCGGGCCCGGCGGATGCTGGCGTGACCACAACGCATCCACCGCCACCGAGCGCGGCCAGCCCCGGGCCTTGATCTCACGCAGGTGGCCGCCGCCAAACCGCTCCACCAGCCAGCGCGGCAGCGGTGCCCAGCCAAAACCCAATTGCGCCATTTCCATCAGCATCAGGTAACTGGGCGCCGACCAGACGCGGCCCAGGCCCCGGGTTTCATTCGGGTTGATGATGCTCGCCAAGCGCAGTTCGCGGTGTTGTTCCAGGGTTTGCTGGTCGATGTCGGTAAGGCTCGCCAGCGGGTGTTTGGGCGCGACAAACAGCGCGATTTCCGTGCGTTCTTCCACGGCGGTGCTGGTGAGGTCCGGCGGGTAAATTTCCTGCATCTCGATAAACGCAATGTGCGCCCGGCCACTTTGCACCAGGGCGATCAAGTCTTCGCATTCGGCGATCAGGCATTCAAGTTCCAGGTCCGGGTAGCGCTGCTCAAACGCGCTGAGGGCAGTTTCGAAACGGTCCGACTGATAGGTATCGGACATCGCGATACTCAGCTTCGGCTCCAGCCCCTGGGACAGCTGGCTGGCTGCCAACTCCAGGCGGCTGCTGGCTTCCAGCACCTGCTCGGCGCGTTGCAGCAGCACATGCCCGGCCGGGGTCAGCCTTGGCTTGCGGCTGCTACGATCAAACAGCACCACGTTCAGGTCAATCTCCAGGCTCGCGACCGCCGCGCTGACGGTGGACTGGCTCTTGCCCAGCTTGCGCGCCGCCGCTGAAAACGAACCCTGGGTCGCCGCTTGTACAAACGCCTGGAGCACTTCATGGGAAGCCATGACTATCGCCTTTATCGATGGTTATTGGTTATGAAGTATCGATTCAAAGGGTAATGATGGCAACCATCGTCACTCACGGAGAACGGGTCATGACACCCACCAAGTCGATTACTGAACGCGTTTGGCAAGCCATTGGGTTTGAAGGCCTGGCCTTGCTGATTTGTACGCCACTGCTGGCGTGGATCATGGATAAGCCGGCGCTGGAGATGGGCATGGTGACACTGGCCATCAGCCTTATGGCACTGGCCTGGAACGTGATTTTCAACGGCCTGTTCGACCGTCTCAAGGCGCGCCTGCAATTGTCTGGCGGGGCGTGGACACGCGTGCTGCATGCGCTGATGTTTGAAGGCGGGCTGGTGGCGATCTGCGTGCCGCTGATTGCCTGGTGGTTGAACATCAGCCTGATGCAGGCGTTTATCCTCGACATCGGCGTGCTGTTGTTTTTCCTGCCGTATACCTACGTGTATCACTGGGGGTATGACGCAGTGCGGGAGCGGATCATGCAAAAACGCGAGGCGAAACAACTCGCCTAGAAAATCCCGGCTAAACAACTTGCGTAGCAGCTGTCGAGCCTAGGCGAGGCTGCGTCGGGAGCGACTCGGTTCCGAGCCAGCTATCGGGATCGGCGGCGCGGCTTACGCAGCCTCGCTTGGGCTCGACAGCTGCTACCGGGGGGAAGTCAGGTGAGTTTTAACGCGCTGACAAAGTCGAGGAATGCGCGCACCTTGGCCGCCGGCAAATGCCGCGACGGGTAGAAGGCGTACAACGGGAAGCGCTCGTCGGGCCAGTCGGGAAACAGCTCGACCAACGCGCCCGACTTGAGCGCAGGTGCAAGCCCCAGGTCGAGCATTTGCGCCACTGCATGTCCGTGTTCGCACACGCTGTACAAGGTCCCGGCATCATTGACCACCAGCCGCCCGCGGGTGGTGACGTTGACCTGCTCGCCGCGCCGGTGGAATTCCCAGCCAAACGGCCGGCCGGTCTGGGAGTCGCGAAAGTCGATGCACACGTGCTGGCCGTCTTCCAGGTCCAGTGGGTGGGAGGGGCGGCCATGCCGTTCAAGATACTTAGGCGAGGCCAACGTCAGCACTCGCACGTCCATCAGTTTGCGGGCGATCAACGAGGATGATTGCGGAATGCCAAAACGGATCGCCAGGTCAAAGCCATCCGCTACCAGGTCCCCGAGTTGATCCCGCGTGTGCAGGTCCAACTGCAACTGCGGGTATTGGCTCATGAATTCACCGAGCACCGGCCCGAGCACCAGCCGCGAGAAGTACGGGTCGATGTTCACCCGCAGCCGCCCGCGCACCGTCAGGGCGCTGTCTGCCGCCGAGCTGGCGGCCTCTTCCAGGCCGGCCAGCAGCGGGGCGATTTCCTGGTAGAAACGCCGGCCCTCGTCGGTTAATTGCACGGAGCGGGTGGTGCGGTCGAACAGGCGAATGCCCAAGCGTTTTTCCAGCCGGGAAATGGCCCGGCTGACGCCCGAAGGCGTCATCTCCAAGCTATCGGCGGCGCGGGCAAAACTGCCGCTGTCGACCACAGCGGCGAGTACGCCCATGCCACCGGCCAGTCCTGGGTCAAAACTCATGGGTGATTGCCTGTCAGGTATCCGAAAGCATTGATGCTAGCGGAGAATCTGAGCGCGTTACAGAAACATCCCGCCCGAGGCCTCGACCCGCTGCCCGGTGATCCAGTTGCTGCCGTCGGCCAGCAGGGTGGAAATCGCCCCGCCAATGTCGTCTGGCAAGCCCGCGCGGCCCAGGGCGGTGTTGTTGGCGACCATGGCGTTCACGTCCGGATTGTCGCGCACCACGCCGCCGCTGAAGTCGGTGGCAATCGCGCCGGGGGCCAGGGTGTTGACGCTAATCCCGCGGGCGCCCAGTTCCTTGGCCTGGTAGCGGGTCAGCACTTCCACCGCGCCTTTCATCGAGGCGTACGCCGCGTAACCCGGCAGGCTGAAGCGTGCCAGGCCGCTGGAGATGTTGATGATGCGGCCACCGTCGCTGATCAGCGGCAGCAGTTTCTGGGTCAGGAAAAACGGGCCCTTGAAGTGGATCGCCACCAGTTGGTCGAACTGCGCTTCGGTGGTTTCGGCGAAGCTGGCGTGGGCGCCGATCCCGGCGTTGTTGATCAGGAAGTTGAAGTGCGCCTGGCCGAACACGTTCTGCAACACCGAGCCGACCTGGGCGCTGAACGCATCAAAGGTCGAACTCTGGCTCACGTCCAGTTGCAGCATGGCCGCCTTGGCGCCCAGCGCTTCAACTTGGGCGACCACCGCCTGGGCTTCGTCCGCCGCGCGGTTGTAGGTGCCGATGATGTCGACGCCTTGCGCGGCCAGATGCAGCGCAGCGCTTTTGCCCAGGCCGCGGCTGGCGCCGGTGATCAGTGCGATTTTACGGGTCATGGTCAAGTCCTCGGAGTGTGTGATTGTTCGTGGGACTGAGTGTATTTGTCCGGCCATAACATGATAAACAGCGCTATACCGGAATCACTGGCCGGATAAGGCGAACAATCCCATGAACAAACTAGAGTTGCTGCGTACCTTCGTGCGCGTCACCGAACTGTCGAGTTTTACCCAGGCGGGCGAGAGCCTGGGCTTGCCGCGCTCCACGGTGTCCGAGCATGTGCAGGCGCTGGAAGAGTTGCTGGGCGCGCGCCTGTTGCAGCGCACCACGCGCAAGGTCCAGGCGACCCAGGACGGCCGCGTGCTGTACGAGCGCAGCAAGGATTTGCTGTCGCACATGGAAGAGCTGGAAGGTTTGTTTCGCCAGGATGAAGCGCAGTTGGCGGGGCGAATTCGGGTGGACATGCCCAACGTGATGGCGAGGGAATTGATCCTGCCGCGCTTGCCGGAATTCATGGACCTACACCCGCTGATCGAGCTGGAAATCAGCAGCACCGACCGCCAGGTTGACCTGCTGGCAGAAGGTTTTGACTGCGTGTTGCGCGTCGGTGCACAGCCGGACCAGTCGGTGGTAGCCCGCTTGTTGTGCAGCATGCCGATGATCAACTGCGCGAGTGCGGCTTACCTGCAACGCCATGGCGTGCCCAAGACCCTTGCCGATTTGGCCGACCATCAATTGGTGCATTACGTACGCCCGTTGGGCTCACGTTCTGCGGGGTTCGAATACCAAATCGGCAACAAGGTGCACCGGGTTCCGATGGCCGGCCGGGTCACGGTCAACAGCACGGATGCGTACAGGGCGGCGTGTATCGGTGGGTTCGGCTTGACCCAGGTGCCTGCGCTGGGCATTCGCGAGCAATTGGCCAGTGGCGAGTTGGTGGCAGTGCTGCCGGACTACCCGGCCCCCGCGCTGGACGTGTCCTTGCTGTACGCCGGCCAACGGCATTTGCCGCTGCGGGTGCGGGTGTTCATGGACTGGCTGGCCGCCACGTTGCAGTCCCAGCTTTAACGCCGGGCCGACAACTGCTGCGGCGCCAGGAATGCATCATGGAAGTAATCCCGAAACGCCTGCATCGCCGGGGTGAAGTCACGCTCGCGGTGCCAGGCCAGGCCGACGCTCATGGGCGTGACCTTGTCGGTGACGCTCACGGTTTCGATGCGCTTGCCCTCCAGTGACCACGGGCGATGCACCAGGTCCGACAAAATCGCCACGCCGCTGCCGTTGGCAACCATGCTGCGCACCGCCTCCACCGAACTGGTGCGCAGCCGCACCGTGGGCGTTTGCCCGGCCTGTTCCCAGTAACGCATGGCGCTTTGTTCGGCTTCGTCGACGGTGAGGAAAATGTACGGCTCGCGGGCTACATCCGCGAGGCTGACGGCGGGGCGTTCGCACAACGGGTGATGGCTGGGCAGCCACAGGCGGCGTTCGGAGTTGAAGAGAATTTCTGAAACGATATCCGGGTGGGTAAGGTTTGCGGTGAGCACCACGGCCATGTCGAACTGGCCGTTGAGCAAACCGTGTTCGATGGCCTGGCGTTCCTGTTCGAAGACCTCGATGGTCACGTCCGGGTGCCAGTGTTCCATGCGCTGCAAGTGGTGCGGCAGGAAGTAGCCGAGCACGGTATAGCTGGCGGCTACCCGCAATACGCCGCTGGCGCGGTAGTCCGGCAGCGGGCTGTTCAGCGCATCGTCGACGCTGCGCACTATCACGTAGGCCCGGTTCAGAAAATGCCGCCCGGCGTCGGTCAGGCTCATGCCCTGGGCCGAGCGCACGAACAGTTGGGCGCCGAGCATCGCTTCCAGCTCCTTGATCGCGGTGGTCACCGCCGATTGGGAGATGTTCAGGTGAATCGCCGCCTGGGAGATCTGGCCGATTTCGGCGGTGGCGACGAAGTAGCGGATTTGGCGCAGGGTCAGGGACATGGCAGGTATCTGATTTTCAGAAGATGACCCATCTGATAATAGATCTTCCCAAGGGGTCAAGCCGCAGCCTAATTTCCATGGGATGAACTTCAACGGAGCGACCCTGATGCAGGCAGTGGATTTCAACTCGGACATGGGCGAAGGCTTCGGCCCCTGGACCATTGGCGATGGCGTCGACAGTGAACTGATGGCCTACATCAGCTCGGCCAACATCGCCACCGGCTTTCACGCCGGCGACCCGGGCACCATGCGCCGCACGGTCGAGCGGGCCAAGCAACTGGGCGTGGCGATTGGCGCGCATCCGGGCTTTCGTGACCTGGTGGGTTTTGGTCGTCGCCATATCAACGCCCCGGCCCAGGAGCTGGTGGACGACATGCTCTACCAACTCGGCGCCCTGCGGGAAATCGCCCGGGCCCAGGGCCTCACGCTGCAACACATCAAGCCCCACGGCGCGTTGTACATGCACCTGGCGCGGGACGAAGAAGCGGCGCGGCTGCTGGTGGAAAACCTGCAACGGCTGGAGCCCACGTTATTGCTGTACTGCATGCCGAATTCGGTGATCTGGCGTATTGCCAAGGAACTCGGCCAGCCGGTGGTGCGGGAGTTTTACGCCGACCGTGAGTACGATCTGTCGGGGTCCATCGTGTTTACCCGCACTGTACGGGCGCTGGATCCGGCGACGGTCGCGGCGCGGGTGCTGCGGGCTTGCCAGACCGGGCTGGTGCGTACCGTCGAAGGCGAAGACCTGTTTATCGAATTCGATTCCATCTGCCTGCACAGCGACACACCCGGCGCCCTTGAACTGGTGGAAGCCACCCGTGAAGCGCTGGATCAGGCGGGCATCGAAGTGCACACACACCGCTGACCGACACCGGTGGCCAGACACCGGGTCTGATTGATTTTTTGCCTGCCTTTCTACAATGATTCCAAGAGGAACAGACATGGCTGAATCTTCCCCGATCCGCTACAGCTTTGGCGGTGATGAACACCTGTTTGCCGAGGTCAGCGAGAGCATGTCCCTGGAGGCTTTCTTCAAGGGCATGGCCGTCACCCGCGCGGTGGAACGCCTGGCCCTGAACGGTGTACTGGACGTCTGCCTGGCGAACGCCTCGTTCCAGATTCGCTTCGACCCGGACCGCATCGCGCCCCACGTGCTGCTCGACGCTGTGCAAAGCGCCGAAGCTCTGGCTGTGGCCGAGCGCACCTTGCACACCCGCATCATCGAAATCCCGGTGCTGTACAACGACCCCTGGACCTTGGAGACCCTGATGCGCTTTCGCGACCGCCATCAGGACCCGACCGGCACCGACCTGGAATACGCAGCGCGCATCAACGGCCTGGCGGATGTGGAGGCGTTTATCGCAGCCCACAGTGGCGCGCCGTGGTTTGTCTCGATGGTGGGGTTTGTGGCGGGTTTGCCGTTCATGTTCCAGATGGTCGAGCGCGAGCGGCAGTTGCAGGTGCCCAAGTACCTGCGCCCGCGCACGGATACGCCGAAGTTGACCCTCGGCCACGGCGGCTGTTTCGGTTGTATCTATTCGGTACGCGGCGCTGGCGGTTACCAGATGTTTGGCGTCACCCCGGCACCGATCTACGACCCGCAACAGCAATTGGCTTACCTGAAAGAGCACATGGTGTTCTTCCGCCCCGGCGATATCGTGCAGTTCAAACCGATGGATCGCGACGCCTATGACCTGGCGGTCGCAGAAGTGGACGCCGGACGTTTTGACCTGCGCATCCGCCCGGTGGAGTTTTCTCTCGACGCCTTTCTCGCCGACCCCATCGGTTACCCGAAAACCCTGCAGGAGGCGCTGGCATGATCAAGGTACTCAAACCCGGCCTCGCCACTTCGGTGCAGGACCTGGGCCGTGAAGGTTATTACCACCTCGGCATCCCGCCGTCCGGCGCGCTGGACCAATACGCGTTGAGCGCGGCCAACCACCTGGTGGGCAACCCGGCCGGTGCCGCCGGGTTGGAATGTACGTTGATCGGGCCGGAACTGGAGTTTCAGCAGGACGCACTTGTGGCGCTGTGTGGCGCATTGATGTCGCCGCGCCTGGACGGTGTGGTGGTGCATCAGGACACCGCGTTTGAAGTGCGTGCCGGGCAAGTGCTGCGTTTTGAATTTCCCAAGGCCGGCGCGCGGACTTACCTGGCGGTGGCCGGTGGTATCGACGTGCCGGTGGTGTTGGGCAGTCGCTCCACTTACACCCTGGGTGCGTTGGGTGGGTTTCAGGGGCGGCGGCTGGTGGAGGGCGATGAATTGCCCGTGGGCGAGGCCAGCGGCAAAGGCCGGGCGGGCAACAGTTTGCCCATGGCGTTGCGCCAATCGGTGGGCGGGGACGTGACGCTGCGGGTGGTGCCGGGGCTGTATTACGAGCGGTTGACACCGGGTGCCAAGAACAGCTTTTTTGCCGAACCCTGGACGGTTGGTTCAGAGGCCGACCGCATTGGCTATCGCTTCAAGGGCGGCAGCGCGTTGAGTTTTCAACCACGGGAGCAGCCGTTTGGTGCCGGGTCTGATCCGTCGAATATCGTCGACAGTTGCTACCCCATTGGTTCGATCCAAGTACCGGCAGGGTTGGAACCGATCGTGCTGCATCGGGACGCGGTATCGGGCGGCGGCTACGCGATGATTGGCACGGTGATCAGCGCCGACCTGGATCTGATCGGGCAGATGCAACCGAACCAGCGGGCGGGGTTTGTCGCGGTGACGCTGGAGGAAGCGCTGGAGGCGCGGCGGGTGTACAAGAAGCGGTTGAAGGTGATGGGCGGGCTGTTCGCCGATTAATTGTAGGAGCCGGCTTGCCGGCGATGAGGCCCTTGAGTCTTGTATAGACCTTAAGACCGCCATCGCCGGCAGGCCGGTTCCTACAGGGCGCTAGAACAGCTTGGTAAACAGCCAGTACAGGCTGCCCGACAACAGGATCGCCGCCGGCAATGTCAGCACCCAGGCCATCAGCAAGTTGCGGATGGTCTTCATCTGCAAGCCACCTCCGTTCGCCACCATGGTCCCGGCCACACCCGAGGACAACACATGGGTGGTGGACACCGGCAGGCCATACATATCCGCTGCACCAATGGTCAGCATCGCCACCATCTCGGCCGAGGCGCCCTGGGCGTAGGTCAGGTGGGTCTTGCCGATCTTCTCGCCCACCGTCACCACGATGCGTTTCCAGCCGACCATGGTCCCGAGGCCCAGCGCAATGGCCACCGCAATCTTGACCCACAGCGGGATAAACCGCGTGGCGTTGTCGATCTGTTGCTTGAACAGTTGCAGCTTGTTCTGGGTGTCGGCGTCGAAGTTGCCGACCTTACCCTTGTCCATCAGGCGGATGGTTTCGCTGGTCAGGTACATGTCGTTACGCACGTTGCCTACGGCCTCGGCGGGGACGGCGGCGAGGGAGCCATAACTCTTCACTTCTTCACCGATATGCCCGGTGATATTGGCCAGGGCGGGCAGCAGTTCTGGCGTGGCTTCCTTGGTGCGCACATAGGTCGACAAGGTGGCGCGCGAGTCGGCGGGGGCCAGTTGCGGCGCAGCTTTTACCAGGGCGGCCTGGGTCACTTCGGCCACGGCGGCAAACTGCAATGACTCACCGGCCGGCATGGTGCGGTTCAACGCGTAGGCCATTGGCAGGGTGCCCACCAGGATCAGCATGATCAGGCCCATGCCTTTTTGGCCGTCGTTGGAACCGTGGGCGAACGACACGCCGGTGCAGGTGGCGATCAACATGCCGCGAATCCACCATGGCGGCGGGGTGTCGCCCTTGGGAGCCTTGTACAGCGCACGGTTTTTCACGAAGGCCCGCAGCGCCAGCAACAGCAAGGCGGCGAAGGCGAAGCCAATCAGGGGTGACAGCAGCAGTGCGTAACCGATCTTGATCGCCTGGCCCCAGTCCACCCCGCTGGTGCCGTCACGGCCATGCATCAGTGCGTTGGCCACGCCGACGCCGATGATCGAGCCGATCAAGGTGTGGGAGGAGGAGGCCGGCAAACCCAGCCACCAGGTGCCGAGGTTCCACAGGATTGCGGCGATCAACAGCGCGAAGATCATCGCAAACCCGGCGGAGGAGCCGACCTGCAAAATCAACTCCACCGGCAGCAGGGCGATGATGCCAAACGCCACCGCGCCGCTGGACAGCAGCACGCCGAGGAAGTTGAAAAAGCCCGACCACACCACCGCGAAATGCGGTGGCAGGGAGTTGGTGTAAATCACCGTGGCCACGGCGTTGGCGGTGTCGTGGAAGCCGTTGACGAACTCAAAACCCAAGGCGATCAACAGCGCCACGCCCAGCAGCAGGAACGGGGTCCAGGTAGTGACCACCGTGCCCAGTTCGTGCATGTCGTGCATCAGGCTGTAGGCGGTGAATAGCAGGCCCATGGCGAGCACAGCGAAGAAAATGATCACGGTCACGAGGCCGGGTTTCTTGTCCAGGCGCGGTTTGGGATCGGCGGTGGAAGCGTGTGCGGAGGCAGTCAGGGAAGGGGTGGCCATGCCGGAGCATCCAGTGTGGGGAGGATGTCGGTCATGATCGTTGCAGAATGTTACAGAGATGCTGCGGTAAATCAGTGTTTACGGAATTGAGATGGCCGCTGGTCTATAAACCACCGCCGATCAAATGTGGGAGCTGGCTTGCCTGCGATAGCGGTGGTGACTGATACACCGCTATCGCAGGCAAGCCAGCTCCCAGATTGATCGCATTTCAAATTCAATAATCCTTGCGCTTGCGGAACGCCCAGCGTCCGGCGATCAGGGTGAAGGTTGCCACCAGTGCCACCAGAATCCAAAAACCTTCCGGGTCAGTGGAGAGCGGCACACCACCGACGTTCATCCCGAAAAAGCCGGCAATGATGTTGATCGGCAACGCCAGCACCGTCACCACCGTGAGGGTGAACAGTGTGCGGTTGCTCTGTTCGTTGAGGTTGGCGGCGATCTCTTCCTGCAACAGTTTGATCCGTTCCCCCAGGGCCATCAGGTCGTTGATGATCAGCGCAAATTCCTCGGTGGATTTGCGCAACTCCTTCACGTCCTCCTTCTGCAACCATTGGGGCGGGCGGTTGAGCAACCGGAGCAACGAGCCGGGCTCCAGCGCCAGCAGCCGTTGCAGGCGCACCAGTACCCGGCGCGCGGCGCCCAGTTCGGCGCGGTTGGTAGACAGGCGCGACGACAGCAACTGGTCTTCGATTTGATCAACGCTGAGGCTGGTCTTGCGCACGATTTGCGTCAGTACTTCGCCCTGGTCGCGCAGCAAATGCACCAGCAGTTCCAGCGGCGAGCGAAAGCGTTCGCCGGCCTTCACTGAAGAGCGCAGTTTGTCCACCGAGTGCAGCGGTTGCAGGCGCGCGCTGATCAGCAGCCGGCTGCGGGCACACACCCACAAGGTGGAGATGTCTGAAGACACCATGCTGCTGAAGTTGAACACCACGTCGTTGACCACCGCCAGCAAGGCCGAATCCACGTGTTCGATGCGGGTGGAACGTGAGCCTTCGTGCAAGGCTTCGAAGAACTCTTCCGGCAGGTTCAGGTGTGCCTGCATCCAGCGCTCGCAGGCGGCGTGGGCCAGGTTCAAGTGCAACCAGAGGAATTCTTCCGGGTCACCGGGTTGCTGCAAGGCCGCCAAGGCGGTGGCTGAGTCAATCTGTTCGGCCTTTTCACCGGGGCGAAAACGAAAACCGTAAAGCAAGCCAAACAGGTCGGAGTCCTGGTGGCCGTGGTCGATGCTGTGGTTCATGGAGGCTCGCAGGGAAAGTGCCTGTAGGAGATTTCACAGGTTCACTTGAGCGCATCATGGCAACTGGATTTGACGGTTTTGTGACCGTTTGAGTTGGGCGTCAATCGCCGGCGGGCAAACTGAAGGTAAACACCGTGCCGTGCTGCTCGTGGGAAGAGACGTCCAGCCTCCCGCCATGGGCGTCGGCGATCTGCTTGACGATGTACAAACCCAGGCCCAGCCCGGCTTGCGGCAGGGCGCCCGTCGGTCGGGAGTAGGGCTGGAATAGCAGGGGCATGGCTTGGTCGCTGATTAGCCCACGGTTTTTCACCGTCAGTTCGAAAGTGCCGGCGTTGACCTGCGCGCTGACTTCAACCGGGCCTTCGGGGCTGCCGTGGCTGATGGCGTTGGCCACCAGGTTGGAGAGTAATTGCCCCAGCCGTTCGCGGTCGCCATGCACCCCGTGGAGGTTGCCGATGAGGGCGCGTATCAGCCGCTTTGGATGCACGTTCTGCACTTCATCCACCACGTGCTGCAAGGTGGCTTCCAGCCCCGAGCATTCACCGATGTTCACCGGGATGCCGCTGCCCATTCGGCCACGGGCAAAGTCCAGCACATCTTCCACCAACTGCGAGGCCCGGCGGCCGCTGGCGAGCATGTGCCGTACCAGGGTGTCGGTGGCCGGGTCCGGGTGTTTGCGCAACAGCCGCTCGGCGCCGACGTTGATCGCGAACAGCGGGTTGCGCAGGTCGTGGCCGAGCACGGCGATGAACTGTTCCCGCAGTTCGGCGGTTTCCCGCTCCTGCTGCAAGTCGGCCTCGGTCTGCTGGAAGCTTTCTTCCGCTTCGATTTGCAGTGACAGCACCCGGGCAAACGACTCCATGGTCGACTGGATGGTGCTGTTGCGCAGTTGTGCCGGGTTAGGGTCCAGGGCGCAGATGGTGCCGAAAAAGCGCCCGTCGGTGCGGAACACCGGCACCGAGATGTAGCTTTCAAACTGGTAGATGCGCGGCGTGTGGTGGTCGCGGTACAGCGGGTCTTCGCTGGCTTTGTCGATCACGATCGAGATGTGGGAACCCCGGATTTCGTGGCACAGGGTGGTGGTCAGGTCCAACTCGCCACCGACCGGCAGGCCGAAATCCAGGCGGTCGAGCACGGCGCAGGCGGTCCAGGTATCGTCGGTAACCCGTGCTACGGCGGCAAACCGCAGGCCGGTCATTTCGCTGATCACCTGGAGAATCGCCGGTACAGCGCTGATTCGGCCAATGGTGGCAATGTCGACGGCTTTTTGCCCCATGGCGAACGGTCTCGATCCTGATGCGGCTGGCGATGTGCCTTGGCTGATGGATGGGATTCTAGCGAGCTTGGCGGCCCAAGGTACAAATTCGTTCACGGTAATTAGACTAATTACTCTTGAAGGCGACCAACGCGCATAAAAAAAGCCGCGCGGCCCGAAGGCGGCGCGGCATTTTTACGGTTCAACTCAGGTGTCTTGCTTGTTTTCCAGGATTTCACCGGTCTTGGCGTCCAGCTTCACGTCCCACTTCACGTTGCTGGTGTCACGCAGTTCGGTCTCGTAGACCAGGCGGCCGGCCTTGTCTTCCAGTTCGGTGTCTACGATGGTCGCGCCTTTGTGCTGGGCCACTGCCTTGGCGTTGAGTTTTTCAAAGTCCATCACGGCGCCGGACTTGAGCAGGCTTGGGATCTGGTCCGGGCGAACATCGGCCTGGGCGAAACCGGCGGTGACGGTCAGGGCGGCAGCGGCGAACAGAGCGGTCAGGTTTTTCATCGGGTGATCCTTTGGGGTGAGCTGTTTAAGTGGGATCAGGTTAACCAGCGCAACTTAACTCACCCTTAAAATTGCGCCGTTTGTTCAATCGGCGACGAGTGCGGGGTTTCATGCTGGCGTCTCAATCATGGGAGGCACAGATGAAAAAGATAATGGCCTGGGTGTATGCACCTTTGTTCTGGTTGGGGTTTATCGGGTGGGCGCTGTGGCTGGTTCAGATGGACGCACCCCTATGGCTGGGGCTGGTGTTTGTCGCGGCGGTGGCGGTGTCGTTTATCGCGGAGTGGTGCTTGCCCTATGAACCGCAGTGGAATCGCAACCAGGGTGATCGTCGGCGCGACATGATTCACGCGTTGGTTAATGAAGCCCTGAATGCGCTGGGCTTGTTGATCTTGCCGGTATTGACCGCACTGCTCGCCTTCGACGGCGTATGGCCGCGTGCATGGCCGCTCTGGGCGCAATTGCTGCTGGCGATCTTCATCGCTGACGCGGGCATTACCCTGATGCATTACGCCAGCCACCGAGTCGCCGCATTGTGGCGCCTGCATGCGGTGCATCACAGCGTGCAGCGGTTGTACGGTTTCAATGGCTTGATGAAGCATCCATTGCACCAGATGCTTGAAGCCACGGCCGGGTTGGCACCGTTGATCCTGCTGGGCATTCCCACGGAGGTGGCGCTGCTGCTGGCCCTGGCGATTGCCGTGCAGTTGCTGTTGCAGCATTCCAATGTCGACATGCGCCTGGGACCGTTGCGCTGGGTGTTCGCCTGGGCACCAGTGCATCGTTTTCATCACATGAAATATGGCCGGGCTGGGGATGTTAATTTCGGCTTGTTTTTTAATCTGTGGGATTGGCTGTTGGGCACGGCGTTTTACAGCCACGACTATTCAATGGCGCAGGGCGACCTGGGAATTGGCAGCCGGCCGGATTTTCCGCTGGAGTATATGGCCCAGTTGCGCGATCCGTTCAGGACGGTGCAGTTGAGCAAGGAGCCGCCGGTTCCCACCGATCTACTGTAGCAGCGGTGTCAGTTGCAGGTTGCGCAACGACGCCCCGGCCGTGACGCCGAATAACTGTTTCATGGTCCGGGAAAAATGCGCCGAATCGGCGAACCCGGCGCCATGGGCTGCTTCGGTCAGGGTGCTGCCACCGAGCGCCAGGCCCAGCGCTACACGCAAGCGCCGCCACAGCACCAGGCGGCGCACCGGCAACCCCAATTGAATGGCGAACAAGCGCTCCAGTTGGCTCAACGACACATGGGCTGCCTGCGCAAGCGCGTGGGCCGAGACTTTGCCGCTCAGTTGCTGGTCCAGCGCCAACAGTGCGCGCTCCACGCGGGCGTCTTCCAGTGCGCGCCTGGGCAGTTGGCGCAGCGTGCAGTCGAGTGCTTCCAGCGACCGTTCGCTATCGGCCAGGGCGGCTTGCAGGGGGGCGAGGTCGAACGCGCTGGGCTCGGCAAACACCGTCACCACCTCACCGTCGGTGTGGAGGATGGCGTGGGGCATTCTTGAGGGGATAAACAGGTGATGGGCCGTGGTGACACGGCCATCAAGGCTGGCCGTGATCGGCCCGCCCTGAGAGAACATCAACTGATAGGCATAGTGTGCATGGGGCGCGGTAGGCCCGGGTGTACCCTGGATCAGGCCGTAATCACGACCCAACCACAGGTGCTTGAAGCTTTCCATAGCCATGGTCCTGCAGAAGGTCCGAAACACTCGAGGACGGCCAGCGCTTGTAGTACTTCAGCAGTTCGGCGGCGCGGTTGGTGAATATCCCATCGACGCCGGCTTTCATCACCTTGTCGAAGTCCACCGGCTCGTCCACGGTGTACACGTGCACCAGCAGGCCTTTGTCGTGGGTCAACTGGTTCATCTCGGGTTTGACCAGGTCGGAATAGCTTTGGTCGCCCAAGTTGGTCAACTGTGCCGAAGGGCCGGTACCGATGGCGCCCAGGCTCTTGGCCTCGTCGATCCACTTTTCAAACTCGGCGGCGTCCTTGGGCTCCTGCTTGGCGTAGTAGGCGGCTTTGCTCGGCTCGCCGGACTCGGCGAAGGTCACCTTGGATTTCGGTTCGATGCTGCCTTCACCCACCCACAGCAGCAGGATTTTCGGGGTGTTGGGCATCTCTTTTTGCAGTTCTTTCAGGCTGTCCTTCTCAAAGGTCTGCAGCACCACGCGGCCCTTGCCCTGGCCGACGCCGATGTTTTTCTGGGCCTGGTTGGAGCCGGTAGAACTCAGCCAGCCTTTATCCAGCAGCTTGTTCTTGAGGTCGGCTTCGATACCCGGGAATTGCTTCGGCTCTTTGGTTTCGATGTACAAGCCTGGTTTGTGCTGCGGGTTGCCTTCGGCGATCTTGATGATTTCGTCCAGGCTCTGGATTTTCAAGCCAACGAACCCAGGGCGTGCGCGATCCGGGTAGGCGGCGTTGAACCAGCTGCCGGCGTCGAGGGTTTTAAGCTCGGCCCAGGTGAATTCGTTGGCCGGGCTGTCCTTGCGCTCGGGGAACTTGGTGGCAACGTCGGTGGTGCGTTGCAGGTTGTTGTCATGGAGGGCGAACAGCACGCCGTCCTTGCTGCGTTGCAGGTCCATTTCCAGGTAGTCGGCACCCAGGTCACGCGCCACTTTGTAGGCGGCTGCGGTGGACTCCGGTGCATCGAAGGAGGCGCCACGGTGGGCGATGACCGCGGGGTGCGGAATGCCTTCGTTGGTGGCCAATTCGGTAGGGCTGATCGGGCTTGCCGCCTGTGCGTGGCCAAGGCCCAGCATCAGGGCCAGCAGCAGGGCACTCTTGGTAAACGTGACAGGCATATGCGAAGTCCTTTCGTGGAGGTAACTTTGAGAAGGGCTCCTTTTTAACAATTGAATGCGAAAGGCGCTATCACCAAACCGACATTAACGTGTTCACCGGCTATTTTTCTGCGCTTTTGTGCTGTGCTATGCAGTACTCTTGCCATCAGCTGCCCCATCAGAGGGCAGGTTCTTCTGCCACGCGTGTAAACCATCTTTCCAGTCCAAGTAGGACTTTTCAGTGAGGTTTACCATGCGCATCACCTCCGAGCTTATCTGCCAGGCCGCCGACCAACTGCACGGGTTTGTCGGCTTGAACCGCAAGACTGGCCATTACATTGTCCGTTTCAGCGAAGACTCCTTTGGCATGGACGTGGCCGATGACGGCATCATCCCGACCGCAGAATTTGTCTGGCAGCCGGTTGACGAGCAAACCATGACCTTGTCGCGCGAGCGGATCCAGTTATTGCTCGACCAGAATATCGACGATCGCATCAACATCACCGAACCGCTGCGGGTGTACATGCGCCGGGTGGAGATTCCACAGATCAGTGCGGTGCGCAGTCTGGTCAGTTGAGTGCCGCATTGCCCTGCGGCTGGAGCACTTTTTGTGGCGAGGGAGCTTGCTCCCGCTGGAGTGCGCAGCGCTTCCGTTTTTTTTAGGGCCGCTTCGCAGCCCAGCGGGAGCAAGCTCCCTCGCCACAGCAGCTCCCTCGCCACAGAAGCTCCCACACTTCTGGACTCCCTCTTGTCCAGTGTTGCACATAGGTTGATGTTTCAGCGTTCAAACGCATAAGCCCGCTCTACCTTGCACACCCGCGTGTGGCACGCCGAGTACCAGGTAGAGCGGCCCTGTTCGCGCACCTGCGTGTGTTCGGCGTGTTGCTTCCAGGCCAGGATCGCGGCTTCGCTCTGCCAGTAGGACACGGTGATGCCCAAGCCATCTTCCCCACGGGCCGATTCCACGCCGAGGAACCCAGGCTGTTGCCGGGCCAGTTCGAGCATACGGTTGGCGGCCTGCCCGTAGCCTTGGTCGCCTTCGGTGCGCATGGAACTGAAGATCACCGCGTAGTACGGCGGCTTGGGTGTCTCGGCGATCATACGCAGGCCTTGAGCAGCGCAATCACCAGCGGCGGAGTGGTGCCCTTGAGCGCCGCACGTTCCGGCTGGAACAACGTCGCGACAAAAAACGGATGGTCCAGCAATTCCACCGCGCGCAAGTCGCCCGCCGAGTCATGGCCGCTGGCAATCAGGTCGGCCTCCAGCAGTGCGCTTGCGAACTCGGGATTGATCCCATAGCGGCAGCGGTAGCCTTCATGAATATCGAGGGTGGCGTAGGCCTCAGCGATGCGGGTAAAGGCCAGCAAGCGGATGGTGGCAGTCGCCTCCACCAACGCGCAGGTCAGCGGTGTGAGCACCGCACGTGGCGAGTCAGGGGCCAGTTCGCCATGCTCGGCATCGGCCCAGCCCAGCACGTTGCGGGCATATTCGAGCACCGCGTGTTGAAAACCGCCGCAGGTGCCGAGGAAAGGGCGCCGTTGTTCGCGGGCGTAACGGATCGCCAGCAGGGCGCCGTCGAGGTCGCGGTAGGGGCTGGCGGGGACGCACCAGAAGCCGTCGTAGTGCTGCAATTGTTCGGTGGATTTGATCGTGTCGGTGGCCAGCCAGTCGAACCGCACCGTGCGGCCCAGCGTCTCGCCGGCCTGTTGCAACGCCAAGGGGATGGCCTGGTGTGCGGTGACTTGCGCATCGTAGTCGCCGATCAAGGCCAGGTGCAGGGTGGTTTTATTCATTGAGGTTATTCCGTGGCTTGTTGAGTCCTGGCGCTCACTATAGATTGGCGTCTGCGCAATCAATATTGGCGTTAGCCCACATGCTCAATGCAGCCACGCACTATCAAGTCGACTACCCCGACCTTTCCCTGGTCCTCGCGCTGGTGCGGGGCGGCACGCTTGCACGGGCGGCGGCGTTGTTGCGGGTGGATGTGTCCACCGTGTTTCGCGCGGTGCGGCGGCTGGAGACGGCGCTGGGTCAGACGCTGTTCGAAAAAAGCCGCGCCGGCTACCTGCCCACCACCTTGGCCACCACCCTCGCCGAGCAGGCCGAGCGTGCCGAACAGGCGCTGGAAGCGGCACGTGTGGGAGTGGAGCTGGGCGGTGAAGTGATCAGTGGCACGGTGCGGCTGACCTGTACCGATTCGGTGTTGCAAGCTCTGTTGCTGCCCGCCCTGGCGCAGTTCATGCCCAATTATCCGGCGTTGACCCTGGAACTGAGCACCTCCAATGACTTTGCCAACCTCAGCCGGCGCGACGCGGATATTGCCCTGCGCCTGACCAAGGCACCGCCTGAGCATCTGGTAGGGCGTTGCCTGGGCACCGTGTCGTATCGGGTGTGCGCCAGCGCCGACTATGCCCGCCAGCATCAGGACGAGGAGTTGGCCACCCAGAGCTGGATCGCGCCGGATGAGTTCCTGCCGGATCATCCCACTGTCACGTGGCGGCGCCAGCATTTGCCGGGAGTGTTGCCGGCCTATCGCTGTAACAGCATGGTCTCGGTGACCGAACTGGTGCGCGCGGGGCTTGGCGTAGCCGCGTTGCCGGATTACCTGCTGGGCGCGGGCCTGCAACCGTTAAGCCTGCCGCTTACGGGGCACGACACGGGATTGTGGCTGCTGACGCGCCCCGATTGCCGGGCGTTGCGCTCGGTGGTCACTTTATTTGATCAGTTGGGCCAGCATGTGTGCTTGCCGCAGCACTAACGGCAGGCGCTGGTGGAGGGCTAGGATTTGCGCACGAACTGTTCGTGCATTTCGGTGGTCAGCCCTTCGATGCGCTCGGTCAGTTGCTTGGTCATCTCGGTGAGTTTGGTGTTCTGTTCCAGCAATTCCAGCAGCTGTCTGGTGGTCTGCGCCGCCTGGGCCTGGCGTTCGGTGTTGGCCACGGCCAGGGCTTCGCGGTGCTGGGCGTCGGCGTCGGACTGGGCCTTGTCCCGAGCGGCCTGGCGGGTTTGGGCCAGCAAAATCAAGGGCGCGGCGTAGGCCGATTGCAGGCTGAACGCCAGGTTCAAGAGGATGAACGGGTAGACGTCAAAGTGCGTGACGCCGGTCATGTTGAGCACGACCCACAAAATCACGATCGCCGTTTGCGCCCCCAGAAACGTCGGCGTGCCAAAGAAGCGCGCGAAGGCTTCGGCTTTCAGCGCAAACGTATCGTTGCCGAAGGTCGGCCCGAGGTGGGCGTGTTTACGGTGAAAACGCAGGTGGTCAACGTTGGCTTCAGGTTTATCCGGGGTCATGGCGGGCTCGAGTCCGTGGCGTAAGACAGGCACCACTATAGACCGAGCCCTCGACCAGGCACATGAAGAAGCCTGTCGCTTACCTGTTGCGCTGCTCATTGGCAAACGCACTGACGGCCTGTACTGCCTCGCTGGCGCCTGTGCGAATCTGCAGGATGACTGTGCCGGCCTGGTCGGCCAGCTCCACGCCCTGGGCAGCGCGGTCGCGAGTGCCGTCCATGCTGTCGATGGCCAGGCGGGTTTCGGCCTGGATCATCTCGATCATCGAGGAAATTTCCGCCGTTGAACCGCTGGTGCGTGCCGCCAACTGCCGTACTTCATCGGCCACCACCGCAAACCCGGGCCCCTGTTCACCTGCTCGCGCGGCTTCGATGGCAGCATTCAAGGCCAGCAGGTTGGTCTGGTCGGCAATCGCGCGGATGGTGTTGACGATGGCGGTGATCTGCTGCGAACGCTCGCCCAACTTGGCGATCAGCGCGCAAGAACCGTCGATATTGGTAGCAATCTCACGCATGCCCGTGGCGGTTTGCTGGATCACCTCGGCGCCTTTTTCGGCGATGTTCCGGGTTTGCAGGGAGATGTGATAGGCCTGTGTAGCGCTGTGCGCGTCGGCGGCGTGTTTCTCCACCATGGCACTGACGTCGGAGGCGTATTTGACCACCTTGCACAGGCGCCCGCTGGCGTCGTACACCGGGTTGTAGCTGGCCTCCAGCCAGATTGGCTGGCCGCTGCTGGTCACCCGCTCGAAGGTGCCCGACTGGAATTGGCCGTTGCGCAGTTGCGTCCACAGCTGACCGTACTCGGCGCTGCGGGTGAATGCGGGGGTGCAAAACAGGCGGTGGGACTGGCTCACGACTTGGTCGGCGTTATAGCCCATGGCCTTGAGAAAATTATCGTTGGCCCGTAGGACCGACGGTCGCGTTTAATACAGACGAGGTGCAGCCGGCAGGATTCAGGCGCTATGGGCTACCCCGTAGTAGCTGATATTGACCCGGTTGCGGCCGGTGTCCTTGGCCGCGTACAGCGCGCGGTCCGCTGCGTTGAGCCACATGGCCGCGTCGGTGAAGGCGCTCTGGAACGAGGCCAGGCCGATGCTCAGGCTGACCCGCAGCTCGGGGATTTGCGGGTTACGGTGGTTGTTGAATACCTCGCGCATACGCTCCATGACTTGCGCGGCCTGTTCCAGGGGCATGTCCGGAAGAATCACACAGAACTCGTCGCCGCCGTAACGCCCGGCCAGGTCGTTTTCCCGCAGGTTGCGCCGCAGCTCCAGGCTCAGTTGGCGCAGCACCTGGTCACCGATGATGTGCCCGTAGCGGTCGTTGATCTGCTTGAAGTGGTCGATATCGATCAGTGCGATGGTGGCATGGACGTGTTGCTGCTGGCACTTGTGAAATTTCAGGTGCAGCAGGTCTTTCCACGAACCGTGATTGAGCAGGCCGGTGAGGCTGTCGGTGCGGCTCAGGGCACTCAGGGCGCGCTTGTGCTCCGACAGTTTGATCGCCAGGCGGTAGCAGACCATGCCCAGCGCCATCGGGTACAAAGTCAGCATCGGCAGGCAGGCGTAGACCTGGACCAGGCTGACGTCGGGGTTGAACGTGACCCCGAACAACAGCCATGACACGCCGACTCCCACCAATTGCGCCACGATGCCATGCAGGAACAGGCGTTTGCCGCCAGCGGCGACGTTGTTCATGGTCATCATCGACAGGATGGTCACGGCCGTGAGAGGCGTGAACTGAGTGGTAGCCGCCCAGAACCCGCCAAGCAACGAGTCGTACAGCAGGTTTCGCCGTTCAGCCTTGTAGGGGAAGTTGGAGCGGGTCGAGAGTTGGTACGCCAGGTGGGCCCAGCCAAAACCATTGAACAGCAGCAACGCCCAGACCCAGCCTGGCATTTGCAGCGGGTAAAGCGCCGCGGTGACGCTGATGCAGCCGATGCCCAGGCCGATGATCCTTGGCCTGTAGATACGCCTGGCAAATGACAGCCCTTTGCCTCGTTGGTTTTCCATAGATTCCTGGGTCGATTCTTTTTTGCAGGTGCGACGGCACACGTGATCGAGAAAACCACTGGGCGGATAATACGTGTGAATATTGTCAGTTATTCGCGTAGGAATAATCAGTGTCCTTCGAGGCCATTTGCAAAGGACACGTGGCGAATCAGACAAAAACGACCTTGGATGTCGTTCCTGCAACAGGTCAGTGTTGCGGCACGACCTCGTAGCCTGCCAGGAACAGGTCGATGGCCGACTCAATGACGTTCGCTTGGGCGTCGGCGTCCAGGGTCGGCTGGCCGAGGGTGATCTGGGGCCAGAAGGCAAAGGCCTTGAGCAGGCTTTGCACTTGGTGGGCGGCGAAGCATGGGTCGGTGCAGCTCAGTCGGCCGTCGTCCTGGGCGGCGCGCACCCATTGGGTGAAGCCTTCTTCGCGTTTGCTCAGGCGGTTGACCATGTCTTGGGCGCGGTCCGGCGAGTGGATGGTGGCGGCGATCGCCACACGGGCCAGGTCGAGGAAGTTGGCGTCCGACATCATCGTCATCTTGGCCTGCAGCAACCCGCGCAGTTGCTCGCGCAGCGGGCGGTCGCTGGCGTAGCTGACGTCCAGTTGCGCGACGCTGCTGGCCCACAACTGGTGCAGGATTTCAGCAAACAGCTCTTCCTTGCTGGGGAAGTGGTTGTACACCGTACGCTTGGAAACGCCCGCGGTGGCGGCGATCTTGTCCATGCTGGTGACCTCGAAACCGTTGTCGCGAAACTCGGTGATGGCGGCAGCCACGATGGCTTCGCGTTTACGGTCGGTGAGGCGCTGAGGTGCAGTCATGGGGCGATTTCGGCTCTGAGGGGAAACTTACACTCGGTAGTTTACTTGCTCCCGGTTTTGTTGCAATCTAGAAACTACACTGTGCAGTGTAATTTTTTGAGCAGTCTGCAGGAGTTCCTCGGTAATGGCCACGATCTCAACCCGTCTCGACAGTTCTTCTACAGCGCCCAAGTCTTCAGAACAGCAGCAAGGTCACTTCACCAATCAACAGCCCATCCAGCATGGCGGCTTCGGCAAGACCCTGGGCATCATGTGGAAGATGCTCTTCCAGAAGCCCCGCAGCACGCGGCCAGTGGGTGAGATCCCGGTGCAACCGCTGACGCGCGAGCAACTGTTTGCCGCCCCCGACCACAGCGTTTTTCGTCTCGGGCATTCCACGGTGCTGCTGAAAATGCGCGGCAAGTTCTGGCTGACCGACCCGGTGTTCGCCGAGCGCGCATCGCCGTTCAGTTGGGCCGGCCCCAAGCGTTTCCACCAGCCGCCCATCAGCCTTGAGGACCTGCCGCCGATCGAGGCGGTGATCCTTTCCCACAATCACTACGACCACCTGGACCACAAGGCGGTGGTGCAACTGGCGGACAAGACCCGCTACTTTCTCGCGCCGCTGGGCGTGGGCGATACGTTGGTGAAGTGGGGCGTGGACGCCAGCAAGGTGCGGCAGCTGGATTGGTGGCAGGGCACTGAAGTCGACGGCATTCGGTTTGTCTCAACCCCGGCCCAGCATTTTTCCGGGCGTGGCCTGTTCGATGGCAACCAGACGCTGTGGTGCTCGTGGGTGATGATCGACGGTGCACGGCGGATTTTTTTCAGCGGTGATACCGGCTATTTCGAAGGCTTCAAGCGTATCGGCGAACAGTATGGCCCGTTCGACCTGACCCTGATGGAAACCGGTGCTTACAACGTCGATTGGCCTCACGTTCACATGCAACCGGAAGAAACCCTGCAAGCGCACGTCGACTTGAAGGGGCGCTGGCTGCTGCCTATCCACAACGGCACGTTCGACCTGGCGTTTCACGCGTGGCACGAACCCTTCGACCGCATCATGGCGTTGGCGTGGGAGCGCAATGTATCGATCACTACGCCGGCGATGGGGCAGGCCTTCATGCTCAATCAACCGGAGCGCGGGCACGCCTGGTGGCTGGAAGTGGAGCATGCCGGTAACGAGCAGCACGTCGGCGGGTGATAGCTATTTAGCTGCAACCCCGGCGCTGAGTTGCAAGGCGTTTCTGTCCTACATCAGTTGCGGTGAAAGGATGCAATCATTCTTCGAAAATCTGTTTCGAGGCGTGGGAGCGTATGGACGAAAAGAGTCGGAAGGTCACAGCGTCGGGCGCGCCGTGCCTGTTCAAACAATCAGTCTTGGGGGACAGTTCTGTTCCTCTGCCTTGTGCCCCAACAGTCAGCAAGGGCGTGGTATTTGGTAGCGACGCCGACGGTGCAATCGTAAATTCTGCTGCGTACTCAGGCAGCCTTGAGTTTGGTGCCATCAACGGTTACGGGCCCAGGTTCGAGATGCCCGGCCCAATGATGCGCACCGTACGCGACCCCTCGTTATCACTGATCGCGCTCAACGGCGTTGACCCCGAGGGGCCGGTGATGGTGCAGGTCCCGCCGGTCGCTGATGCGGGGCAATGGAGAAGCACACTGTCGTTGGCAGGCAGCCGTATCGGGTTTGCCTGCGAGTGTGTGGCCGGTGGTGTTCGGGAAACGATCCAGCACAGCGCGCAGTTTGCCCGCGTACTCAACGCACTGCGCATGGCCGGTGCGGAGCTAGTGCCGGTGCAGGCGCTTGTCACGGATAACGCCCGTCATTTCACCCTGGACTCGAGCAACGAGATTAACGACCGGGTCGCGGAAAATCGGCTGGATGGGTTGGTGTCCGATGCCCAAAGTACCGCCTTTCATCAAGCATCCACGGCAGGCAACCCAAGCTTTCGTGTGCCGGTTGGCATGGGCGCCGATGGGGTTTCAACGGTTATCTGGTTCTATGGTGCGCATTGGTCCGCAGAGCGTCTGGCGGCGCTGGTGCTGGGCTGCCGCAATGTTTTAGGGCACCTTCAAATGCCTACTCCACCGTGAGATTGATCGTACGCGCCTGCAAGAACTAACCCCGAGTCATTGAATGATCCGCTTCTTAGACTTAACCGAGGATATCGTCCGGTATCTCCAATATTCAGACGGTTAGGGGCATTTATGATAGGACCCAGTGTGGGGGCGGGATGGGGAGCCGGCCTTTTCGATGCGGTGACAAACCCGCCGCAGGCCTATAGGAGCGCCGAGGACCTGGCGGCGGACATGAACCGGCCCAATGGTGCCAATTCGGGCTCGGTAGTGCGGGATTCGCTGAAACTGATCGCTAGCATGGACAAGGGTTTGCAGGGCGCTAATGCGTTCATTGAAATCAACCCTGACGCTCGTGAAAAAGCCCGTGAACTGGATCAGGAACGTGCCGAAGGCAAAGTGCGCGGGCCCCTGCACGGCGTTCCGATAGCGCTTAAAGATGTGTTCGAAACGGGCGACAAGATGCAGACCAGTGGTGGCTCAATGGCGCTGGTGGGCAGGCCCGCGTCAAAGAATGCCAAGGTGGTGGACAACCTGCTGAAGGCCGGCGTGGTGATTATTGGAAAAACCAACATGAGCGAGTTATCCAACTTTCGCTCGGACACGCCGCTTGACGGGTGGAGTTCCAGGGGCGGTCAAACACTCAACCCTCATCGGTTAAGTGGCCAGGCGGCGGGTTCCAGTACCGGTTCGGCGGTAGCAGTCGCCCAAGGGATTGTGCCCTTGGCACTGGGCGTCGAAACCAACGGCTCGATCATTACACCGGCGGCCTATAACGGTGTCGTTGGTTTCAAGCCCACCGAAGGCCTGGTGAGTACTGAAGGGGTGATGACCAGTTCACGCCAGGACACCGTGGGCACCTTTACCCGTAACGTGCGCGACGCTGCGCAAGCACTCAATGCCATGACCCAGACGAACCTCTACACCGTTGGGCTCGGGCCTGATTCCCTGGTGGGCAAACGCATTGGCTACACGCCGTTGCCCGAGTTATCGGCTGATGACGCCAGCGACCCGGCTAAAAGAGCAGACCGTCAGCACTTTGAAGACGCTATCCAGTTGCTGCAGGCCAACGGCGCAACAATGGTGCCGGTAGGGCGGTTGGCCGAGGGGGTGTCGGACGACACCTATGACAGTTATGGGCTGGCCCTGTACGCGGATGTGCAGCAAAAGCTCGAGGATTACCTCGCCGGGCGCGAGGGGCTTGCGGTGAAATCGCTGTCTGAGCTGATTGACTTCAATGAGCGCAACAACGGTCCAGGTGTTCCCGACCAAAGGCTTCTCACCATGATTAGAGACCTTGATGTCAGCGAACACGTGCGGGAAGAATTGTGGGCTGACATTGGCCCGATCTTCAAGGGCACCATCAACACACCACTGACCGAACACAGGCTCGACGCCATCGTGTCGAACTTCCTCTCGCACAGTTACTACTACGGCGCGGCAGCCGGTTACCCCGGTATATCCGTGCCATCGGGCATGGATGATGACGGTATGCCGACCGCGGTTCACTTTTATGGCGCGAGCTTGAGCGAGCCTACGTTGCTTTCGGTCGCCTACGGGTATGAGCAGGCCTCCCAGGCAATCAGGAAGCCTGCATTTATGGCTGGCCTGCGCTAATCCATATCACTTCAGCCCATAACGAGCGGCAGGTTCACGGTGCGACAGGTTCGGACCGAGGGCCAGCCGGGCGCTTTCGTAGTCAGCCCAATCAGTGCTGTCTGGAAGTGACGGGATCGTCACGGTTTCCCCCAGGGCCAGGCCCGCCAGGGCGGCGTCTACCAGGTTTTCGGTGGTCATTACCATGGTTTCGGGCAGGTTGTTCACGGGCAGGCCGGCAATGTCCCAGAACTCCGTGGCAGTGGCGCCTGGCAGCACCACCTGCACCACCACGCCCTTGTCGCTCAGTTCATGCTGCAACGATTCGCTGAACGCCTGCACGAAGGCCTTGGTACCGCCATATACACCGTTGAGCACTTTGGGAGCGAGGGCGACAATCGAGCCAATGTTGATAATCGTACCGCGACCCTGAGCCACAAAATTGGTTGCCGCCGCCTTGGCCAGGCGAGTCAACGCCAGTACGTTAAGCAGGATCATCGCGTCCATTTTGTCGGCATCCGACTCCAGCAGCGACGCCGTGGCCCCCACCCCGGCGTTATTTACCAGCAGGCTGATGCGGCTGTCTTTTTGCACGAGCTGGGCGATGCGCGCCAGGTCGGCTGGCAGATTGAGGTCGGCTGCAACCACTTCAACGTCACGCTGGGTGCTGGCCTTCAAGCGAGTTGCCAGTTGCTCCAGGCGGTGCTGATTGCGGGCCACCAGGATCAAATCGTAGCCCGCGTGCGCCAGGCGGTCGGCATACACCGCGCCTATTCCCGACGAGGCGCCGGTGATCAGGGCATAACCTTTGTGTTGTGACATGGCAGTTGCTCCAAATGGCCGGGCAAAGGATCGGCCTTGTTGCAACCAAGATTATGGGTGTAATGTGGTGGCCGCAATGTCATATATCCCTCTTTTAAAGACATGAGGTTTGGCCATGGTGTCCGTCGGTATTCTGCTGTTTCAAGGTTTCCAGGTGCTCAGCCTGTCCACCAGCAGCGTGTTCGAATTTGCCAACTTCGTGGTGGGGCATCCGTTCTACCGAGTGGACTTGCTGTCGGAGCAGGGTGGGCCGATTAAAAGCTCCATGGGCTTTGCCATTGATAGCCTGGCATTTGGGCAGCAGGCCTATGACACGATCGTGGTGCTGGGAGACAACGAATTACTTGAGCCCACACCCGGCATGGTGGCTTATTTGCAGGAGTCGTTGACGGCATCGCGTCGGGTCACGTCGACCTGTACCGGCTCGTTCCACCTGGCCTCGGCCGGGCTGTTGGAGGGGCGCAAGGCAACCACCCACTGGTACCACGCCATGACGTTTCGCCAGCGCTACCCCAATGTGAAGCTGGAGGAAGACCGGATCTTCACCGTCGATGGTCCCCTGTGGACGTCCGCCGGGATGACCGCCTGCATCGATCTGGCCCTGGCCCTGGTAGAGCATGACCTGGGCGTGGAAGTGGCTCGCGATGTGGCGAAAAAACTGGTGGTCTACCATCGCCGTGCCGGTGGCCAGTCGCAGTTTTCTGCGCTGCTGGAACTGGACCCCAAATCCGATCGTGTTCAAACCGCCCTTGCCTGGGCCAAGGGGCACTTGCGTGAAGACCTCTCGGTAGAACAACTGGCCGAAGCGGCGCACCTCAGCCCGCGTCAGTTCAGCCGGCTGTTTCGCGCCGAAACCGGTCAGTCTCCGGCCAAGGCGGTTGAACACCTGCGCATTGAAGCGGCGCGCCTGATGCTCGAGTCTGGCAGCCACTCCATCGACGTCGTCGCCCGAGAGACGGGTTTCGGTGACCCAGAGCGCATGCGTCGGGCCTTTTTACGGGCGTTTGGCCAGCCGCCACAAATGATCCGCCGGGCGTTGCAGCTGCAGGCATGAATGCAGGGCCTGGACGCTACGCACCATTGGGCTGAGGTGTTGTTGGATCAATCGATGCCGCTGTTGAATCCAGAAACCGGGAGATGATCCCTTTAGGAGTGGGTTGTGCTGCGGCGCTGGCGCCACCCCGCACACTCATCCCCCACCCCGGCGCAAACCCCGGGAAAAACACCAGCCCTTCAGCCTCCAGACGAAACGCCACACTCAGGCGGACCTCATCGTCCACATCGCCATGGCTTTCAAGACGCTGGAGGGCGTCCACGTCCACCTCCGCTTCCCGGGCCAGGTCTTCCCGGCTCCAGCCCAGCATCAGGCGCGCCTGCACACTGTGGCGTGGGGTGAATTGGTGAAGGACGATCTGCTGTTCTACGGTGCTGCTCATTGCCAGAGAGGACATGGGGGTTCTCCAGGTTCGACGGGGGAGGACTAACTATACTGTGTTTTTGTACAGTTGTTTTGACCGCTCATCAACTGGATTTTTCGATAAGGTACCCGCCGCTCTATTTCGCGCCTTCCAGATAGGTACTCGGTGAGTGGCCGAGCACCCGTCGGAACATGCTGGAAAAAGCCGCGGGGTTTTCGTAGCCCAAGTCCAGGGCGATGCGGGTGACGCTTTCACCGCTGGCCAACCGTGCCAGGGCTTGCACCACGCAGGCGCGCTGGCGCCACTGCACGAAACTCAGGCCGGTGTGTTGGCGAAAATGCCGGCTGAAAGTGCGCAGGCTCAGGTGCGATTGTTCCGCCCATTGCACAGGTGACTGGTGCACGTGCGGCTGCTGCAGAAACGCCAGGCACAAGGCAAGCAAGCGTGGCTCCTCCGGCAACGGGATATGCAGCGGCAAGTGCGTGGCGCGGGCCAGTTCATGCAGCAGCAGGCTGACTAAGGAACCGTCGCGCCCGGCAGTGTCGTATTCAAGGGGCATCTCCACCGCTTCAATAAGCAACTGGCGCATCAATGGCGAAACGCTGATGACCTGGCAACTGGCGCCCAAGTCGGTGATGGCATGCGGTTCGATATACAGGCTGCGCGTCGACACCCCGAGCATCAGCACTTCGTGGGGCACATGGGCGGGAATCCACACTGCGCGTTGCGGCGGCACAACCCAGTTGCCTTCATGGGTACCGACTTGCATCACCCCGGTGGCGCCATACAACAACTGTCCGCGCCGGTGGCTGTGGCGCTTGAGCAGATAGCCGTGGGGATAGTCGGTGCCGATCGCCACTACCGTACGAGGCGTCAGGTCCAGTTGAGCGATGGAAACGTTGCGCATGGGGCTGCTTCCGGCAGTGGCAATATCTCGCATATTATTGGCCGACTTGCGCAAGCGGGCCAAGCCTTGATTCTCTATTGTCGTCAGCTCTCCCCGATGCTGAAGGCGATACTGGATGTTCTATCTATTACTGGCGCTGTTTGGCTGCATGACCGGCGTGACGGCGGTGCTGTTCGGATTCGGCGGCGGGTTCGTGGTGGTGCCGTTACTGTACGGCATGCTCACCCTCAGCCACGACGCGGGCGTGAGTGAATCAGCGATGCATATTGCAGTCGCCACTTCCACGTGCGTGATGATCGTCAATGCGCTGATCGCCACCGGAAAACACCGTCGCAAAGGTAATCTGATTCGCCATTACCTGTGGCCGTTGGGCGGGTTTATCGGGGTCGGCGCCGTGCTGGGAGCCGGCGCTGCGATGTTCGCCACCGGCGATTTCATCCGCTACGCCTTTATCGCGTACCTGGCGGTCACCATCGTCGATTGCCTGTTGCGCGGGGGCTTTCTCAGCCAGGACGACACGCTCCATCCACGACGCCTGAGCGGCACGGAAGTGACGGGCGGTGGCATCGTCATTGGTGCGATCGCGACTTTCCTGGGGGTGGGCGGCAGCGTGATGACCGTGCCGCTGTTGCGCCGTTGCGGCTTGAGCATGTCCCAGGCCACGTCCATGGCCAACCCGTTGAGTGTGCCGGTGGCGCTGGCCGGTACGTTTACCTACATGGTCATGGCAGGATTCGCCAACGTGGAATTGGGCGCGTGGTTTGTCGGCTATATCGACTTGCTGGCGTTTGCCATCCTCACCTTGGGCTCGCTGCTGGGCATTCGCCTGGCCACGCCGTGGATCGGTCGCATCCCGGATGCGTTGCATGCGCGGGTGTATATCGGGTTGTTGGGCGTGGTGATGGTGAGCATGCTGCTCTAGCTCTCCAGCCCCGGCGCCTCGCGGATAATCAGGTGGTCCAGGTTCTCGATATTGGCACTGAACACCCCGAACGTCTGCTCGGGGTTCTTCTTGCTCGGCACTTGTTTCAGCTGCGGCGTCACGCCGTAGAAGAAGCAATACAACGCCCGCTCACTGCCCACTGCCGCCTTGATCTGCTCCAGGAATGCGTTGCGCTTGCGGTAGTTCTCGATCAGTTTTTTGCTCAGGTAAACGTTGACCGAGTAGGGCTTCTTGTCGAGCCAGGCCTTCTTTTCGAAGTCGATGCGAAAGCTGCTGGTGTAGTCCTTGATCTCCTTGATCCTGCCCCAATAGATCAGGCCTTTGTTGTCTTGCAGGTATTCGATCTTCTTGAAAAACGTCCAGTAGGTCGCGGTGTGATCGCCGATCTTCAAGGGCATGCTTTTAAGCTTTTCCTTGTCATCGATATTGGACACGTAGCACTCCACCGGATGGGCGAAGACGCTGGTCTTGTCCGGAGTGGTCTCGCTTGAACTGTGAGACAAGGTGCTGCGGGTTGTCGGCGTTTTCGGTGGTTCTTGCGGGGTGCCGCCCTCGGCACCGATCAGCGGTGTCTTGCGTGGGTACTGGCGTCGGGTCAGGACAAATTCCGACGGGAAATTTTCCTCCGGCCCATCCTCTGCTTCACCTTTTCCGACATGGCGGCTGGCGTAACGGCAACCCTCGATATGTCGGGTGCTGGGGATATTCTTGAAGTGCGGCGTGCGCAGGTAATTGACGTTTTTCGCGTTGAACGTACCCAGCACATTGCCCGCCTCAAACGCTGCCCGGCACTCGTCGTTGGGGCACAGGAAGCTGTCCTTGTCGGAATCGAAGGCGGCGGTTTCGTCGAAATTCAGGTCGCGCACGTCGTAGATCGACAGCTTGTCGTCGAGACTCAGGCTGTAGGCCGTGTCGAATTTCATGGGGCTCGGGTCCGTGAGAGATTTCGCTATTAATAGCGGGATATGGCGCAAATATCAGCAGAAATCAGGTACGAACCGTCACCCGCCGGCCACTCAGGAAGCACAAGGTGCCGCCTACCGCGGTCAGGCCACTCAGCACATAGAACATCGAGGCCGGCGAGGCGTTTATCAGCAGGTAGCCGCAGATCACCGGGCTCAATGCCCCGCCAAATGCCGCCAGGTTTTGTGCGCCGTAATAACTGCCGCGCAGGGCGTCCGGGGCGATGGTGTCGATAAACAGGAATTCGGAAGGGTAGATGATCATCTCCCCCAGGGTGAACACAAACATCGCGATGCACCACGACACCAGGCTGTCCGCCATGCTGAAGCCGATCAACCCGGCGATAAACAGCGAGGTGCCGAGCACGATCCAGTAACGCAGTTGTTCACGCTTGAGGAATCGGCCGATCTGGTACTGCATCAGAATTACCGTGATGGCGTTGCACGCCAGCACGGCCGAGAGAATTTTCAGCGCGCTCTCTGGCTTGTAGGCCACCAGCAGGAACTGCGACAGATACAGGGTGTAGCGCCCGTGGACAATGGTGCTCAACAGGCTGCCGCTGGTAAACAGGATCAAGGTGCGATCGCTGCGCAGCGTCCTCAGGGTGCTGAGAAAACTTAAGGGTTTGTTGCTGTCATCGCGTTGGGTCGGTGGGATGCCGATCATCAAGAACAGGCTGCCAAAGGCAATCGCGCTGGCGATCAGGAACGGCGCCAGCGGCATGTGGCCGGCGATCACCACGCCCAGCATGGGGCCGGTGGCGTAGCCCACATTGGTCAGGGTGTAGCGCAGGGAAAACACCTTGGCGCGCTGGCCCACCGGCAGGTTCTCGCTGATGATCGCCTTGGAGCCGATCAGGAACAGCGCCGACGCGGCTTCGGTGATCACCAGGGTCAGGGTGGTCAGGTACAGGTTGTTGGCAAAGGTCAGCAACAGAAAACCGATGGCGCTGGAGAGCATCGCCAGGATCAACAGTTTGCGTTTTTCCAGGCGGTCGATGATGTAGCCGCCGTACAGGCCCAGCAGCGTGGCGATGAATACGGCGATGCCCATCAGCAAGCCAATGTCTTGCTGGTTTAGACCCAGGCGGGTGCTGAGTAATAGGGCGAGCAATGGGCTGGTCATGGCGCGGCTGACGACGATGGTCACCGAGCAGATCATCAGGCGGCGGATTACCAGGGAGTAGGTGGCCACGGTGGGGCGGATGTCCTTGTCATAAATGCGTAGTCAAGCCGAGCATTGTTCTACAAATCAATGAAGATCAAATGTGGGAGCTGGCTTGCCTGCGATGGCGGTGGGTCAGCTTTTATATTCGTCGCTTGACTCACCGCCATCGCGGGCAAGCCCGGCTCCCACAGGGTTACGCGGTGTTACTGGCCAGCATTGATGCTGATTTTTTCCACCGCACCCTGTTCCAGGTCCCACTTCTGCAGAATCTTGCCGTACGTCCCATCATCAATCATGCCCTGCAGCGCTTCGCTGATGGCTGTGACCAACTCGGTATTGCTCTTCTCAATCCCCAGCCCCGTGAACTGCTTGGAAATCGCCAGGCCCACCGGCTTGTACTTACCCTTGTCCAGCGACATCAGGTAAGGAATGGTTTCACTGCCCTGCATCGCCGCATCCAGACGGTTTTGCTGCAACTGCGCACGAGCATCCGCAGAACCTTCAGTGCCAATGACTACGATCGCTGGCTTACCGGCTTTCTCGCAGTTTTCCTTGCTCCAGGCGGCAATTTCCGACGGCCAGGTAGTGCGTCGGCTGGTGCCGACTTTCTTGCCGCACAGGTCAGTCAATTCCTTGAGGTCTTCACGCTTGGCCAGGGTGTACAGCTGCGGGCCGCTGGTGAAGTAATCGATAAAGGTCACCGCCTTCTGGCGCTCGGCCGTGTCGCTCATGCCCGACAGCACAATGTCCACGCGCTTGGTGGTCAGGCCGCTGAGCATCTGTTCGAAGCCGGTTTCCTGCCACTTGATCTTCACCCCCAGGCGCTCGGCCAGGGCGTTGCCCAGGTCAAAGTCCAGGCCGGTGAGTTTGTTGGTGGCGGTGTCCTTGAAATCCATCGGCGGGTAGTTCGGCACGATGGCCGCGCTGATCTCACCCTTGTCCTTGATCGCTGCCGGCAATGCCGCCAAAACCGACGTGGAGGCCATCAGGCCTACGAGCAAACTTGGAAGAAACAGATTTTTCATGGGGGCGTTCTCGTTAGTTTTTTAGTTAAGTGCGAACGGCAGAAATAAAGCTTTGGGTACGCGGGTTTTGTGGGCTTATTAGAATTTCTTCAGGGCTGCCGGCTTCCACAATCTGGCCGGCGTCCATAAACACCATGCGGTTGGACACTTCGCGCGCGAAGCCCAACTCATGGGTGACCACAATCATGGTCATGCCGGTGGTGGCCAAGTCGCGCATCACCGACAGCACTTCTCCTACCAGCTCCGGGTCGAGGGCTGACGTGGGTTCGTCAAACAACATCAGCTTGGGGCGCATCGCCAACGCACGGGCAATTGCCACTCGTTGTTGCTGCCCGCCAGACAATTCCACCGGGTAGGCATTGCGCTTGTCCGCCAGGCCGACGCGGGCCAGCAACTCCAACGCGTCTTCGGTGGCTTCCTTGGGCGAGCGCTTGAGCACCTGGCACGGGCCTTCGATGATGTTCTGCAACACGGTCATGTGCGGGAACAAATTGAAGCGCTGAAACACCATGCCGGTGGCCAAGCGCTGACGGGCGATCTGTGATTCATTCAACTCATGCAGCTTGTTGCCGACGACCCGGTAACCCACCAGTTCGCCATCGACCCACAGGCCGCCCTTGTCGATTTTTTCCAGCTGATTGACGCAGCGCAGCAGGGTACTTTTGCCGGAACCCGACGGGCCGATAATGCACAGCACTTCGCCTTGTTCGACTTCCAGGTTGATGTCCTGCAACGCGTGATACTGGTCGTAATACTTGTTCAGGTTCACGGCCTTGACGATGCTTCTCATGGGGCAAATCTCCTCAGTCAGGGCTTACGAGCGCTTGCCGGCGCCGCGGGCAAAACGACGCTCAAGGCGGCTCTGACCGAATGAAAGAACAGTCACCACCGCCAGGTACCAGATGCCGGCAACAATCAGCAGCTCCATCACCCGGGCGTTGGCGTAGTAGATGTTTTGCGCGTTGTGCAACAGCTCCGAGTACTGGATCACACTCGCCAGGCTGGTCATTTTCACCATGCTGATGAACTCGTTGCCTACAGGCGGAATGATCACCCGCATCGCCTGGGGCAGAATCACCCTACGCAGCGCCTGAAGGCTTGGCATGCCGATCGACTTGGCGGCTTCGTACTGGCCGGTGTCTACCGACAACAGGCCGGCGCGCACCACTTCAGCGGTGTAGGCGCCCTGGTTGATACTCAGGCCGAGGAGGGCGGCCACGAACGGCGTCATCAGGTCCACGGTGTCGATGCTGAACAGGCCGGGAATCGCGATCACCGGGAAAATCAGCGCCAGGTTGAACCACAACAGCAGTTGCAGAATCAGCGGCGTGCCCCGAAACAGCCAGGTGTAGGTGATGGCCACGTAGCGCAGGATCGGGTTGGCCGACATGCGCATGATCGCCGTGATCACCCCGATCACCACGCCCAGCGCCATGGCCAGGATCGACATGATGATGGTGTTCACCAGGCCCCAGATGATCGCCTCGGACGTGAGGAACTGACCGATGTAGGACCATTCGATCTGACCGTTGGCAAACGCCCGCAACAAGGCGGCCAGGGCGACCACGATCAGGGTGGCGAACACCATCCGGCCGTAGTAGCGACGGGGCACGTGCTCGTACTTCGTGATATCGAACTGGTTTTCGGTCTGCTGGCGCTCGGCTTGCAAGCGCTCTGCCGGGGTTTGCTTCATGGTGACTCTCCAAAACAACGATCTAACTGGACACCAACGTCCTTGTAGGAGCCCGGCTTGCCGGCGATGGCGTTCTTAAAAGCGCCATCGCCGGCAAGCCGGGCTCCTACAAGGTGCGCGTTAAATTCGAAAGCCGGTGTAACTCTCGGCCCACTTCTGTTGGCTTGCCAACGCCACCTTCAACCGCCCAATCTGCTCTCTTACCCGTTCCGGCGCCGTACCGCCCCAACCACTGCGCGCCGCAATCGCCGCTTCCAGGGTCAGGCACTCACGCACCTCAGGTGTCAGCCGCGTATCCACCTCCGCCAACAACGCCGGCGAGGCTTCCCACAATTCAATCTCATGCTTCTCACAGGCCTGGACCAAGGCGCCGGTAATCTCATGGGCCTCCTTGAACGGCACGCCGCGGGTGGCCAACCAATCCGCCACCTCGGTTGCCAGGGTGAAACCCATTGGCGCCTGGCGCCGCAGCTCCTCCACCTGCACCTTCATCGTCGCGACCATCCCGGCCATTGCCGGCAGCACCAACAGCAACGTATCCACGCTGTCCAACACGCTGTGCTTGTCTTCACTCAAATCGCGGTTGTACGAGAGTGGCAAGGACTTGAGCGTCGACATCAACCCGGTCAGGTTGCCAATCAAGCGCCCAGCCTTGCCCCGCGCCAATTCGGCAATGTCCGGGTTCTTTTTCTGCGGCATGATCGAGCTCCCGGTGGCGTAGGCATCGTCCAACTGCACCCAGCGAAACTGCCGCGATGACCACAGGCAAAACTCCTCCGACAGCCGCGAAATATTCACCCCGAGCATGCCCGCCACAAACAGAAACTCCGCCACGTGGTCACGGCTGGCTACAGCGTCGATAGAGTTTTCGCACGGCCCGGTGTAACCCATCTCCTTGGCCGAATGCTCTGGCTGGCGCGCAATAGCCGAACCCGCCATCGCCGCTGCGCCCAACGGTGACAGCGCCGTACGCGCATCCCAATCCACCAAGCGCTGCACGTCCCGCAGCATCGATTGCGCGTGAGCCAACAAGTGATGGGCGAACACAATCGGTTGGGCCTGCTGCAAGTGGGTAAAGCCTGGGCAAATGCTCTCGATATGCTGCTCGGCCTGCTCCACCAGTGCCTGCTGCAACCCCAACACCTCAGTGGTGATGGTGCGCGCGTGGTCCCGCAGGAACAGGCGCAAATCGTTGGCCGTCTGGTCATTGCGCGAACGCCCGGCGCGCAACTTGCCGCCCAGGGCGCCCAAACGCTCGGTCAACACGCGCTCGATGAAGGTGTGCACGTCCTCGTCATCCAGCGTCGGGTGCAGGCGGCCAGCGGCAAAGTCTTCGCCAATCCGATCCAGCGCTTCCAGAGTGCGCAAGGTTTCCGACTCATCCAGCAACCCGGCGCGCTGCAACTCACGGGCATGGGCCCGGGAGCCGGCCAGGTCGTAAGGCGTCAGGCGAAAATAGCGCTCGGGGCAACGCGACAGCGCGGCCAAAGCAGCAGATGGGCCGGACTTGAAACGAGCACCCCAGAGGCGATCGGTGGGCTGAGACATGGTGTTCCTCACGCTTGTTTTTAGAAGTGACAAGCCCGATGGACGTGGCTTGGCCTTATGAATTCGGAGGGCAGTAGCAAAACGAAAAGTCCTGATCGAAGTGTCAGGTTTTCAGGGGCGTTAAATCAGCCGGTAAAGCTGTTCAACCCGCTATATTCAAGGTTGCCAAGGGCGGTTAAGTATGTTCATTATTGCCGCCCGGCGATGTTCATGGAGTAGGTCAAAGCCTGTTGAATATGGCACTTGAGGTCAACACGTATTATGGAAACCCCACTTTCCAATTCTGGAAACATACCGCCAAAACCCGGCACAAGACCGCCCCTGCAACTCAGCGGGCTGGACTTCAAATTGCTGCGGGTGTTCAAGGCTGTGGTCGAAGCGGGCGGCTTCAGCGCGGCGCAGAATGAACTGAATGTGGGCTTGGCAGCGATCAGCAAACAGATTTCCGACCTCGAAATCCGCATCGGCATGCGCCTGTGTACGCGGGGCCGGGAAGGGTTTGGCCTGACCGAAGAAGGCAAGTTGGTCTACCAGGCGTCCATCGAATTATTCGCCTCCGTGGACAGTTTCAGAGACAAGCTTAGTTCGGCGCAGAATGAACTGATCGGCGACCTTAGTGTGGGCGTTATTGATAACACCGTGTCGGACGTTAATTCCCCGCTGATTAAAGCGCTGGGGAAATTACATACCGAATCACCAAAAATAAGATTGCGCCTACATGCCTCGCAATTGGACGAAGTTGAACGCGGCGTGGTGGAAGGGCGGCTGATTGTCGGCATCGTGCCGGTGTACCAGCGGCGAGAGGAATTCGATTATTTCCCGTTGTACGAAGAAAAGTCTCACGCCTACTGCGCCGTCGGGCATCCGCTGTTTGAAGCGAGCGAGATCAACGCAGATGTGTTGCGCCAGCATGAAGTGGTCAATCATCGGTACGCGATCCATAGCGACAAAGCCAACTTCGTCAGCTACGACAGCCAGTCCGCGTCGGCCTCACAGGTAGAAGCCGTGGCCATCCTCATCCTTACTGGCCGCTTCCTGGGCTTCCTCCCGACACACTACGCCACGCCGCTGGTGAGTGAAGGGCGCCTGCGCGTGTTATGCCCGGAGCAGATCCACCTGAGCACTCCGTTCAACGTCATCCTCAAACACAACACCCCGCGTAGCCCGCTGGTCAAAGCCTTCGCGACGGCGCTGGGTGTGGATCTCAAAGCGCCAATCTAACGAATTCCCACCCACCTTAAGGATATACAGAGCTCACCTGTAGGAGCTGTCGAGCCCCAGCGAGGCTGCGATGGGATCAACTCGGTCTACCCGCAGACCCCATCCACCCGCATCACCGCTGCAACTTGGCCCGCTTTTTCTTCGCATGAAAATGCCGAAAATGCGCATCCTGCGCCGCCGCCAACAACTCCCGATCCCCGCGAGTATCACCCCAGGCCCTGAGCCGATACTCCCCCAGATCCCCATAAACCGCCTCAAGCCGAAGCACCTTATTCTCACACCGGCAATTATTCCCCGTGAGCTTGCCAGTCAACACCCCGTCAACCGCCTCAAGCTCAGTGCCAATCAGCTTGATCCCAAGCCGATCCGCAAACGGCTGCAACACCAACGCCGGCGACGCCGAACACAGCGTCACCACCGCCCCGGACTTCACCTCATCGGCCACCGATTGCAGCCCGGTCGGCCGCATCAACTTGTTCCAATACGCTTGGCAGTATTCTTCAGCCTTCTGCTGAACCCACGCCCTGTCCACGCCGGTCATAAAGGTGCGGATCAACTGCGCCTTGAGCTCATCACGGCTAATGACGCGCAACAGAAACTGCGCGCCAGGCACCGCCAGCTTCACCATCCTGCGCATGAACTCGCCTTTACCAAAGGCGAACTTCAGGAATGGCACGAAACTGTCGTGGTGGGTCAGGGTGCCGTCGAAGTCAAAGACGGAGAGTACTTTGGCATCCAAGGGGCCGGATTCGAGCATGTCTGGGTTCACGGGCGGGTCTCGGTCCTATCTACTATTTTTTGGAAGGTGCATCTGCTCTGACAGCAAGAGTTTACTCCGGTATCAATCTGTTGATTTTGGAGTAAAGCCCTTTGGTGAAAATATCCCGGTCGCTCGACCGATGACACCGCTGATGGCAATTGGGGCACAAGGCTACAGCATTGGTGATGCGATCCGAACCCTTCTGGGCGAGGTGCTTGACGTGATGTACTTCAAGAAATGGCTGGCCATCGACTTCGAAAGGCGCGTGTGAGCCGCAGCCTTCGCAGATGCCATTGGCTTCTTTCAGTACCCAAGCGCGTACTTTGGGATCACGAACAAAAGCCGTACCGACGATGGATACTTTCTGTGGCTTCGCAATTCCGTCCGGCACCTTTTCGATGGGCTGCTGCAGTAGCTTGGAGGCGCGGCGGACGAGGGTTTGCTCATCTGCAGTTTGGGCTGTTTCATCTGATTCAAATATACGAAGGGCAGCGAGGGCTTTGCGAATCTGTTGTTCTACTCCCGAGCCCACGTTATTTGCAGGTTTGTATCCCTTGATCCGATTCCGGCCCATTTGGACCAGAACTGCAGAAATATTCTGCATACGAAATTCGATGGAGCCTTCTGTACGCCCTGCGATTGCTCCCTGACGTAGCAAGCGGTTTTCATGGGCTTTATTAAAGTGTTGGCCGCTGTTCTCCCACGCCAACATCTTCAAGTAAGTCTCGACTGCCGCGGCTAGTTCCTCGTCGCTCCAGTCAATGCTGTCTTTTGTGATATCCATACAATCGCCGAGGGTAGAAAGTCCTCGGACGATACTGAGTGGCCATTAGCACGTCCACGAAATTTCCTACAGCGGCGTAGGATTTGGCATTTTGCGTGTATAAAAAAGCCCTGAACAAGTCAGGGCTTTTTAATTAACTCAAGAATCAGTCCCAGCTCAACGCCCCGCCGGTCTGATACTCGATAACCCGAGTCTCAAAGAAATTCTTCTCTTTCTTCAAGTCCATAATCTCGCTCATCCACGGGAACGGATTCGTCGTCCCTGGATACTCTTCCTTCAAACCAATCTGCGACAGACGACGGTTCGCGATGAACTTGAGGTAATCCTCCATCATCGCCGCGTTCATACCCAACACCCCACGCGGCATGGTGTCGCGAGCGTATTCAATCTCCAGCTGAGTCCCTTGCAGGATCATCTGGGTCGCTTCTTCCTTCATCTCGGCATCCCACAAATGCGGGTTTTCGATTTTGATCTGGTTGATCACATCGATGCCGAAGTTCAGGTGCATCGACTCATCCCGCAGGATGTACTGGAACTGTTCCGCCACGCCGGTCATTTTGTTGCGGCGGCCCATGGACAAAATCTGGGTGAAGCCGCAGTAGAAGAAGATGCCTTCCAGTACGCAGTAGTAGGCGACCAGGTTGCGCAGCAGTTCTTTGTCGGTTTCGACGGTGCCGGTTTCGAACTTTGGATCGGAGATCGAACGGGTGTACTTCAAGCCCCAGGCAGCCTTTTTGGCGACCGAAGGAATCTCGTGGTACATGTTGAAGATCTCGCCTTCATCCATGGCCAGCGATTCGATGCAGTACTGGTAGGCGTGGGTGTGGATCGCTTCTTCGAAGGCCTGGCGCAGGATGTACTGGCGGCACTCCGGGTTGGTGATCAGGCGGTAAACAGCCAGTACCAGGTTGTTCGCGACCAACGAGTCGGCAGTGGAGAAGAAGCCGAGGTTGCGCATCACGATGCGGCGCTCGTCGTCGGTCAGGCCTTCGGGGGTTTTCCACAAGGCGATGTCGGCGGTCATGTTGACCTCTTGCGGCATCCAGTGGTTGGCGCAGCCGTCGAGGTATTTCTGCCAGGCCCAGTCGTACTTGAAAGGCACGAGTTGGTTGAGGTCGGCGCGGCAGTTGATCATGCGCTTTTCGTCTACGGCGACGCGGGCAGCGGAGCCTTCCAGCTCGGCGAGGCCTTCGGCGACGTCGAGTTTGTCGAGGGCGGCCTTGGCGCGCACGATGGCGGCGGAGTCATTGGCGGTGACGGCGCGGGCTTCGATGGCGGCAGCAGCGCCGGCACCGTCGAGGCGGTCCATGTTGGCTTCGGTGGCGTGGCCGGCGTTGGCGCCTTTGGCAACTACTTCGCCGTCTTCTTCTTTGTCGAATTCGTCCCAGCTCAGCATGACGTGTCGTCTCCTGCGTGAGGGCTCTAAGGTGCCCGTGTGAAACCGGATGGTTGGGTGTTCACACGGCCCAAAGGCCGCGGTGGATCTTAAGGAATCGTTTGTTGCAGCTAGCGCACGCATTAAACGGAATCAGGGGTTACGGGTGTTCTGCTTGAGGCTTGAGGGGCGGAGCGATGCTTGCGAGCTCCAGCGGGGGCCTCAGGTCTGGCTCTTCATCCCAGTGTAAAGGGATATTGCAGGCCCGATTTACCCGCGCATTATAGGGAAAAAATCGACTTTGTGTTGCGGCGGATGGTCTCGGTGAGCGGACAAAAAGCCTGCTTTTCAAGCCAGAGCGCGGGTTTATTGGGGTTGGCTGGAGGGACGAGCGGTAGGATTTTTTTCGAGGGGGTGAAGCGGGGTGACGGTGAGGCCGGCTCTTTGCCGCAAGAACGATTTCTTGCGGCGAATAAGATCTGAGTGAATGGCAACTAACGAAGTTATTACCCGTTAGAGCAACCGTTACCCATCACTTGATATTGAAGAATATGACGCTGACCTTGCGAGTCTTCATATTCCATTTTTACCGGTACAACTTGGCATACATCCGGAACTTCACTCATGGACAATACTTTGGCAACGTCCAGGTGGGTGCTGTAGGTGTAGTCTTCAACAATCGGAGTGCTCTGGCTGGCTACGTCAGTCGGGGCTTCGTCGGCCAGGGCGGCGGTGGCGCACAAGCTGCTAAGGGCCATAACTAATAACGCTTTCATTTGACTATTTACCTTTTGGTGGTCGAAAGGGGTCACGGGGCCCTTGTGAGGCCACGTGTGTAACTTGATTGGGAAGTTCGGATTAACGATGCCTTCGTGGGGGCTGTTACGTTGTTAATCACGGTGCCTTGATGGCGAGGTTGATTTTAGGCGTGCGGGTTATATTCATATACCCGTGCTTTTGATAAACACTATTGGTGGTTTTTGTAACAATCGCGAAATGAAGGTTTTTTCAGAAACCTGCAAAGCGCCACAGGCCGCGGGCCAGAGCGCCGCCGAGGTATAGGAGGGCAATTTGTAGGGGCTTGTTACTACCATCGTCGAATGGTTCTATAGGCCCGGCCCGGCTACAACAGGGCCATACAACAACAACTATGTCACCGAGGTAAGAAAGATGAGTGCGGCTTCTCTGTACCCCGTTCGCCCCGAAGTAGCAGCCAACACGCTGACCGATGAGGCGACCTACAAGGCCATGTACCAGCAGTCGGTGGTCAACCCCGACGGTTTCTGGCGCGAGCAAGCCAAGCGCCTTGACTGGATCAAGCCTTTCACCACTGTGAAGCAGACCTCCTTCGACGATCACCATGTCGACATCAAATGGTTTGCCGACGGCACCCTCAACGTTTCCTACAACTGCCTGGACCGTCATCTCGCCGAGCGCGGCGACCAGGCGGCAATCATCTGGGAGGGCGACGACCCTGCCGAAAGCCGCACCATCACCTACCGCGAGCTGCATGAAGAAGTCTGCAAGTTCGCCAACGCCCTGCGCGGCCAGGATGTGCACCGCGGCGACGTGGTGACTATCTATATGCCGATGATTCCCGAAGCCGTGGTCGCCATGCTGGCCTGTACCCGGATCGGTGCGATTCACTCGGTGGTGTTTGGCGGTTTCTCGCCAGAGGCCTTGGCCGGTCGGATCATTGACTGCAAATCCAAGGTGGTGATCACCGCCGACGAAGGCATTCGTGCCGGCAAGAAGATTTCCCTGAAGGCCAACGTCGACGATGCCCTGACCAACCCGGAAACCAGCAGCATCCAGAAAGTCATCGTGTGCAAGCGCACCGGCGGCAACATCAAGTGGAACCAGCATCGCGACATCTGGTACGAAGACCTGATGAAAGTGGCGGGTACCGTGTGCGCGCCGAAAGAGATGGGCGCCGAGGAAGCGCTGTTCATCCTTTACACCTCCGGCTCCACCGGCAAGCCGAAGGGCGTGCAGCACACCACCGGCGGCTACCTATTGTACGCAGCCCTGACCCACGAGCGCGTGTTCGACTACCGCCCGGGCGAAATCTACTGGTGCACCGCCGACGTCGGCTGGGTCACTGGCCACACCTATATCGTCTACGGCCCGCTGGCCAACGGTGCGACCACGCTGCTGTTCGAAGGCGTGCCGAACTACCCGGACATCACCCGGGTGGCGAAGATCGTCGACAAGCACAAGGTCAATATCCTCTACACCGCTCCTACTGCGATCCGCGCAATGATGGCGTCCGGCAAGGCCGCCGTGGAAGGCGCCGACGGTAGCAGCTTGCGCCTGTTGGGTTCGGTGGGTGAGCCGATTAACCCGGAAGCGTGGGACTGGTACTACAAGAACGTCGGCCAATCCCGTTGCCCGATCGTGGATACCTGGTGGCAGACCGAGACCGGCGGCAACATGATGAGCCCGTTGCCCGGCGCCCATGCGCTGAAGCCGGGTTCGGCGGCACGCCCGTTCTTTGGGGTGGTGCCGGCGCTGGTGGATAACCTGGGCAACCTGATCGAGGGCGTCGCCGAGGGCAACCTGGTGATTCTCGACTCGTGGCCGGGCCAGGCGCGCACGCTGTATGGCGACCATGACCGGTTTGTAGACACCTACTTCAAGACCTTCCGTGGCATGTACTTCACCGGAGACGGTGCGCGTCGTGACGAGGATGGCTACTACTGGATCACCGGTCGGGTGGATGACGTGCTCAACGTGTCCGGCCACCGCATGGGCACTGCCGAGATTGAAAGCGCCATGGTTGCCCACCCGAAAGTCGCGGAAGCGGCGGTGGTGGGGGTGCCGCACGACATCAAGGGCCAGGGTATCTATGTGTATGTGACGCTGAAAAACGGCGAAGAGCCGAATGAAGCGTTGCGTCTGGAGCTGAAAAACTGGGTGCGTAAAGAGATCGGTCCGATTGCCTCGCCGGATGTGATCCAGTGGGCGCCGGGTTTGCCGAAGACCCGATCGGGGAAAATCATGCGCCGGATTTTGCGCAAGATTGCGACCGCTGAGTACGACGGGTTGGGGGATATCTCCACCCTGGCAGACCCGGGAGTGGTGGCGCATTTGATTGAGACGCACAAGACCATGAACGTCGCGTAAGGCGGGTTTGTGGGGCAGAGCCCCATTCGGCGTAGGCCGGGTGGGGCTTTTTTGTGCGCCCACAAAAACACCAAAAATCAACTGTGGGAGCGGGCTTGCTGTGGTGATCGGGCTTGCTGTGGTGAGCGGGCTTGCCCCGCGCTGGGCTGCGAAGCAGCCCCATCAATCTATGGTGAACCCGGCGGGGGACAAGCCCCCTCACCACAGCAAGCCCCCCCCCTCACCCCAGCAAGCCCGCTCCCACAGCCGACTGCATTCCACCGCCGTTCATCCAATGGAGCGACTTACACAAGGCCAATAAATATCGGATTGTGTCGTAGGAAGTTTCAGAATGTTACCCACCCCTGCAAATGTGTAACCCCACGCCCAAACATGAGACAAAGTGCTACGCCGGTGCCCCTAAAACCCGCGTTTTAGACACCCTGTAAAATTAGATCAAACGCTACACTTGCCGTGCTAGAAGGGTTTGCGAATAATAGGCCCGCAATTTGCAGCGTTAACTGGTTTAATATCTTTTGCCTCTGCATAAAATCCAGGGGCTGTCAATGTGCTGGAACCGCTTTCTTGGTGCATCTGTAAATTGTTGTCGCATTGAGGAAATATCGGCTTCCGGCCTGTCGTTAGAATGCCGATCACTCGCTCGTCGTCGCCGATGTGAAACTGGCGCAGGACGCAGCAACGCTATTCGGTTTCACTCAGTCGCATCGTGGGCTCTGGCTCATACTGCTGTTTTGCCCTATACCGATGGAGTCCCAAGATGAAGAAACTCGTGCTGTTGGGCGCCCTGGCGCTGTCCGTGCTGTCCATGCAGGCTTTCGCCGAAGGCAAGCCACTGAAGATTGGTATTGAAGCGGCTTACCCTCCGTTTGCCTCCAAGGCGCCGGATGGCAGCATCGTCGGTTTTGACTACGACATCGGCAACGCCCTGTGCGAGCAGATGCAGGTCAAGTGCACCTGGGTCGAACAGGAATTCGACGGCCTGATCCCGGCACTCAAAGTGCGCAAGATCGACGCCATCCTGTCTTCGATGTCCATCACTGAAGACCGCAAGAAGTCCGTGGACTTCACCAACCGTTACTACCTCACCCCGGCTCGCTTGGTGTTGAAGGAAGGCACTGCGGTCACTGACAGCCTGGATGAACTGAAGGGCAAGAAGATCGGCGTGCAACGTGGTTCGATCCACGACCGTTTCGCCAAGGAAGTCCTGGCCCCTAAAGGCGCCACCATCGTTCCTTACAGCTCGCAGAACGAAATCTACCTGGACGTGGAAGCCGGTCGCCTTGATGGCACCGTAGCCGACGCTACCCTGTTGCAGGAAGGCTTCCTCGACACGCCAGCCGGTAAAGGCTACGCGTTCACCGGCCCGGCCTTCACCGACGCCAAGTACTTCGGCGACGGCATCGGCATCGCGGTACGCAAAGGCGACAAGGAAAACCTGGACCGCATCAACGCAGCCATCGCTGCGATCCGTGCCAACGGCAAGTACAAGGCCATCCAGGACAAGTACTTCAACTTCGACATTTACGGCCCGGAAACTGCCGCCAAGTAAATCGTCGCAGCTGTCTGTCCGCAATGGCGCAAGCAACAGGGTCTCTGAAGTTTGCGCCATTTTTTCATCCCCCTTTTCGAGGACCTGAATCATGTTGAAAGGCTACGGGGCTGTCATCCTCGATGGCGCATGGTTGACGCTTCAGCTCGCCTTGTCGTCCATGGCCCTGGCCATTGTTCTGGGTCTGATCGGGGTCGCGTTGCGCCTCTCGCCGGTGCGCTGGTTGGCCTGGCTGGGCGACCTGTACTCCACGGTGATCCGCGGGATCCCCGACCTGGTGCTGATCCTGCTGATTTTCTACGGCGGTCAGGACCTGCTTAACCGCGTCGCGCCCCTGCTGGGCTACGACGACTATATTGACTTGAACCCCTTGGCCGCCGGTATCGGCACCCTGGGTTTCATCTTTGGCGCCTACCTTTCGGAAACCTTCCGTGGCGCCTTCATGGCCATTCCCAAGGGCCAGGCCGAAGCCGGCATGGCTTATGGCATGAGCCCGTTCCAGGTGTTTTTCCGGGTGATGGTGCCGCAGATGATTCGGCTGGCGATCCCCGGGTTTACCAACAACTGGCTGGTACTGACCAAGGCTACCGCACTGATTTCGGTGGTGGGCCTGCAAGACATGATGTTCAAGGCCAAGCAGGCGGCAGACGCCACCCGCGAGCCTTTTACCTTCTTCCTCGCAGTGGCGGCGATGTACCTGGTGATCACCAGCGTGTCGTTACTGGCCCTGCGTCATCTTGAGAAGCGCTACTCGGTAGGCGTAAAGGCGGCTGATCTATGATCTTCGACTACAACGTCATCTGGGAGGCCATGCCGCTGTACCTCGGCGGCTTGCTGACCACCTTGAAACTGCTGGCCATTTCGCTGTTCTTCGGCTTGCTCGCAGCCTTGCCCCTGGGCCTGATGCGCGTGTCCAAGCAGCCGGTCGTCAACGGTGTGGCCTGGCTCTACACCTACGTGATTCGCGGCACGCCGATGCTGGTGCAGCTGTTTTTGATCTACTACGGCCTGGCCCAGTTCGAAGCGGTGCGTGAAAGCTTCCTGTGGCCGCTGCTGTCCAGCGCGACTTTCTGTGCGTGCCTGGCGTTTGCCGTGAACACCAGCGCCTACACTGCTGAAATCATCGCCGGCAGCCTCAAGGCCACGCCCCATGGCGAGATCGAAGCGGCCAAGGCCATGGGCATGTCGCGCTACAAGCTGTATCGCCGGATTTTGCTGCCGTCGGCCCTGCGCCGGGCGCTGCCGCAATACAGCAACGAAGTGATCATGATGCTCCAGACCACCAGCCTGGCCTCCATCGTTACCCTGATCGATATCACCGGCGCCGCGCGCACGGTGAACGCCCAGTATTACTTGCCGTTCGAAGCCTATATCACCGCCGGTGCGTTCTACCTGTGCCTGACCTTTATCCTGGTGCGCCTGTTCAAGCTGGCCGAAGGCCGCTGGTTGAGCTACCTGGCTCCACGGAAGCATTGATATGGAACGTATCGATCACCTGTTGCCCTGGGGTCACCTGGGTTGCGAGCGCCAACTGACGGTGTTCCGTTTCGGCAGCGGCGAGCGCAAGGCTTATATCCAGGCCAGCCTGCACGCCGACGAGTTGCCCGGCATGCGCGCCGCCTGGGAGCTGAAAAAACGCCTGGCCGAACTGGAGCAGCAGGGCGCCCTCAACGGCGTTATCGAGTTGGTGCCGGTCGCCAATCCGATGGGCCTGGGGCAACTGCTGCAAGGCAGTCACCAGGGCCGTTTCGAGATCGGCAGTGGCAAGAATTTCAACCGGGATTTCGTCGAGTTGAGCGAGCCGGTTGCCGAGTTGCTCAAGGATAAGCTTGGGGATGATCCCCATGCCAACGTCCGGCTGATCCGCCAGGCCATGACCGATGCGCTTAACGCCTTGCCGGCGCCAAGCAGCCAGATGCAAGGTATGCAGCGGGTGTTGCTGAACCATGCGTGCACCGCCGACGTGGTCCTCGACTTGCATTGCGATGCTGAGGCCGCGCTGCACATGTACGCGCTGCCGCAACACTGGCCGCAGTGGCGTTCGCTGTCGGCGCACCTGAATGTGAAGGTCGGCCTGCTGGCGGAAGACTCCGGCGGCAGCTCGTTTGACGAAGCCTGTTCGCTGCCGTGGTTGCGCTTGTCCCGGGCGTTCCCCGAGGCGCAGGTTCCGTTGGCATGCCTGGCCACGACGCTGGAGCTGGGCGGCCAGGCCGATACGGGGCGTGACGAAGCGATTTTCCACGCCGAGGGCATCCTGGCGTTTCTTGCCGAGCAAGGCTTGATCCGTGGTGAATGGCCCGCGCCGCAACACGAACCCTGCGAAGGCCTGCCCTTTGAAGGCACCGAATTGTTGTTTGCGCCCCACGCCGGCGTGATCAGTTACCTGCGTAAAGCCGGTGATGTGGTGGAAACCGGCGACCCGATATTTGAAGTGATCGATCCCTTGTCCGACCGCGTCAGCATTGTGTGCGCGGGTACGCCTGGGGTGTTGTTTGCCGTTGAACGGCTACGTTATGCCCAAGCGGGTTTCTGGCTGGCCAAGGTGGCGGGGCGCGACGCGCTGCGGCACGGGCGCTTGCTCAACGACTGACCAACTGTTTTTGTGAGAACCGACCGCATGTACAAACTTGAAGTCCAAGACCTGCATAAACGCTATGGCAGTCATGAAGTGCTCAAAGGTGTTTCCCTGGCCGCCGCGGCCGGTGATGTGATCAGCATCATCGGGTCCAGCGGTTCGGGCAAAAGTACCTTTTTGCGCTGCATCAACCTGCTGGAGCAACCCCACGCCGGCAAGATTCTGCTCAATAACGAAGAGCTGAAGCTGGTGGCCAACAAGGACGGCGCCATGAAGGCCGCAGACCCTAAACAGCTGCAACGCATGCGTTCGCGACTGTCGATGGTGTTCCAGCACTTCAACCTGTGGTCGCACATGACGGCTCTGGAAAATGTTATGGAAGCGCCGGTGCACGTGCTCGGTATGTCGAAAAAAGACGCCCGGGAAAAGGCCGAGCACTACCTGGCTAAAGTCGGTGTGGGCCATCGTAAGGATGCGTTCCCCGGCCATATGTCCGGCGGCGAGCAGCAGCGCGTGGCGATTGCACGTGCCCTGGCGATGGAGCCTGAGGTGATGCTGTTTGACGAGCCCACCTCGGCCCTCGACCCGGAGCTGGTAGGCGAAGTGCTCAAGGTGATGCAGGACCTGGCCCAGGAAGGCCGGACCATGGTGGTGGTGACTCACGAAATGGGCTTTGCCCGTGAAGTCTCCAACCAGTTGGTGTTCCTGCACAAAGGCATTGTCGAGGAACGTGGCAACCCGCGCGAAGTGCTGGTCAACCCGCAGTCCGAGCGTTTGCAGCAGTTTCTCTCCGGCAGCTTGAAGTAAACAGAACTGCTTTTATGCACTGAATTAGTGCAAGCTTCACAGCTTTAAGGCTGGCCCCGATCCCCTGTGGGAGCTGGCTTGCCTGCGATGGCGGTGGGGCAGTTTGCCTCTCTGGCACAGACATGCCGCCATCGCAGGCAAGCCAGCTCCCACATTAGATCTCTATATGTTTTGAGATTTGTGTTGGTTTACGGGCTAGCATTGGCCTTTGTCTTCATTACTGTTTTTCGCTTCGGATAGCACTCCATGACTGCCCATCGAATTGGTTTCCTGATTTGGCCCAGCACTAAAGCACTGACGCTTGCGCTGGCTGAGGAGGCCTTGCGCGTTGCTCAGCGGGTGCATCCGGACGTGGTGTACGAACTGTCGTTTTTGCAGGCTGAACCGCCGATCGAAGGCGCCTGGCAACTGCCCGGTGAACCTTGGGCGGGCAAGCTGGAAGGTTTTCAAAAGCTGTTCCTGTTGGCAGATGAGCCGCCTGCCGTCATCGCTTCCCAACTCAGCACGGCGCTCAAGCAGCTTGTTCGGGCAGGTTGCGTGATTGGCGGTTTGTCAGCCGGTGTTTATCCGTTGGCGCAACTGGGTTTGCTCGACGGTTATCGCGCCGCCGTGCACTGGCGCTGGCAGGATGATTTCGCCGAGCGTTTCCCCAAGGTCATCGCCACCAGCCATCTGTTTGACTGGGACCGTGACCGCCTGACCGCCTGCGGTGGCATGTCGGTACTCGACCTGTTGCTGGCGGTGCTGGCCCGTGACCACGGCGCTGAACTGGCGGGCGCCGTCTCGGAAGAACTGGTGGTGGAGCGCATCCGCGAAGGCGGCGAGCGCCAGCGTATCCCGCTGCAAAACCGCCTGGGCTCCAGCCATCCCAAGCTGACCCAGGCCGTGTTGCTGATGGAAGCCAATATTGAAGAGCCGCTGACCACCGACGAAATTGCCCAGCACGTATGCGTGTCCCGACGACAGCTCGAGCGGATCTTCAAGCAATACCTCAATCGTGTCCCCAGCCAGTATTACCTGGAACTGCGCCTGAACAAGGCCCGCCAGATGCTCATGCAAACCAGCAAGTCGATCATCCAGATCGGCCTGTCCTGCGGCTTCTCCTCGGGGCCGCACTTTTCCAGCGCCTATCGCAACTTCTTCGGCGCCACCCCTCGCGAAGACCGCAACCAGCGGCGCAGCAGCAGCCCATTCGAATTGTCGTCGGTGCCTTCCGAGCGCGGTTGAGGCCTCGGTCATTCATTTAGCGCCCGGAGCGCCGCAAACCCCGCGCCAGCGTTTAAACTGCGCCATTGCGATGCTATTTGTCGCATTGGCGTAAACCCGCGAAAATCGCGGGTTGGCGCTATAAGAAGTTGTCGCTTGGCGGCAAGGCCGCGCTGAAAACTGTCCTTACAATCCCTGCATCGCCCGCCAGTTTCAGGCAGGCGTTCCTCTTCAGGAGACTCCGATGTCCGTTGAGCAAGCCCCGGTGCAACGTGCCGATTTCGACCAGGTCATGGTTCCCAACTACGCACCTGCCGCTTTCATCCCCGTGCGTGGCGAAGGTTCGCGCGTATGGGACCAGGCGGGCCGAGAGCTGATCGACTTTGCCGGCGGCATCGCGGTCAACGTATTGGGCCACGCCCACCCGGCGCTGGTCGGTGCACTGACCGAACAGGCCAACAAGCTGTGGCACGTGTCCAACGTCTTCACCAATGAGCCGGCCTTGCGCCTGGCCCATAAGCTGATCGACGCCACCTTTGCCGAGCGCGTGTTCTTCTGCAACTCCGGCGCCGAAGCCAACGAGGCCGCCTTCAAGCTGGCCCGTCGCGTCGCGTTCGACCGTTTTGGCACCGAGAAATACGAAATCATCGCCGCGCTGAACAGCTTCCACGGCCGCACCCTGTTCACTGTGAACGTGGGTGGCCAGTCGAAGTATTCCGACGGCTTCGGTCCAAAAATCGTTGGCATCACCCACGTGCCCTTCAACGATCTGGAAGCGCTGAAAGCGGCGATTTCGGACAAGACCTGCGCCGTGGTGCTCGAGCCGATCCAGGGCGAAGGCGGCGTATTGCCGGCCGAGCTTGCATACCTGCAAGGTGCCCGCGACCTGTGCGACGCGAACAACGCGCTGCTGGTGTTCGACGAAGTGCAAACCGGCATGGGCCGCAGCGGCGAGCTGTTCGCCTACCAGCATTACGGCGTCGTGCCGGATATTCTCACCAGCGCCAAGAGCCTGGGCGGCGGTTTCCCGATTGCAGCCATGCTGACTACGGAGGCCCTGGCCAAGCATTTGGTCGTTGGCACCCACGGCACCACCTACGGCGGCAACCCGCTGGCGTGCGCGGTGGCGGAAGCGGTAATCGACGTGATCAACACCCCGCAAGTGCTGGCCGGCGTTAATGCCAAGCACGACCTGTTCGTTGCCCGCCTGGAGAAGATCGGCCAGCAATATGGCATTTTCACCCAAGTGCGTGGCCTGGGCCTGCTGCTCGGTTGCGTGTTGAGCGATGCCTGGAAAGGCAAGGCCAAGGACATCTTCAACGCCGCCGAACGCGAAGGCTTGATGATCCTGCAAGCCGGCCCGGATGTAGTGCGTTTCGCCCCGAGCCTGGTGGTGGAAGATGCCGATATCCAGGAAGGCCTGGACCGCTTCGAGCGTGCTGTTAAAAAGCTGACGCAAGCCTGATAGACCGTTTGGCGCCTGGCGATCCTGGCGTCGAACAAAAATTTCAAGGCCGGACCGGATCAAGTGTGGGAGCTGGCTTGCCTGCGATGGCGGTGCCACAGGCAACATCTGTGCTGACTGACACACCGTCATCGCGGGCAAGCCCGGCTCCCACATGGATCTGCTTACACAATAAGTCCTGTGTAGGCAGTTCCCCTGTCCGGCATTTTTTCCTGTGAGTTTTTCGAGTTAAGGAGTGACACCATGCTGGTGATGCGCCCCGCGCAAATGGCTGATCTGGGCGAGGTACAGCGTCTGGCTGCGGACAGCCCGATTGGTGTCACCTCCTTGCCGGATGATGTCGAACGCTTGAGCGACAAGATCGCAGCAAGCGAAGCGTCCTTCGCGGCCGAGGTCAGCTTCAACGGTGAAGAAAGCTATTTCTTCGTCCTTGAAGACACCGACGCCGGCAAGCTGGTGGGCTGCTCGGCCATCGTCGCTTCGGCCGGCTACTCGGAACCGTTCTACAGCTTCCGCAACGAAACCTTCGTGCACGCCTCCCGCGAGCTGAAGATCCACAACAAGATCCACGTGCTTTCGCAGTGCCACGACCTGACCGGCAACAGCTTGCTGACCAGTTTTTACGTGGTGCCGGAACTGGTGGGTTCGCCGTGGTCGGAACTCAATTCCCGGGGCCGCCTGCTGTTCGTGGCCGGTCACCCGGAGCGCTTTGCCGATTCGGTGGTGACCGAGATCGTGGGCTACAGCGACGAGAACGGTGATTCGCCGTTCTGGGACGCGATTGGCCGCAACTTCTTCGACCTCAACTACGCCGCCGCCGAGCGTCTGTGCGGGTTGAAGAGCCGGACGTTCCTCGCCGAACTGATGCCGCACTACCCGATCTACGTGCCGCTGTTGCCGGACGAAGCCCAGGAGGCCATGGGCCAGGTGCATCCACGGGCGCAGATCACCTTCGACATCCTGATGCGCGAAGGCTTCGAGACCGACCATTACATCGACATTTTCGACGGCGGCCCAACGCTGCATGCGCGGGTTTCGGGCATTCGCTCGATCGCCCAAAGCCGTGTGGTGCCGGTGAAGATCGGCGAGATGGCCAAGGGCGTCGGCCGTCAGTACCTGGTCAGCAACGGCCAGTTGCAGGATTACCGTGCGGTGATGCTGGAACTGGACTACGCGCCGGGCAAGCCAGTGACCCTGGACCTGGAAACCGCCGAGGCCCTGGGCGTCGGCGAAGGTGCCAGTGTTCGTTTGGTAGCGGTTTAAGAATGAGTTTCGCGGGTGGCTGCAAGCGGCCCGTTTGAGGAGATAGCATGATCGTTCGTCCCGTACGCAGCAGCGATTTACCGGCCCTGATTGATCTGGCGCGCAGCACCGGCACCGGCCTCACCACCTTGCCGGCCAACGAAGAGCGCCTGACCCACCGGGTCGGCTGGGCTGAGAAGACCTTTCGCGGCGAGGCCGGGCGCGGTGATGCAGACTACCTGTTCGTGCTGGAAAACGACGAAGGCCGCGTGGTCGGGATTTCCGCCATCGCCGGTGCCGTCGGCCTGCGTGAGCCCTGGTACAACTTCCGGGTGGGCCTGACGGTCAGCGCCTCCCAGGAGCTGAACATCTACCGTGAAATCCCGACGCTGTTTCTGGCCAACGACCTGACCGGCAACTCCGAGTTGTGTTCGTTGTTCCTGCACGCCGATTACCGCAACGGCCTCAACGGCCGGATGCTGGCCAAGGCGCGCATGTTGTTTATCGCAGAATTCCCGCAGCTGTTCGGCAACAAGATCATCGCCGAGATGCGTGGCATGTCCGACGAAGCCGGGCGCTCGCCGTTCTGGGAAAGCCTGGGCCGGCACTTCTTCAAGATGGAATTCAGCCAGGCCGACTACCTCACCGGCGTGGGCAACAAGGCGTTTATCGCCGAGCTGATGCCGAAGTTTCCGCTGTACACCTGCTTCCTGTCTGAAGATGCGCGCAACGTAATCGGCAAGGTCCACACCGACACCGAACCGGCCCTGAGCATGCTCAAGAGCGAAGGCTTCAGCTACCAGGGTTACGTCGACATCTTCGACGCGGGCCCGGCGGTGGAGTGCGAAACCTCCAAAATCCGCGCCGTGCGCGACAGCGAAGCGCTGGTGTTGGCCATTGGCACGCCGGGTGACGACGCCACGCCGTTTTTGATCCATAACCGCAAACGCGAAGATTGCCGTATCACCGCAGCGCCGGCGCGGTTGGCTGCGGGCACCCTGGTGGTCGATCAACAGACTGCCAAGCGCCTGCAACTGATCGCCGGTGATCAGGTGCGCGCTGTACCGTTGTCCGCTGCCCGGGAGTCGAAATAATGAATTCGTTATACATCGCAGGTGAATGGCTGGCTGGCCAGGGTGAAGTGTTTGAATCACTGAACCCGGTGACCCAGCAGGTGGTGTGGTCGGGTAACGGCGCCACCGTCGAGCAGGTTGAGTCAGCTGTCCAGGCTGCGCGCCAGGCGTTTCCTGCCTGGGCCAAGCGTTCCCTGGAAGAGCGCCTGAGCGTGCTGGAAGCTTTCGCCGCGAATCTGAAAAGCCGCGCTGACGATATCGCCCGCTGCATCGGTGAGGAAACCGGCAAGCCTTTGTGGGAATCTGCCACCGAAGTCACCAGCATGGTCAACAAGGTTGCGATCTCGGTGCAAAGCTACCGTGAACGCACCGGCGAGAAGAGCGGCCCATTGGGCGATGCCACCGCTGTGTTGCGCCACAAACCCCACGGCGTGGTGGCGGTGTTCGGCCCTTATAACTTCCCGGGTCACCTGCCCAACGGGCACATCGTGCCGGCCTTGCTGGCGGGTAATACCGTGCTGTTCAAACCCAGCGAGCTGACCCCGAAAGTCGCCGAGCTGACCGTGCAATGCTGGATCGACGCCGGCCTGCCGGCGGGCGTGTTGAACCTGCTGCAAGGCGCACGGGAAACCGGGATCGCCCTGGCGGCGAATCCGGGTATCGACGGTTTGTTCTTCACCGGCTCCAGCCGCACCGGCAACCATCTGCACCAGCAATTCGCCGGGCGCCCGGACAAGATCCTCGCGCTGGAGATGGGCGGCAACAACCCGCTGGTGGTGGACGAAGTGGCCGATGTGGATGCGGCGGTGTACACCATTATCCAGTCGGCGTTCATCTCGGCCGGCCAGCGTTGCACCTGTGCCCGGCGCTTGCTGGTGCCGGAAGGCGCCTGGGGTGATGCGTTGCTCGCACGCCTGGTAGCGGTGAGTTCGAGCATTGAAGTCGGCGCGTTCGACCAAACGCCTGCGCCGTTCATGGGCTCGGTGATTTCCCTCGGTGCCGCCAAGGCGTTGATGGATGCCCAGGAGTTGCTGTTGGCCAATGGCGCCGTGGCGCTGTTGGAAATGACTCAGCCTCAGGCCCAGGCTGCGTTGCTGACGCCGGGGATTATCGATGTGACCGAGGTCGCGGATCGCGCTGACGAAGAGCTGTTCGGTCCGCTGCTGCAAGTGATCCGCTACGCAGATTTCGCGGGAGCAATTGCCGAGGCCAACAACACCCAATACGGCCTGGCGGCAGGTTTGCTGTCGGACTCCGAAGCGCGTTACCAGCAGTTCTGGCTGGAGAGCCGTGCCGGGATCGTCAACTGGAACAAACAGCTGACGGGTGCCGCGAGCAGCGCACCGTTTGGCGGCGTAGGGGCTTCAGGCAACCATCGCGCCAGCGCCTACTACGCGGCGGATTATTGCGCCTACCCGGTGGCCTCGCTTGAGGCCCCAAGCCTGGTGTTGCCTGCCACATTGACGCCCGGTGTGCGGTTGTCTTAAAGGTGCAATGAAACCCTGTGGCGAGGGAGCTTGCTCCCGCTGGGGCGCGAAGCGGCCCCAAGATTTTTGGGTCTGCTGCGCAGCCCAGCGGGAGCAAGCTCCCTCGCCACAGAGAGCCATGTTATTGATGCCTATAAAAATACAGATGTTCGTGGAGCCTCGCCGATGAAATCCTGTGAAGTCAATTTTGACGGTCTCGTGGGGCCGACCCATAACTACGGCGGTTTGTCCTACGGCAACGTCGCGTCCCAGAGCAACAGCCAGCAGTCTTCCAACCCGAAGGAAGCGGCGCTGCAAGGCCTGGCGAAGATGAAAGCCCTGATGGAAATGGGCTTTGTGCAAGGGGTGCTGGCGCCCCAGGAACGTCCGGATGTGGCCGCCTTGCGCAGCCTCGGGTTTGCCGGCACCGACGCACAGGTCATCCAGCAAGCCGCCAGGCAGGCCATGCCATTGTTGGTGGCGAGCTGCTCGGCATCGAGCATGTGGGTGGCCAACGCCGCCACCGTCAGCCCGAGCGCCGACACGGCCGATGGCCGCGTGCATTTCACCGCCGCCAACCTCAACTGCAAATACCACCGCAGCATCGAACACCCGACCACCAGCCGCGTGCTGGGGGCGATGTTTGCCGATGGCAAGCACTTCGCCCACCACGCCGCGTTGCCGGCGGTGGCGCAGTTCGGCGACGAAGGCGCGGCCAACCACACGCGTTTCTGCCGTGACTATGGCGAGGCGGGCGTAGAGTTTTTCGTGTTCGGCCGCAGTGCGTTCGACACCCGTTACCCGGCGCCGCAAAAGTACCCGGCGCGCCAGACGTTGGAAGCCTCCCAAGCGGTCGCGCGCCTGCACGGCCTGCGGGATGACGGCGTGGTGTTCGCCCAGCAGAACCCGGCGGTGATCGATGCCGGTGTGTTCCACAACGACGTGATCGCGGTGGGCAACGGCGAAGTGCTGTTCTATCACGAGGATGCGTTCCTCAATACCGAACAGATGCTCGGCGAATTGCAGGGAAAACTCGGCAAACTCGGCGGCAATTTCCAGTCGATCTGCGTGCCTCGTGCCCAGGTTGGCGTTGAAGACGCTGTGCGCTCCTACCTGTTCAACAGCCAGTTGCTGACCCGCGCCGACGGTTCGATGCTGCTGATCGTGCCGGAAGAGTGCCGCGCCAACGAACGTGTCTGGCAGTACCTGCAAGGCCTGACGTCTTCCGGTGGGCTGATCCGCGAAGTGAAAGTCTTCGACCTCAAGCAAAGCATGCAGAATGGCGGGGGCCCGGCGTGCCTGCGCTTGCGCGTAGCCTTGAATGAAACCGAACTGGCGGCGGTCAACCCAGGGGTTATCATGACGGCGCCGTTGTACGACACGCTCACCCAATGGGTCGACAAGCACTACCGCGACAGCCTGCGGGAAACCGACCTGGCTGACCCGCAATTGCTGCTTGAGTGCCGGACGGCACTGGATGAACTGACGCAAATCCTTAAACTGGGCTCGGTTTATCCTTTCCAGATCAATTAACGCCGCACGGCTGAGAACTATTTATGACCACCGACACCCTGAAACTGATCCTTGAAGACACCGACGGCACCCAGCTGGAAACCTCCTGCACCCGCGTCGCCGTGGTCTGGCAGGGCAAGGAGATCTGGATCCAGCACGACGGCCGTGGCCAACTGCTGATCGGCGTTGACGTGGAAGAGGGCGACTCGGAATACGCCAACCTGCTGATGCGTCCATTGGCGACCAACCTGATGAGCCTGCAACTGGAAATGGAACCGGCCGACGTTGAAGGTGATGACGACGACCACGTCCACGGTCCTGGCTGCAACCACTAAGGAAGCTGCTTATGCTCGCCCTCGGCAAACTGCTTGAACTGACCCTCGCCGGTCGCGAACCGGCGCAAAAAATTCAACTGACTGTCGATGGCGTGCAATTGCGCTGGCTCAGTGAGGGCGCGCTGGAAGTGCGCCCTCCTGAGGCGCGGGACAACGGTAGCGACGTGCTGCTGTCGTCCGGCATCCATGGCAACGAAACCGCGCCAATCGAATTGGCCGACCGCTTGCTGCAGGGCATTGCCCGTGGGGAGATCAAGCCCCGTACCCGTATGCTGTTCCTGTTCGGTAACCCCGAGGCCATGCGCCGCGGCGAGCGTTACCTCGAGCTGGACGTCAACCGGCTGTTCAACGGCCGCCACGAACAAAACATTGGCCCCGAAGCCATGCGTGCTGCCGAGCTTGAGCAGTTGGCCCGCACGTTCTTCAGCGTGCCTGGGCGTAGCCGTTTGCACTACGACCTGCACACCGCCATTCGGGGCTCGAAGATCGAGCAGTTTGCGCTGTACCCGTGGAAAGACGGTCGCCAGCATTCGCGCCATGAACTGGCGCGCCTGCGCGCCGCCGGCATGGAAGCGGTGCTGTTGCAGAACAAGACCTCGATCACCTTCACCGCGTTTACCTATGAACAACTGGAGGCCGAGTCCTTCACCCTCGAGTTGGGCAAGGCCCGCCCGTTTGGGCAGAACCAGGGCGTGGACGTGTCCCGCCTGGAAAGCCGCCTTACGCAGATCATCGAAGGCAACGAGCCGGCCACCGAGAGCCTCGACGGCCTGAAGCTGTTCAGCGTCGCCCGGGAAGTCATCAAGCACAGCGATGCCTTCGTCCTGCATTTGCCGGCCGACGTGGAAAACTTTTCGGAATTGGAAAAGGGTTATCTGCTGGCCGAGGACATTGCCAAGACCCGCTGGGTCATCGAGGAGGAGGGCGCACGCATCATCTTCCCGAACCCGAAGGTCAAGAACGGCTTGCGCGCCGGGATATTGATTGTGCCGACCACGGATGCGGGCCTGGCATAAATCTCAAGACTGACTCGGCCAAAATGTAGGAGCTGGCTTGCCTGCGATGGCATCAACTCGGTCTGTCAGGTGCACCGAGGTGATGCCATCGCAGGCAAGCCAGCTCCTACAATGTTGCTTAAACCGCTACCGCCCGTGGCTCATTGCGACGCAGCGCGCGAACCTTGTGCAGGGTGTCGGCGCAGGTGCGTGCCGCTTCCTGGCCCTTGTGCACGAAGTGGTCGTGGAAGAACGCATGGTGCTCGCTGCCCGCGTGGAAGTGATGCGGGGTCAGGGATACCGAGAACACCGGCACTTCGGTTTCCAGCTGAACCTGCATCAGGCCGCTGACCACCGATTGGGCAACGAACTCGTGACGGTAGATCCCGCCGTCCACCACCAGGGCGGCCGCGACGATACCGGCATAACGGCCGGACTTGGCCAGCAGCTTGGCGTGCAGGGGCATTTCAAAGGCACCGCCGACTTCAAAGAAATCGATGTCCGATTCCTGGTAGCCCTGGGCGATCATTTCGGCGAGGAAACCTTTACGGCTTTGATCGACAATATCCTTGTGCCAGCAGGCCTGGATAAACGCGACACGCTCGCCGTGATGGTTTTTGCTTTTGCTGTCGATTGCGGTGGGTTGCATGTTCTGACTCCTGTTTAAGAATAAAACAGGGCGTTATGAATCGAATGGGATTTAAGGGTGCGGACAGCCTGGTCATGCGAGCATGAACCCCGGCGTTCGGCCCTTAGGTGCCAATCCCGTTCTCTCTTCATCCGGACTATGACCGTCGGCCCCGGGATCACACCGGGTCTGCTGACCTTGTCGCCGTCCTGCCGAGGCAGTTCGAGGCGCCAAGCGCTCGCGGGCTATGCACGTTGCGTGCAATTACCGCCGGTGGGGAATTACACCCCGCCCTGAGAACGTTGCCACCAGAACCCTGGCGGCGGAGAGTTTTTATCATGGTTTTTCAGAAACTGCACGGTTGGTTTATCGATAACCTATATCGGTTTGTTTGGTTGGTATTCGATTGTGCACGCCCGGGGCTTGATATTCCGCGGGTTTGCCCGCAGTAATCGTTAACACAAGAAATGCCCCAATCCGTTAGAGGCTAGTTTGATGACCGTGATTGACCTGCGCAGCGACACAGTGACCCAACCGACCCCAGGCATGCTCGACGCGATGGCCACTGCCGCCAGCGGCGACGATGTGTACGGCGAAGACCCAAGCGTGAATCGCCTGGAAGCCGAACTGGCCAAGCGCCTGGGGTTTGCCGCCGCGTTGTTCGTGCCCACCGGCACCATGAGCAACCTGCTGGCGTTGATGGCGCACTGCGAGCGTGGCGAGGAATACATCGTCGGCCAGCAGGCCCACACCTACAAATACGAAGGTGGCGGGGCGGCAGTACTCGGCTCGATCCAGCCGCAACCCCTGGAAGTGCAGGCCGACGGTTCCCTGAACCTTGAACACGTGCTGGCGGCGATCAAGCCGGACGACTTCCACTTCGCCCGTACCCGTTTGCTGGCGCTGGAAAACACCATGCAGGGCAAAGTCCTGCCGCTTGAGTACCTGGCGGCTGCGCGGGCGTTTACTCGCGAACACGGCCTGGCTTTGCACCTGGACGGCGCGCGTATCTACAACGCGGCGGTCAAGCTGGGTGTGGATGCCCGGGAGATTGCCCAGCACTTCGATTCGGTCTCGGTGTGCTTGTCCAAAGGCCTGGGGGCGCCGATCGGCTCGGTGTTGTGCGGCTCCACGGCGTTGATCGCCAAGGCCCGCCGTTTGCGCAAGATGGTCGGTGGTGGCATGCGCCAGGCCGGTTCGCTGGCGGCGGCGGGGCTGTATGCGCTGGATCATCAGGTTCAGCGCCTGGCCGACGACCACGCCAACGCCCAATGGCTGGGGGATGAATTGCGCAACGCGGGTTATACCGTGGAGCCGGTGCAGACCAACATGGTCTACGTCGATATCGGCGATCGGGCCCAGGCCTTGAAGGCGTTTGCCGCCGAGCGCGGGATCAAGTTGAGCGCCGCGCCGCGCCTGCGCATGGTCACTCACCTGGACGTCAGCCGGGCGCAGATCGAGCAAGTGCTGGCAACATTTGTCGAGTTTTCCCGGAAATGACCGTGCAGACCGTCTAATTGACTGTTTCTATCACATAAACACGCTGTACCACGGGCAAAGGGCCGATATAATGCGGCCCTTTGCCGTCGCTCCGTCTGATGACGTTTAGCACTGGCCTTTGGCCGCAGCCTCCGTGGAAGAACCTAATGAAAAGCGCAGAAATCCGTGAAGCCTTCCTTCGCTTCTTCGAAGAGCAAGGTCACACCCGTGTCGCCTCCAGCTCCTTGATCCCAGGCAATGACCCTACCCTGCTGTTCACCAACGCGGGGATGAACCAGTTCAAGGACTGCTTCCTGGGCCAGGAAAAGCGCGCCTACACCCGCGCCACCAGCAGCCAGAAGTGCGTACGCGCCGGCGGCAAGAACAGCGACCTGGAAAACGTCGGCTACACCGCCCGCCACCACACGTTCTTCGAAATGCTCGGCAACTTCAGCTTCGGCGACTATTTCAAGAAAGATGCGATCACCTTCGCCTGGACCTTCCTGACCGGCGTGCTGAAGCTGCCGAAGGAAAAACTCTGGGTCACTGTCTACGCTACCGATGACGAAGCCTACGATATCTGGACCCAGCAAATCGGGGTGCCGGCCGAGCGCATGATTCGCATCGGCGACAACAAGGGCGCGCCTTACGCCTCCGACAACTTCTGGACCATGGGCGACACCGGCCCGTGCGGCCCATGCACCGAGATTTTCTACGACCACGGCGCCGACATCTGGGGCGGCCCACCGGGCTCGCCGGAAGAAGACGGCGACCGCTACATTGAAATCTGGAACAACGTGTTCATGCAGTTCAACCGCACCGCCGATGGCGTGTTGCACCCGTTGCCAGCCCCATCGGTCGACACCGGCATGGGCCTGGAGCGGATCAGTGCGGTGATGCAGCACGTTCACTCCAACTACGAGATCGACCTGTTCACCAACCTGCTGAGTGCGTCTGCCGCGGCCATTGGTTGCGCCAACGACAATCAGTCCTCGCTCAAGGTTGTATCGGACCACATCCGTTCCTGCGGCTTCCTGATCGCCGACGGCGTGCTGCCGTCGAACGAAGGCCGTGGCTACGTGCTGCGCCGTATCATCCGTCGCGCCTGCCGCCACGGTAACAAGCTGGGAGCTACCGGCAGCTTCTTCTACAAGATCGTTGCCGCGTTGGTGGCCGAGATGGGCGAAGCCTTCCCGGAACTCAAGCAGCAGCAAGCCAACATCGAGCGCGTGCTCAAGGCCGAAGAAGAGCAGTTCTCCAAGACCCTGGAACACGGCCTGAAAATCCTCGAGCAGGACCTGGCCGAGCTTAAAGGCACGGTGGTGCCGGGTGACGTGGTGTTCAAGCTGTACGACACCTACGGTTTCCCGATGGACCTGACCGCCGACATCGCCCGCGAACGCGAGCTGACCGTCGACGAAGCAGGTTTTGAGCGTGAGATGGAAGCCCAGCGCGTCCGTGCCCGTTCCGCCAGCTCCTTTGGCCTGGACTACAACACCCTGGTAAAGGTTGATGTGGCGACTTCGTTCATTGGTTATGAAGCCACCGTTGGCTCGGCCAAGATCGTGGCTATCTATAAGGACGGCAAGTCGGTCGACGTGCTGAACGAAGGTGACGAGGCCGTTGTGGTCCTCGACCAGACCCCGTTCTACGCCGAGTCCGGTGGCCAGGTTGGCGACTGTGGTTTCCTGAGTTCGACCTCCGGCCGTTTTGAAGTGCGCGACACCACCAAGACCGGCGGTGCTTTCCTTCACCACGGCGTGCTGGTGCTGGGCAACCTGACCGTCGGCGCGCCGGTGGACACTCAGGTAGATGCCGACGTACGGCATGCAACTGCTTTGAATCATTCGGCCACTCACTTACTGCACGCCGCGTTGCGTCAGGTGTTGGGTGAGCATGTGCAGCAGAAGGGTTCGTTGGTCGATAGCCAGCGCCTGCGCTTTGACTTCAGTCATTTCGAGGCGATCAAGCCTGAGCAGTTGAAGGCCCTGGAAGACATCGTCAACGCCGAGATCCGCAAGAACACTCCGGTTGAAACCGAAGAGACCGACATCGAGACAGCCAAGCAAAAAGGCGCCATGGCGCTGTTTGGCGAGAAGTACGGCGACGAAGTGCGCGTACTGAGTATGGGCGGCAGCTTCTCGGTGGAACTGTGTGGCGGTATCCACGCCAGCCGTACCGGCGACATCGGCCTGCTGAAAATCATCAGCGAAGGCGGCGTGGCATCTGGTGTACGTCGTATTGAAGCGGTCACCGGTGCTGCGGCCCTGGCCTACCTCAATGCGGCTGAAGAACAACTCAAGGAAGCGGCCAGCCTGGTCAAGGGCAGCCGCGACAACCTGATCGACAAGCTTGCAGGCGTACTGGAGCGCAACCGTCAGTTGGAGAAACAGCTGGAGCAGTTGCAGGCCAAGGCTGCCAGTGCGGCGGGCGACGATCTGTCGGCTTCGGCGTTGGACGTCAAGGGCGTTAAGGTCTTGGCCGTGCGCCTGGACGGTCAGGATGGCAAGGCGCTGTTGGCCTTGGTCGATCAGTTGAAGAACAAGCTCGGCCGCGCAGTGATCCTGCTCGGCAGTGTCCATGAGGATAAGGTCGTTCTGGTTGCCGGTGTAACCAAAGACCTGACTGGCCAACTCAAGGCCGGTGATTTGATGAAACAAGCCGCTGCGGCAGTGGGCGGGAAGGGCGGTGGTCGTCCGGACATGGCGCAAGGCGGTGGTGTTGATGCCGGTGCCCTGGACGCGGCCCTGGCCCTGACCGTGCCGTTTGTCGAGGCAGGTATTTAAGACGCTGTTAATGAGCCCGTGGTCTAGTCGCGGGCTCGGTCAGTGCTGGTTGATTGAATAATAGGCGCCCCTTTACGGGCTGAGGCGGCTTAGAAATGGCTTTGATCGTACAGAAATTTGGAGGCACCTCGGTCGGCTCCGTCGAAAGAATCGAGCAGGTTGCCGACAAGGTTAAGAAATTCCGCGATGCTGGCGACGACCTGGTGGTGGTGCTGTCGGCGATGAGCGGCGAGACCAATCGCCTGATCGATCTGGCCAAGCAAATCAGTGGCGATCAACAACCGGTTCCCCGCGAGCTGGACGTAATCATCTCCACTGGTGAGCAGGTGACCATCGCGTTGCTGGCCATGGCGCTGAATAAACGTGGTGTGCCAGCGGTGTCCTACACTGGCAACCAGGTCCGCATTCTTACAGACAGCGCACACACAAAAGCGCGCATCCTGCAGATTGATGACCAGAAGATTCGCGCAGACCTGAAGGCCGGGCGTGTAGTTGTTGTTGCCGGCTTCCAGGGCGTCGACGAGCACGGCAACATCACGACCCTCGGGCGTGGCGGTTCCGACACCACCGGCGTGGCGCTGGCGGCAGCCCTGAAGGCTGACGAATGCCAGATCTACACCGATGTGGACGGCGTCTACACCACCGACCCACGGGTTGTGTCCGTGGCTCAACGCCTGGACAAGATCACCTTTGAAGAGATGCTGGAAATGGCCAGTCTCGGTTCCAAGGTGTTGCAGATCCGTGCCGTTGAGTTCGCCGGCAAGTACAACGTTCCGCTGCGCGTACTGCACAGCTTCAAGGAGGGTCCGGGCACCCTCATTACTATTGATGAAGAGGAATCCATGGAACAGCCGATCATTTCCGGCATCGCTTTTAATCGCGATGAAGCCAAGCTGACCATCCGTGGCGTGCCAGACACCCCGGGCGTGGCCTTCAAGATTCTCGGGCCAATCAGTGGCGAAAACATTGAAGTCGATATGATCGTGCAGAACGTTGCGCACGATAACACCACCGATTTCACCTTCACCGTGCACCGCAACGAGTACGATGCGGCGCAGAAGGTGTTGCTCAACACTGCGAGCGAGATTGGCGCCCGTGAAGTGGTTGGCGATACCAAGATTGCCAAGGTGTCGATCGTGGGCGTGGGTATGCGTTCCCATGCGGGCGTTGCCAGCCGCATGTTCGAAGCCCTGGCCAAGGAAAGCATCAACATCCAGATGATCTCCACGTCGGAAATCAAGGTGTCGGTGGTGATCGAAGAGAAGTACCTGGAACTGGCTGTACGCGCACTGCATACCGCTTTTGAGCTGGACGCTCCGGCCCGACAGGGCGAGTGATGCGTTACCAGGAAGGCGCGGTTAACCGCGCCTTTCATTTTTTTGTCGGGTGCGTGGTAGAGGCCTGTTCTTTTGCCTGTGCTCGACAATACTTAGGCGGGTAGGGCTACGACCGTTTGGTGGTAGATCGAATGCCTTTTTTTGCAGACTGTTGTTCCCGAAATGAAATGCGTGAGGAGAAAGGTATGCTGATTCTGACTCGTCGATGCGCAGAAAGCCTGATTATTGGTGATGGCGAAATCACCGTGACCGTGCTCGGCGTCAAAGGCAATCAAGTGCGTATTGGGGTTAACGCTCCGAAAGAGGTGGCTGTCCACCGCGAGGAAATTTACCTGCGGATCAAGAAAGAGAAGGACGAAGAACCAAGCCATTAATTTTTATCGTTTTTTATGTTTGCAAACGGGGATGAAGCTGGTTAATATACGCCCCGTGTTGCGGAGAGCTGGCCGAGTGGCCGAAGGCGCTCCCCTGCTAAGGGAGTACACCTCAAAAGGGTGTCGGGGGTTCGAATCCCCCGTTCTCCGCCATTATTTGCTTAGTACGTTGCAATCTGGTTTTTTCGCTAAGTTGTTGAAACTAAACGAAAAAATAGCTTTACATAGAGATTGAACGGCCTATAATGCGCGGCAACAAATGCACTCGTAGCTCAGCTGGATAGAGTACTCGGCTACGAACCGAGCGGTCACAGGTTCGAATCCTGTCGAGTGCACCATTTAAGAGTTAGTTGCAGCAATGCAGGTAGCTTGGCTTCAACCAGTTGTGATCTGGTCTAAAAACACAATCTGCACTCGTAGCTCAGCTGGATAGAGTACTCGGCTACGAACCGAGCGGTCACAGGTTCGAATCCTGTCGAGTGCACCAAACAACAAAAAGCCCGCCTAGTGCGGGCTTTTTGCCGTCTGGGGTTTTTATTTTCCTGGGCGCCTTTTTCTCCCGCCCATGTGTTTTCCTCTCAAGCTGCGTCGTCGCAGTTCTTATGTGTGGCCACTACTCAGCTTTATGTCGCAAGCGCTTGTTCTTTCCAGTTTTTTGACGTTAAAAGCGCCCGCCGGTGTATCATTGCGCCCGTCAGCCCCGCCGGGGCTTATGGAACACCTCCATGGACTTACCCAGTAGTGACTCAGTACCCCGTTCTACCAATCATGAATTGACTGATTGATCCTTCCGGCGTGCCCCGCTGCTGGGAGTGGAGTTCGCCTATGACCGAAGTTGAAGTAAAGAAAACACAAGAAAGCCTGCAGGATCGCCTGGCTCAAGTCGTCGAGCTGCTGCAGCGCCAGCGCGTGGTCGAAGACCTGACGCACCGCCAGGAAGGCGCGAACAATGATCGGGTCGAGAACCTGGTCCACCGGCAGAACCTCGTCGAGCTGCAACGCAAACTCGATGACCTGCACTCCGCCGACGTCGCCTATATCCTCGAAGCCTTGCCGCTGAATGACCGCCTGACGCTGTGGCAGTTGGTCAAGGCTGATCGCGACGGCGACATCCTCCTCGAAGTATCCGACTCGGTCCGTGAGACCTTGATCGCCGACATGGACGATCATGAGCTCCTGGCTGCCGCCAAGGACATGGATGCCGACGAACTCGCTGACCTGGCTTCCGAGCTGCCGCGTGACGTCGTCCATGAGCTGATGGAAACCCTCGACGGCCAACAGCGTGAGCGTGTGCGCTCGGCGTTGTCTTACGACGAGGAGCAGGTCGGTGCGTTGATGGACTTCGAGATGGTCACCATCCGCGAAGACGTCAGCCTGGAAGTGGTTCTGCGTTACCTGCGCCGCCTCAAGGAGCTGCCAGGCCACACCGACAAACTGTTCGTGGTGGATTACGAAGGCATCCTCAAGGGTGTGCTGCCGATCAAGCGCCTGTTGGTAAATGACCCGGACAAGAAAGTCGCGGACGTCATGGCCAGTGATCCGGTAAGTTTCCATCCCGACGAGGATGCTTACGACGCTGCCCAGGCGTTCGAGCGTTATGACTTGATCTCGGCCCCGGTGGTCGACAAGAACGGTAAGCTGATCGGCCGTCTGACCATCGATGAAATGGTCGACCTGATTCGTGAGGAGAGCGAAAGCGAAGTCCTCAACATGGCCGGCCTGCGCGAAGAAGAAGATATTTTTGCGTCGGTCTGGAAGTCCCTGCGTAACCGCTGGGCCTGGCTTGCGGTCAATCTGATTACTGCGTTTATTGCTTCACGGGTCATCGGCCTGTTTGAAGGCTCCATCGAGAAGCTGGTGGCCTTGGCCGCACTGATGCCGATTGTGGCGGGCATTGGGGGTAACTCGGGTAACCAGACCATCACCATGATCGTGCGCGCCATGGCGTTGGACCAGGTGGGTACCGGCCACGGTAAGCGTTTGATGCGCAAGGAGCTGGCGGTTGCGTTGATCAATGGCGTGGTGTGGGGGGGTGTCATCGGTATCGTGGCGTACCTGCTGTATGGCAGTTGGTCGCTTGGGGTGGTGATGACTGCGGCCATGACACTTAACCTGCTGTTGGCGGCCCTGATGGGGGTTCTGATTCCAATGACCCTGGTGCGCCTTGGGAGAGACCCGGCCATGGGCGCCAGTGTAATGATCACGGCCATGACCGACAGTGGTGGCTTCTTTATCTTCCTTGGCCTGGCCACTATCTTCCTGCTTTGATCCTTTCTTTCGGCCAGGGGCTTTTGCCCCTTGGCTCTCTCTTTATCAAATCCCAGGCAAAAAAAAGCCAGCGCATGGCTGGCTTTCAGCTTTCGGTTGCCAATCAGTTGGCTTCTGCAGCTGCCTCAACGTCGTGTGCGATAAGCGAGACGAGAGCATTTTGCTGGCGGTGGGAAAGCTGACGAAAACGCTGCAGCAGTTCGCGTTCGTGCAGTGACAGTTCGGGGCTGTCCAGGCGCATGCTCAGCTCGTCGCCCAGCGCACCTTCCTGAATCAGGCTTTGTTCCAGGCGTGCGATGATTTCGGAGTTCATGCTGCGATGATGATTGCGAGCCACTTCGGCAATGCGTTCCCGCATTCCGTCTGGCAGACGTACGACGAACTTGTCAGCCGTACGGCTGGAATAAATTGCCTGTTTCAATGGGCGCATATATTTAACCGGTTAGTTCAGGGGAGCGGTTTTTGGAATTGGCCGCAAGATGCATGTTAGGACAAGACTTGCTGCCAAATGTTCAACCTGAATTGCAAAGAGGCCGCATCATGCCTTAGATTTGCCAGTTCCTTGGCGTCAATTCTGTGACAAATATTGAACCGGCTACCGGCTTTATGCCAGTACTCATTTCAAAATTTGCGGACTGGTTGGAAAAATTTCCGCGGGCACATCCAAATGGGTGTGGAGGCCGCAGGCCCTGGGCGAAAAAGGCTTTTCGGCGGCATATCGTATAGCAATATGGCCTTTTGCCCTTAACTTTAAGATTAGTGGCAAATTGCCAATTTACGAGGGCGAAGCGACATATGGTCAGCCGTTCGGACGGGCGTCGCGGCTATCTGCAAGGGGGGGTGACAAGCGGGGGTGGTTCAGCGCAGTACAGGATCAAACTTGATACGGCGACCAATAATGATGGCCAGTACCCACAGGCTGCCAAATACGCCGGCGGCAACAAACGAAACCGTCTGTACGTCTTGTGACAACACGTTCAAGCCGAGGCAGGCAGCGCACAGGGCCAGGGTCAACAACAGCCAGGCGGACTTGGTCATGAAATACTCCGTTAAGCGGTTCAGAAAACCCAGTGTTCAGTTGCAGGGGCGGCTTGGGTGCCCTGGGTCAATTGCAGCGGTGATTGCATGCTCGGTTTCATGACCGCCAACTGCGGGCGTTGCTGCAGGTGGTGGGGAATCGCCTGGCTGACCTGCGCCGCATCATCCGAGTTGCTGGATTGAAAATGGAACATCACCAGCGCAGCCAGTGCAACGGTATTGAGGGCTAGTAGAAGTGCGCTGTTCATGTGCATGTTCTCCGCAGGTGGCTGGGCCGGACTGTATTTGTAGGATAATGGATTGCAGGCGCCGTGCCAGTCTTTATTTGTAAATAAATCCTTTAAAATCAGCTAGTTAAATACTTACAAAACCACTGTGGTGTTGCAATTTGCAATGATGGCATTTTGGGGGAGTGCATTTTGCACGATGGGTGCAAAGCTCCCGTAATCGTTGAGTGGAACGCGACGTGCTGCCGCGGGCATGGGCCTACGCTTAAAAAGCCCACGGACGACATGACAAAATTCACCCGCGCCGTTAACATGCACGCCGTCCGTCGCGGTGCCTCTGGCCCGATGGATGTCATTAGTCCCAGTAGCTCAATTGGATAGAGCATCCCCCTCCTAAGGGGAAGGTTGGCCGTTCGAACCGGCCCTGGGACACCACATAACCGTTCCTGCCCAAGCGGGCGAGGCGCCAGGAAGCCCCGACCAGATTTATCTGGCGGGGCTTTTTTGTGGCCGGTCGCCTGGCGTAGCAGTCTTTTCAAACACCAACCGAACCTTGCCGGCGTTTGAGGTTCACACGGGAGGCAAGGGCCGGGCGCAAGTATTCGTCCGCATCGTGTACCTCGCAGGTCGCTGTCGAGCGTCTGACACGTAGCCAGTTAACTTGAGCAAAATAATCCCCGGCAATCGCGTGTTTTGGCTGTCCGGACCCGACGACGCGGGACTATCATTCCGGTAGCCCTGACCCCCCCACTGCAAGGAGCCGCTCGGAACGCCGATGCGCCAGATCTGGAAATCTTTTCGAGCCCTTTATTTTGCTTCCTTGATGATGCTGATCGGCTCCGGCCTGCTCAGTACTTACCTGGCCTTGCGCCTGGCGGCAGACCACGTCGACAGCCTGTGGGTCGGTGCGTTGATGGCCGCCAACTATTTTGGCCTGGTATTGGGGGGCAAGATCGGTCACCGCCTGATTGCCCGGGTCGGGCATATCCGCGCCTATGCCACCTGCGCCGGGATCGTCGGCGCCGCGGTGCTCGGGCATGGCCTGATCAATTGGCTGCCGGCCTGGATCGTGCTGCGGATGATCGTCGGCCTTGGCATGATGTGCCAGTACATGGTCATCGAGAGCTGGCTCAACGAACAGGCCGACGCCAAGCAGCGAGGTGTAGTGTTCAGCGGTTATATGATCGCGTCCTACCTGGGCCTGGTGCTGGGCCAGTTGATTCTTGTGATGCACCCCGAGTTGGGGCTTGAGTTGCTGATGCTGGTCGCGCTGTGTTTTGCGCTGTGCCTGGTGCCGGTGGCCATGACCCGGCGCATTCACCCGGCGCCGCTGCATCCGGCGCCGATGGAACCACGCTTCTTTATCAAGCGGGTGCCGCAGTCCCTCAGTACGGTGTTGGGCGCCGGGCTGATCGTGGGTTCGTTCTATGGTTTGGCGCCGCTCTACGCGTCCCAGCAGGGGCTCACCACCGAGCAGGTCGGTCTGTTCATGGGTAGCTGCATTTTTGCCGGGCTGCTGGTGCAGTGGCCGCTGGGTTGGTTGTCTGATCGTTACGACCGCGCATTGTTGATCCGCTGCTTTGCCTTGTGCCTGGCAGTGGCCGCGCTGCCGTTGGCGATCATGACCCAGGTGCCGCTGGAGGTGCTGTTTGTGGCGGGCTTCCTTTGCTCCCTGGTGCAGTTCTGCCTGTACCCGTTGGCTGTGGCGTTTTCCAACGATCACGTCGAGGGGGATCGCCGGGTGTCGCTCACGGCGATGTTGCTGGTGACCTACGGTGTGGGCGCCAGTATCGGCCCGCTGTTGGCCGGTGTGGTGATGAAGCTGTTCGGCAGCCACATGCTGTATGCGTTTTTCAGCCTGTGTGCGTTGATCCTGGTCTGGCGTATCCGGCCCAAGGCGGTCACCAATCTGCATCAGGTGGACGACGCACCGCTGCATCACGTGGCAATGCCCGACAGCATGTCCAGCTCGCCGTTGGTGGCGTGCCTCGACCCGCGCGTGGATGAGCAGGTAGTGCAGGAGCAGATGCAAACCGCCGTCCCGGATCCCGAGCCTGAGGTTGGCCCCGAAGTGGAAGAGCCAGCACCGGTCACGGAGCCCCCGGAGCATCCAGACCCGGATGATCACCCTCACGACTTGAGCAGGGCGCGCCCCTGAAAACAAAAAAACGGGCAGCTCCCTTGAGGAGCTGCCCGTTTTTTTATCGCGACCTTTTACTGCTTAAAGGTCGTCGTCCTTGTCAAACCGCCGCGCTTCACGCTGCAGCTGGTACACAAACCGTTCGACCTGGCGCTGTACCAGCCCGCTCATGTTGTGAAAGCGTACGCCGGCAAACGTCGTATTGATCCTTTCTTCGAAGTGCAGGTAACGCAGTTCCACCGCAGTGGTCATGCTGCCGAAGGGCAGGGCGGCAATAAAGCGGTCGTAGACCTGGCCCAATTGCAGGCGCTCGGAGATATCGCCCTCAAAGCGCAATTTGCAGCCAGTGGCAGAAATGTCCAGCAGCTTGCCGCTGATCGGCGCCTTGAGTTTTTCACCACCCAGCTCGACACTGACCAGTTGCGCCAGTTTGAGGGCGGCGCGGAAGGCATTGCGGCGCTGATGGTAAATCACTTCGTCGGGCATGCTGCCGCGGTACACGCGGTGGCCATTGGCTTCATCGAGGGTCAGGTTGCCGTTGCTTTCCCAGGCCACTCGCACGCCATCATGAAAACCTTCGATGCGGAAAGCTTCGCCATTCTCAAGGTAGCGTTCGCCGTCGCGCGGAATCATTTCGTCCAGGGCCAGTGACTGGCTGTCCCGGTCGACTTCGACCAGGTAGCTTTGGAAGCGCTGGTTGCGTTCGTGGAAGGTGATGATCAGCGGGTCGTGGCTTTCTTGCAGCATCCGCAAAGTGCCGGCGATTTCCAGAGGCGTGGTGAGTACCTTGGGTGGCTGCGGAGCATCTTCCGCGTTGAGGGCGTTGAACACGGTTCTTCCATCTCCAGACAAAATACGACTACACGCAAGCGCTGTCATTTTGCCAGTATGTGGCACGCCTTGGATAGGGCGCGCTTAAACTGGTTTCAGGCTTGGCTGCGGGTGCTTGGCTTGGCCAGGCGCGAGGTGGAGCCTTGAGCGTTGTAGAGGGCCGGAGGCTCGCCGCCGTGGAGGATACGCAACTGATTGGCGGTCGTGGCTTGTTGACGCTGGATGGCCTGGCCGTTGAGGGTGTTGGTTTCCTGGCACAGGGTCAGCAACTGGTTGAGTTCTTTGCTCTGGGCCAGCAACTGGTCGCCCACTGTAGAGTGGCTGGCGAGTTGCTCCAGGCCTTTGTGGTCGGCCGGCAGGCCCAGGCTGACGAGAATCTGGCTGCGCTTCTTGCCGTGCTGTTCCAGCAGGACGATCAGCGATTGCTTGCGCGCCAGAATTTCTTCCAGCGTAAGCATGTCGCGGCCGAACAGGGCCAGGGACTCTTCCCGAAGTAACTCCAGCAAGTGCTGTGCGGGAGCCAAATCTTCAATGATCAGTTGTAGCAAGTTTTCGTCGTGCATGGCTGGCCTTGGGGTTTAAGCGTCCAAAAGCCTGGCGCAGGCCTTTGCCTAGCGCTCGGCTTCGAAGTTAAGCAGCTTGCTGGCTACACGGTTGCTGTCGACCTTATAGCTGCCATCAGCAATCGCCTGCTTCAATTCAGCCACGCGGGCTTTATTGACAACCGGTTGATCGCTCAGCGAGTCAGTGACCTTCTGCAACTGTTGAGCCTCATTGCTCAGGTGTACCGATTCCCCGCTTTGGCTGGCACCGGCCTGTTCTGTCTTGGCAGGCAGAGGCTGGGACTTGGCTTCAACGCTGTCTTTGGCACCGTTGGTGCGCGAAGAACCGGGCGTTGGCAGGGCGTTATTCAAACGACTGAAATCGATGACCATGTTAAAAAACCTCTGGGTATTTGGACGCTTGCCATGTTTTCGGCCATACCCGGACAAACTTTAGGCTCGATTGACAATAAACCTATGCGCGATGCTGCTTTGCGCACAGTGTAGGAAAAGCTGGCGTCCTATGCCAGTGATCTATAACGCCACCTCAACCTGCCCCGGTGCAGTTACCCGGGCCTTGATCACTCGGTTGGAGTTCAGGTTCTTGACGCGAATCTGTTCACTCATGCCGCCATTGGACAGGGCTTCCCCCGGCATTTTTACATTCAGGCCGCCGCTGCTGGCGGAAATCACCACCTGGTCACCTTTTCGCACCACTTCGGCCTGTTCAAGATGGACCAGGGTAATCACCTGGTCGGCCACCATTGGTCGGGTAAGTTTTTGCCCGATCGCCTGGTCAAGGGTCGTGAGGTAGCCCTGGTTGATCAGGCTGATGTCCCGCTCGCGCATCGCAACGTCTTCATAGCCAATGATCCCGGTACGTTTCAGGGGGCGGGTAACCACCACTACGTCGCGAAACAACTTGACCTGGGCCGGCACGAACACTGTCCAGGGCGATGCGCCTTCGCAGCGTACCTTTACGGTCACACGCCCGATGGGTTGGGCCGGGCTTTCCAGGCTGGCTGTCAATTCCTTGTCGCACATGGGCATGCGCAGGCGCGGATCCAGTTGGTTGACCTGGATTTCATAGCGCCCGGGTGTCTGCGTGGTAGCCAGATAATCTTCTACAGTGAACTCAAGAAAGCCTTGAGTGACGCCGATAAGCAGATCAGGCAAGGTGACGTTATCGGCGCGGGTTGCTTGGCCTGTGGCCAAGACAAGCAACGCCATCGAGGCGCAGAGCAATCTGCGGTACTGTGGGGATCGGAGGCGTCGGGAAACTGTCGTTTTGATATCCATGGCCAATAAAAAAGCAAAGCTCGTGCCGTTTAGTGTTGGGTGCGCGTCGTACCCCTAAGTTTTAGCGTAGGAGTCTGGGCATGGCCGGTGTAATGGATTCAGTAAACCAGCGCACACAGCTGGTAGGGCAGAATCGCCTGGAGTTGCTGCTGTTTCGTCTGGACGGCAAGCAGCTGTACGGGATTAACGTCTTCAAGGTTCGGGAAGTGCTGCAATGTCCCAAGCTGACAATAATGCCCAAGTCCAGCCCGGTGGTGTGTGGTGTGGCCAGCATCCGTGGCGCGACGATCCCGATTCTTGACCTGGCAATGGCAACCGGTTCGGCCGGTTTGCAGGACCGTGAGAATCCGTTTGTGATCATCACCGAGTACAACACCAAGACCCAGGGTTTCCTGGTGCGCTCGGTGGAACGCATCGTCAACATGAACTGGGAAGAGATCCATCCGCCGCCCAAGGGCACGGGGCGCGATCACTACCTCACGGCGGTGACGCGGGTCGACAACCAGTTGGTGGAGATCATCGACGTAGAGAAAATCCTCGCCGAAGTGGCCCCGACCTCGGAGGCGATCTCGGTCGGCGTAGTAGACGCCGAAACCGCACACAAGGCGATCTCGCTGCGGGTGCTGACGGTGGACGACTCCTCGGTGGCGCGCAAGCAGGTGTCTCGTTGCCTGCAGACGGTGGGCGTTGAAGTGGTGGCGCTCAATGACGGGCGCCAGGCCCTGGACTACCTGCGCAAGCTGGTGGATGAGGGCAAGAAGCCGGAAGAAGAATTCCTGATGATGATCTCCGACATCGAGATGCCGGAAATGGACGGCTACACCCTCACGGCCGAGATACGCAACGACCCACGCATGCAAAAACTACATATCATCCTGCATACTTCGTTGTCGGGTGTATTCAATCAGGCGATGGTCAAGAAGGTCGGTGCCGATGACTTCCTGGCCAAGTTCCGCCCTGATGACCTGGCATCCCGGGTAGTCGACCGGATCAAGGCAGCAGATCACGGCTAGGGGCTTTTTCCCTGGCGGTCACACGATTTAAGAGGCGGTATCATTGTCTACGGGTAATTTGGATTTCGAACAGTTCCGGGTCTTCCTGGAAAAAGCCTGTGGCATATTGCTCGGTGAAAACAAGCAGTACCTGGTATCCAGCCGTCTCAACAAACTGATGGAGCAGCAAGGCATCAAGTCCCTCGGGGAGTTGGTGCAACGGATCCAGGGCCAACCGCGCAGCGGGCTCAAGGAAATGGTGGTCGATGCCATGACCACCAATGAAACCTTGTGGTTTCGTGATACCTATCCGTTTGAAGTGCTTAAGAGCAAGGTGCTGCCCGAGGCGATCAAGGCTGCGCCCGGCCAGCGCTTGCGCATTTGGTCGGCCGCGTGTTCGTCGGGGCAGGAGCCGTATTCGATTTCGATGTCCATCGATGAGTTCGAGCGGACCAACCTGGGCCAGTTAAAGGCCGGTGCGCAAATCGTGGCCACTGACTTGTCCGGCACCATGCTCACCAACTGCAAGACCGGCGAGTACGATAGCCTGGCGCTGGGGCGCGGGTTGTCGCAGGAGCGCCTGCAACGCTTCTTTGATCCCAAGGGCGCCGGGCGCTGGGCGGTGAAGGCACCGATCAAGAGCCGGGTTGAGTTTCGCTCGTTCAACCTGCTGGACAGCTACGCCAGCCTCGGCAAGTTCGACATGGTGTTTTGCCGCAACGTGTTGATCTACTTCTCGGCAGAAGTGAAGAAAGACATCTTGTTGCGCATCCACGGCACCCTCAAGCGTGGCGGCTATCTGTTCCTGGGCGCTTCCGAGGCGCTGAACGGTTTGCCGGATCATTACCAGATGGTGCAGTGCAGCCCCGGGATCATTTACCAGGCCAAGTGATGAATGCATGAACAAAAAGGGAGGCCCGCACAGGCCTCCCTTTTTTATGGCGGTAAAGCGGCAAGCCCTTATTGCCGCTTTACTGGCGTTTCGCGGAAGCCCTTTGCCGCTTTTCTGGCATTGCCGCCGGCAATGTCCTCGCAAACCCTTGATTTACGGCGCTCAAGCAACTTGGCATGGCCCTTGCTAAAACCCTTGTTACGAAAAGCAGGTCAGCCTAAAGGTTTCCGCCATGAGCATCAGCTTCGATAAAGCGCTCGGTATCCACGAACAAGCCCTGGGCTTCCGCGCCCAGCGTGCCGAAGTCCTGGCCAACAACATTGCCAACGCCGACACCCCGAACTACAAGGCTCGGGACCTGGACTTCTCTGCCGTGCTCGCCGCCCAGCAAGACAAGACCAAGAACGGCACCTTCGCCCTGAACATGACCAACAGCCGTCATATCGAAGCGCAAGGCCTGGGTAATGGTGACGAGTCGCTGCTGTATCGCACGCCGATGCAACCGTCGATCGACCAGAACACCGTGGACGCCCAGCTGGAGCAATCCGCCTACGCCGAGAACTCGGTGAACTTCCAGGCCAGCTTCACCCTGCTCAACAGTAAATTCAAAGGGCTGATGTCTGCCCTGCGTGGAGAGTAAGCCATGTCCCTCGCCAGTGTTTTTAATATTGCCGGTAGTGGCATGAGCGCGCAGACCACGCGCCTCAACACCGTCGCCAGTAACATCGCCAACGCCGAGACCGTGTCGTCGAGCATTGACCAGACCTACCGCGCCCGGCACCCGGTGTTCGCCACCATGTTCCAGGGCGGCCAAGGCGGCCAGAGCGGCAGCGGCGATTCGCTGTTCCAGAACCAGGATGCCGCAGGCCAAGGTGTACAGGTGCTCGGTGTGGTCGAAGACCAAAGCAACCTCGACGCCCGCTACGAACCGAACCATCCGGCTGCCGACGCCAAAGGGTACGTTTACTACCCCAACGTCAACGTGGTCGAGGAAATGGCAGACATGATTTCCGCCAGCCGCTCGTTCCAGACCAACGCGGAAATGATGAACACCGCCAAAACCATGATGCAGAAAGTCCTGACCCTGGGTCAGTGAAAAGGGGCGCCAAATAATGGCCATTGTTGATACCAGTTCGACGAACACGGCGGTCCAGGATCTTTTCAACACCAAGGTCAAGACGGCTACAGATAACACCAGCGTCGGTGACGCCGCCAAGTCGGCGACGGGCAACCAGGCGATGGGCAAGGACGCGTTCCTGCAATTGCTGGTGACCCAGCTGAAAAACCAGGACCCGCTGTCGCCCCAGGACAATGGCGCGTTCGTGGCACAACTGGCGCAGTTCAGCAGTCTGGAAGGCATCAACAACCTGAATGACTCGGTAAATGCGATTTCCAGCAACTTCAGCTCCTCCCAGGCGCTGCAGGCTTCATCGCTGGTGGGCCGCTCGGTGATCACCCAGACCGACAAGGCGATGGTCGATACCAGCAAGAGCATGACCGGTTCCGTGGCGGTGACAGCGGCGACGGGCAACGTCTCCGTCAAGATCACTGACAAGGACGGCAACGTTGTTCGCACCCTCGACATGGGCGCCCAGAGCGCCGGCAGTTCCAGCTTTGTCTGGGACGGCAAGACCGATGCGGGTGAGACGGCGCCTGCCGGCACCTACACCTTCAATGCCGCCACCAAGAATGACAAAGGCGACTCGGTGGCCCTCGCCACCTCGTTGCCGGCAACAGTGACCAGCGTAACCCTGAGCCAGACCGGCGGTGAAATGGTGCTCAACCTGGCGGGCGGCATGGGCAGTATCAAGCTGTCGCAAATTCAGACTATCGGTACATAGAGCCGGCTAAATACGGCAAAAGGAGAGAACAATGTCTTTTAATATCGGCCTTAGCGGTCTCTATGCGGCCAACAAACAACTGGACGTGACCGGCAACAACATCGCCAACGTCGCGACCACCGGCTTCAAGTCGTCCCGTGCCGAATTCTCGGATATCTACGCGGCTTCCAAGCTGGGTACCGGCCAGAACAGCGTCGGCAACGGCGTAAACCTGGCGGCTGTGTCCCAGCAGTTCACCCAGGGTGACGTCAACAACAGCGGCGGCACGCTGGACATGGCGATCCAGGGCGGTGGCTTCTTCGTGCAGAAGGGCAGCGACGGTTCGCTGGAATACACCCGTAACGGTGCTTTCCGTGCAGACAAGGACGGCTACATCACCAACAACACCGGCACCTCGCGCCTGCAAGGCTACGCAGCGGATGCCGATGGCAACATTCAGAAGGGCGGCTTGACCGACCTGCAGCTCAACCTGTCGTACCTGCCGCCGCAGGCTTCGAGCAAGGTGGACTCCACCAGTAACCTGAACTCCTCCGAGACGGCGATCGACCAGACGGCGCACCCGTTTGATCCGACCAAATCGGACAGCTTCACCACTCAGTACACCACCACGCTCTACGATACGCAGGGTAACGCGCATCCGATGGTGCAGTACCTGGTGAAGACAGACTCCAACACGTGGAAGTCCTACACCCTGATCGATGGGCGCAACCCTGACGGCTCGCCCATCAGTGGCTCCGGCACTGACGTCAAGGCACCTGTTGCCTCGACGCTGTCGTTTGACACTTCCGGCAAGCTCTCGGGGATCATTACCCCGCCAGCCACCGCTTCCAATACCACCCTGACCATTTCCGACTGGAAGCCGGGCGGCCTGGTCAATGGCGTCTGGACACCTAACGGCGCGGCCGCCAATACCGACGGCGTAGCCGTCAACATGGCGAGCATCACCCAGTACAACTCGGCCACCTACCGCAACCCGCCGACCACCGATGGCTACGCCACCGGCCAAATCACCGGGCTGAAAATCGACGGCAGCGGTGTACTGTTCGCCACGTTCAGCAACCAGCAGAGCAAGGCCATCGGCCAGATTTCCCTGGCCAGCTTCAACAACGAGCAGGGCCTGCAGCCAGCCGGCGGCACCACCTGGAAAGAAACCTTTGCTTCGGGCCAGCCGGGTTTTGATACCCCGCAAGTCGGTACCCTGGGTTCGATCGTGGCCAACTCCCTGGAAAACTCCAACGTCAACCTGACCAACGAGTTGGTGGACCTGATCAAGGCCCAGAGCAACTACCAGGCGAACGCCAAGACGATCTCCACCCAAAGCACCATCATGCAGACCATCATTCAGATGACCTGACGTTGTCGCTTTAAGCCGCTTTACCGGAAAGCCCCTCGAACGAGGGGCTTTTTTTTGCCTGTTGATTCGCCCAGGCCTGTTACGAGATGACATGCCTTGGGCGGAACGACCTACGCCTGCCTTACCACCATGGAACCAAGACCTTGGAGCATCTGGTGGGGAGAACGGAATGGCGAACGTATCAGTTTCAGGTAGCAGTGCTGCAAGGCGGTTACGGTATGACAATGCAGTTGCAAGTCAGGGCATCGGGGGATCGGACCGCACGGGAGACCCGAAAAATAGCGTTGTTGCCAATGCTGAGACGGTCAAAAAGCTGCTCAGAGAGTTGGACGACGCCGAAAAAACCTCCAAGAGCCAGACTGTTCAGGAACTGCGTGACAAGCTTCATGAGACGCGAAAAGAGCTTGGCGAGGAAGCGTTCAAGGAGGTCCTCGAGCAGCTGAAAAAGGAGCTGTCCGAGCAGTGGCTGGCGCTGTTGAAGGCCCTGTTTCCGGATTTGTTCCCGGATGCGCCTTCCCCTTCGCCAGCGCCCACACCTTCGCCTGGCGGTGGAGGAGGTGGAGGGGGGCGCCGTGGTGGCGGGTTCGGTCCCACCGAGTCCATGAGCAACAAGCCGATTACCGAAGGCGCCAAGCACTTCAACTACAAACCCGACAACAGTAACCCCGGGAAAAAACCGGACAATATCTGGAGCGGTTTCAGCCAGGGCCCTGATGGCAACTGCGTCACTGTTTCGGCGATAAAGGCCGCGATGATGCAGTTTGGCCAGAAGCCCACCGACGTTTTCCAGGAAGTGAAGCAGAACGGCAGTGGTTTCGACGTGACCATGCGCGATGGATTCAAGCTCTCCCTGTCGCAGAACGAATTGCAGCAGGCGGCTACGCATGCACGGTTCAAGGGCGATGATCCGGCCATGATGACCGACGCCAATTTCATGTACGCCGCGAGTGCCAAGCGGGCGCAGATTGAAAACAACGACGGCTCGGCCGGGCGCAGTTTCCAGGCGGCGATGAGCAGTCTCAACGACGGGGAATACTCGCGGGAGGGCTTGGACCGTTTGGGCTTGAGAGGGCGTTACAGGCCCGCCACTGATGCCGACTTGAGAAACAGCAAAGTGGGGACGGTTGAATACGACGGCCATTCGATGGCCGTGATCGATGGCCGGATCGAGTTGTGGGGGAGGCGAGGCAGCGTGCCTCAGTCAGGTACCGCGACGGTGTTGTTCTAGGCAAAAGAAAACCCCCGATACGCCATGGGCCTATCGGGGGTTTTTCAACCTTGGGTGGTTACACCCAGGGTGGGCTCAGCTTACTGGCAAGCTTCGCAATCCGGCTCGTCGATCGCGCAGGCTTTAGGCACTGGCGCCGGGCCGGCTGGTGCGGCGAGAACCGAATCATCACCGTGGTTGCCGCCGCTGGAAACAGCGTTCAGCTTGCCGGTGTTGATGGTCGACTTCTCGGTGCTGGTAGCGGCCAGGGCACGGAGGTAGTAAGTGGTTTTCAGGCCACGGTACCAAGCCATGCGGTAGGTCACGTCGAGCTTCTTGCCCGATGCGCCGGCGATGTACAGGTTCAGCGACTGAGCCTGGTCGATCCACTTCTGGCGACGGCTGGCTGCGTCGACGATCCACTTGGTGTCCACTTCGAAGGCAGTCGCGTAGAGCTCTTTGAGTTCTTGCGGGATGCGCTCGATCTGCTGCACCGAACCGTCGTAGTACTTCAGGTCGTTGATCATGACCGAGTCCCACAGGCCGCGGGCTTTGAGGTCGCGAACGAGGTACGGGTTGATCACGGTGAATTCGCCCGACAGGTTCGACTTCACATACAGGTTCTGGTAGGTCGGTTCGATCGACTGCGATACGCCGGTGATGTTGGCGATGGTAGCGGTCGGTGCGATGGCCATGATGTTGGAGTTACGAATGCCTTTCTGCACACGGGCACGTACCGGCGCCCAGTCCAGGGATTCGTTCAGGTCAACGTCGATGTACTTCTGGCCACGTTGCTCGATCAGGATCTGTTGCGAATCCAGCGGCAGGATGCCCTTGGACCACAGCGAACCCTGGAACGTCTCGTATGCACCGCGCTCGTCGGCCAGGTCGCAGGAAGCCTGGATCGCGTAGTAGCTGACCGCTTCCATGGACTTGTCGGCGAACTCGACCGCAGCGTCCGAACCGTAAGGAATGTGCTGCAGGTACAGCGCATCCTGGAAGCCCATGATCCCCAGGCCAACCGGACGGTGCTTGAAGTTGGAGTTCTGCGCCTGTGGCACCGAGTAGTAGTTGATGTCGATAACGTTATCGAGCATGCGAACGGCGGTGTTCACGGTACGTGCAAGCTTTACGGTGTCCAGCTTGCCGTTGGTGATGTGGTTCGGCAGGTTGATCGAGCCCAGGTTGCAAACGGCGATCTCGTCCTTGTTGGTGTTCAAGGTGATCTCGGTGCACAGGTTCGAGCTGTGGACCACGCCCACGTGCTGCTGCGGGCTGCGCAGGTTGCACGGGTCTTTGAAGGTCAGCCATGGGTGGCCGGTTTCGAACAGCATGGACAGCATCTTGCGCCACAGGTCTTTGGCCTGGATGGTCTTGAACAGCTTGATCTTGCCCGGGTACTGGGACAGGGCTTCGTAGTACTCGTAGCGCTCTTCGAAGGCCTTGCCGGTCAGGTCGTGCAGGTCTGGCACTTCGGATGGCGAGAACAGGGTCCACGGGCCGTCATCGAAGACGCGCTTCATGAACAGGTCCGGGATCCAGTTGGCAGTGTTCATGTCGTGGGTGCGACGACGGTCATCACCGGTGTTCTTGCGCAGCTCGATGAACTCTTCAATGTCCATGTGCCAGGTTTCCAGGTAGGCACATACAGCGCCTTTGCGCTTGCCACCCTGGTTCACGGCCACAGCGGTGTCGTTCACTACTTTGAGGAACGGTACAACGCCTTGCGACTTGCCGTTGGTGCCCTTGATGTACGAACCCAGTGCACGCACCGGCGTCCAGTCGTTGCCCAGGCCGCCTGCGAATTTGGACAGCATGGCGTTGTCGTGGATCGCGTGGTAGATGCCCGACAGGTCATCCGGCACGGTGGTCAGGTAGCAGCTCGACAGCTGTGGACGCAGGGTGCCGGCGTTGAACAGGGTCGGAGTGGACGACATGTAGTCGAAGGACGACAACAGGTTGTAGAACTCGATCGCACGGTCTTCCTTGTGCTTCTCTTCGATCGCCAGGCCCATGGCCACGCGCATGAAGAACACTTGCGGCAGTTCGAAGCGGATACCGTCCTTGTGGATGAAGTAACGGTCGTACAGGGTTTGCAGGCCCAGGTAGGTGAACTGCTGGTCGCGCTCGTGGTTAATCGCCTTGCCGAGTTTTTCCAGGTCGAAGGTGGCCAGGATCGGGTTCAGCAATTCGAATTCGATGCCCTTGGCGATGTAGGCAGGCAGGGCCTTGGCGTACAGGTCGGCCATCTCGTGGTGAGTGGCGCTGTCGGCGACGCCGAGGAAGCCCAGGCCTTCGGCGCGCAGGGTGTCCATCAGCAGGCGCGCGGTCACGAACGAGTAGTTCGGCTCACGTTCAACCAGGGTACGGGCGGTCATCACCAGGGCGGTGTTGACGTCGGTCAGGGCCACGCCGTCGTACAGGTTCTTCAGGGTTTCGCGTTGGATCAGGTCGCCGTCGACTTCTTCCAGGCCTTCGCAGGCCTCGGTGATGATGGTGTTCAGGCGGCCCAGGTCCAGCGGTGCAAACGTACCGTCGGCCAGGGTAATACGGATCGAGGGGTGAGCTTGCACGGCGGCTTCTTCGGCCGGGGTGCGTACAGCACGTTCCTTGGAACGGGCGTCACGGTAGATCACGTAGTCGCGTGCAACCTTCTGCTCGCCGGCACGCATCAGGGCAAGTTCAACCTGGTCCTGGATTTCTTCGATGTGGATGGTGCCGCCCGATGGCATGCGACGCTTGAACGTTGCGCTGACCTGTTCGGTCAGGCGGGCAACGGTGTCGTGGATGCGCGACGAGGCGGCAGCGGTGCCGCCTTCAACTGCAAGAAACGCTTTGGTGATGGCGACGGTGATTTTGTCATCGGTGTAAGGAACGACAGTGCCGTTACGCTTGATCACACGCAGTTGGCCCGGCGCGGTGGCAGACAGATCCATATTCGAATCAGCGGCCTGCGGCACGGAGCCTTGCGGGTTCTCGCGAGTTGTGTCGGTTTGCATGGGGGGTTGTCTCCACATTCTATATTTATTTGGGCACCATCACGGTGCCCACCGTTCCGTCCTGAAGCACTTACAACAGGCCAAGGGCCTGGCATAACAACTTCGGGACAGGAGGAAGGGAGCTGTTCGCGCCGCTTCCATGCCGAAGTCTTCGGTTACAAGCCTTGGGGGCTCTTTACCGTATTCCTGGTGGGTGACAGTTTCGTACTGCAACACCCGTACCGTTTTTGCCTGATCGGGGCTAAAAACGGCTGCCATCCGCGTACGCGGTTTGGTCTTGTGAAAAAGGCTTAAGTTCAACCAAGCAGGAGCAAGAAAGGACTTGAGTTTCTTGTCTGATTTGTGTTTGGTCTTTTCGCTGAAAACCCTACATGTAGGGTTTTTTTGGCGACGACCTACAAGATAATGCGTTTTGGGGGGTATGGCAACGCACTATCTGTGGATAACGCTGTGGGTAAAATGTGTATGAAACGTGGAACAGGCGTGTAGGCCGCATTACTGCTGCATTGCACCGTTTGTCACTGAATATTCCGAGGTGAAACCCCCCGGTTGGATTTTTGCGGGCGCGAACCCTATCACAAAAAAACACCATGTCCGAACGCATTTGCGCGCTTGTGCTAGAGGGCTGGCCCGTTGCTACAATCGTCCTTTAATTCACGCGATATCTTGTTCACTCCACATGACAACCGTAGGAGTGAGCTTGCTCGCGAACGACGTCAACGATAACGCTGGAAACTTGAATAAACGCGGTGCCCTTGAGTTTTCGCGGGCAAGCCCGCTCCTACAATAATGAGAACCGAGGTAGCGCATGGAGCATGAAGCCTGGCAGGTATTGATTGTCGAGGACGACGAACGACTGGCTGAGTTGACCCGTGATTACCTGGAGGGCAACGGCCTTCAGGTATCGGTGGAAGGCAACGGCGCCCTGGCAGCGGCGCGAATCATCGCCGAACAGCCCGACCTGGTGATCCTCGACCTGATGTTGCCCGGCGAAGACGGCCTGAGCATTTGCCGCAAGGTGCGCGAGCGTTACGACGGTGTAATCCTGATGCTCACCGCGCGTACCGACGACATGGACCAGGTGCTGGGCCTGGACATGGGCGCCGACGACTACGTGTGCAAACCCGTACGCCCACGCCTGCTGCTGGCGCGCATCCAGGCATTGCTGCGGCGCAGCGAAAGTGTCGAACCGGCCAGCCCCGAAAAACAGCGACGCCTGCAATTTGGCCCGCTGGTGGTGGACAACGCCTTGCGCGAAGCCTGGCTGCACGAAGGCGGCATCGAACTGACCAGCGCCGAGTTCGACCTGCTGTGGCTGCTGGTGGCGAATGCCGGGCGGATCCTGTCCCGGGAGGAAATCTTCACCGCCTTGCGCGGCATTGGCTATGACGGCCAGGACCGCTCCATCGACGTGCGTATTTCGCGAATCCGTCCGAAAATCGGTGACGACCCGATCCACCCGCGCCTGATCAAGACCATTCGCAGCAAAGGCTACCTGTTCGTCCCCGAAGCTGCCGCTGACCTTACGCCGTGAACTCGATCTTCCTGCGCATTTACGGCGGCATGTGCGCGGCACTGATTCTGGTGGCGTTGCTCGGCGTACTGGCCTTGCACCTGCTCAATGAAGTGCGCAGTGGCCAGTACCGCGAGCGCCTGGCCCATGGCACCTTCGCGCTGATGGGCGACAACCTGCAACCCATGAGCGCCATCGAACGCCGCCGAGCGCTGGCGGTGTGGGAGCGCTTGTTGGGCATCCCGCTGCAGTTGCAAACCGTGGCCGAGGCGCACCTGGACCTGAGCCAGCGTACCCGCCTGCAACGCGGGCAGGTGCTGGTGGAGCAAACCGGCCCTCACGCGGCCAGGGTGCTGAGGCTGGTCAGTGATCAGGAGCAACTGCTGCTTACCGGTGAAGTGCAGCAAATCAGCGAACAGCTGGCACGGGCGACCATTTACCTGTTGGCCGATGAGCTGGTGCGTTTCCCGGTGGCCGAGCAACCGCAAAAGCTTGCAGACCTCAAGCAGGCCAAGGGTTTTGGCTTCGAGATGCACCTGATGATGCTCGACCAGGCTGATATGGACGACGACCAGCGCCGTCGCGTGTCCGAGGGCGACACGGTGATGGCCCTGGGCAAGGGCGGCGATTCGATCCGGGTGTTTGCCGGCATGGTCGGCACGCCGTGGGTGTTGGAAATCGGCCCGCTGTACCAGATGAACCCATACCCGCCGCAATGGCTGATTTTGATTGCACTGATCAGCCTGACCCTGATCGGCTTGATCGTCTATCTATTGGTGCGCCAGCTGGAGCGGCGCTTGAGTGGCCTGGAAGCCGCCGCCACGCGCATCGCCAAAGGCAGCCTGGAAGTACGTGTGCCGGCCCGCGGTGCTGATTCGGTGGGGCGCCTGGCAGCAGCGTTCAATGGCATGGCCGAACACCTGCAACGCCTCTTGGCGATCCAGCGCGAATTGGTGCGCGCGGTGTCTCACGAGCTGCGCACGCCGGTGGCGCGCCTGCGGTTCGGCCTGGAGATGATCAGCGACGCGGCCACGCCTGAGGCGCGGCGCAAGTACATGGAAGGCATGGACAGCGACATCCAGGACCTCGATGGCCTGGTGGACGAGATGCTCACCTACGCACGGCTGGAGCAGGGTTCGCCGGCACTGAACTTCCAGCGGGTCGACCTCAGCGCGTTGCTCGACCAAGTGATTGATGAACTCTCCCCGCTACGCCCGCAAATAACCGTAGCGCGGGGCATCTGCCTGTCTTCAGCCCATTGGGACGACGCATGGGTGGAGGCCGAGCCGCGCTACTTGCACCGTGCCCTGCAAAACCTGGTGAGCAACGCCATGCGCCATGCCCAGGGCCAGGTACTGATCAGTTACCAGGTGGGCCAGGTGCGTTGCCGCATCGACGTGGAAGACGACGGGCCGGGAGTACCGGAAAGTGCCTGGGAGCGCATCTTCACCCCGTTCCTGCGCCTGGATGACAGCCGCACCCGTGCGTCGGGCGGGCACGGGTTGGGGTTGTCGATTGTGCGGCGGATCATTCATTGGCACGGCGGGCGGGCGTTGATCAGCAAGAGCAACAACCTGGGGGGTGCGTGTTTCAGCCTGAGCTGGCCAAGAGACCAAGAGAAACCCCGCCCGTAGCAGCTGTCGAGCCCTGGCGAGGCTGCGTTGGACCCAACTCGGTTTCGCGCCTGGCTCAACATCGGCGGCGCTCCCGACGCAGCCTCGCTAAGGCTCGACAGCTGCTACGGCCACCAGGCTCAACAACTGCCCGTCATCCACCGCAAACTGCGCTTGCAGCTCCTTGCCATGGCACCACTCTGCAGACAAATCCGTCAGCAACCGCAGCCGCGCATGGCCGGTATCCGACCATTCCAGCAACTCGGCATGCTCAAAATAAAAGCGCTTGTGCACAATCGGGTAGAGCGCCTTGAACAGGCTTTCCTTCGCCGAAAACGTCAACGTCACCAACTGCGCAATTTGCTCCCGCGGCCCGGCGGCCATGCGCTGCAATTCATCTGCGGTCAAAATTTCCCCGGCCAGGCGTTCCGCCCGCTCCAGGGTCAGCAGGTTCTCAAGGTCCATCCCCAACCCGCGCCACTGGGCCTTGTGCGCGACGATGGCTGCCGCATGCCCGGTGCTGTGGGTGATCGAACCGCTGATGTGTGCTGGCCAGACCGGTGCGCGGTCCTCGCCAATCGCCGGCACGCAATCGAGCCCATCCAGTAGTTGCAACGCTGCGCGGGCACACAGGCGACCGGCAAGAAACTCCGCCTGCCGCTTGGCCACCGAACGCTGGATGCTCGCGGGTGGCGGCACGGCGCTGCGCTGGAAGTCGCCGTTGGCCAGCAAGGCCGGGTCAAAACGGGTACGCAGCAATACCGTGCCGGGCAAGGCGACGGGCAACGGCCAATGGGCGTCAAGTGGGGTGCAGCAGGCGGGTAGGGAATTCATGCCGGGTATTTTGCCGAGTTGCAGGGCTGCTGGATAGCCTGCGTCCAGGGGCACGTAAATAACTTGTTACACAGTAGCCGGCTTCGGTTCAGCCCAGGTTCAGAGAGTGTTCAGGGGGAGTTCAGGGGCGTCTGCGTAGTCTGGCCCTGTACCCAAAGCCAAAGCGTGTGAGGTAGCACCATGACTGCGATCAAGAAGCTGATGTTGGCGTTAACCATGCTCAGCGCCACTGCTGGTGTCCAGGCCTCTGACGCGAGTTTCGCGGGTTTCACTAAAGAGAAGAGCAAAAAGCCCTACAGCCTGCTTCAGCGGGTGAGCTTCGAGGATGCGGGGGAACAGGCCGCGCCTTGGGGCGAATCCCTGGGTCAGCGAACCCCGCAGTCGGACTATCGCGTGGGCAATGAAAACCTGTCAGGTCACTTCAACGGCAGTAAACTGCGCCAGCAAGACCTGCAAGGCCGCTATGATATACCCCAGTCGGAAAGTTGATTTGCCGTGGAGAGCTTTATGAAATTGCTGGTTGTCGAAGATGAGGCGTTGCTGCGTCATCACCTGTTGACCCGCCTTACCGACAGCGGTCACGTGGTCGAGGCCGTGGGCAATGCCGAAGAGGCGCTGTACCAGACCGGGCAATTCAACCACGACCTGGCGATCATCGACCTGGGCCTGCCCGGCATGGGCGGCCTGGACCTGATCCGCCAACTGCGCGCCCAGGCCAAGACGTTCCCTATCCTGATCCTGACCGCCCGCGGCAATTGGCAGGACAAGGTCGAAGGCCTGGCCGCGGGTGCCGACGACTACGTGGTCAAGCCGTTCCAGTTCGAAGAGCTGGAAGCGCGGATGAACGCACTGCTGCGCCGCTCCAGCGGTTTCACCCAATCGACCATCGTCGCCGGGCCTTTGTTGCTGGACCTCAATCGCAAGCAGGCGTCCCTCGACGAGCAGCCGCTGGCGCTGACCGCCTACGAATACCGCATCCTCGAATACCTGATGCGTCACCACCAGCAAGTGGTCGCCAAGGACCGCCTGATGGAACAGCTCTACCCCGACGACGACGAGCGCGATCCGAACGTCATCGAGGTGCTGGTAGGCCGCTTGCGCCGCAAGCTGGAAGGCCCGGCGGGGTTCAAGCCGATCGACACCGTGCGTGGCCTGGGCTACCTGTTCAATGAGCGCTGCCGTTGATTCGCTCGTTACGTGTGCGTTTGATGCTCGCGGCCACCACCCTGGCCGTGCTGTTTATGCTGGCCTTGTTGCCGGCCATGCAGGGCGCCTTCAGCCTGGCCCTGCAGGACTCCATCGAGCAGCGCCTGGCGTCGGATGTCACCACGCTGATTTCGGCTGCCCGGGTTGAAAACAATCGCCTGCTGATGCCTGCGCAGTTGCCGGATGAGCGCTTCAACCTCACCGACAGCCGCCTGCTGGGCTACATCTATGACCGCGAAGGCCACCTGGTATGGCGTTCGCGCGCGACCCAGGAAGAGAACATCAACTACAAACCGCGCTATGACGGGCGCGGCAACGAATTTGCGCGAATTCGCGAGGCCAACGGCCAGGAATTTTTTGTCTATGACGTCGAGGTCAAGCTGCTGGGCGGCAAGAGCGCGGCGTTCAGTATCGTCGCCCTGCAACCGGTGCGTGAATACCAACTGACCCTCGAAGGCCTGCGCGAAAACCTCTACCTGGGCTTTGGCGCCGCATTGCTGGTGTTGCTGACCCTGTTGTGGCTGGGCCTGACCTGGGGCTTGCAAGCGCTGCGCCGCCTGAGCCAGGAACTGGATGAAATCGAAGGCGGCACCCGGGAAAGCCTCAGCGAGCAACACCCCCGCGAACTGCTGCGCCTGACCGGCTCCCTCAACCGGTTGCTCCATAGCGAACGCGAGCAACGTACCCGTTACCGTGACTCCCTGGACGACCTGGCCCACAGCCTGAAAACCCCGTTGGCGGTGCTCCAGGGCGTGAGCGAAGACATGGCGCAGCGCCCCGAAGACCGTGACCAGGCTTGGGTGCTGCAATCGCAGATCGAACGCATGAGCCAGCAGATCAGCTACCAGTTGCAGCGCGCCAGCCTGCGTAAAAGCGGCCTGGTGCGTCACCAGGTCCGGCTGGAACCGGTGCTGCAAAGTTTGTGCGACACCCTGGACAAGGTCTACCGCGACAAAGGCGTGAAGGTCGCCTTCGATTTGCCGGACGAGTGCGACGTACCGATCGAGAAGGGCGCCTTGCTCGAGTTGCTCGGCAACCTGCTGGAAAACGCCTACCGCCTGTGCCTGAGCAAAGTGCGCATTACCTTGCAGGAAAGCCTGGAAGGCACCGAACTGTGCATCGAAGACGACGGCCCCGGCGTGCCACCAGACCAGCGTGCGCGCATCCTGCAACGGGGCGAGCGGCTGGACCGCCAGCACCCGGGGCAGGGGATTGGCCTGGCGGTGGTCAAGGACATCATTGAAAGCTACGGCGCACGGCTGACCCTGGGGGATTCACCGCTGGGTGGTGCCGCGTTCAAGATCCATTTCCCGGCTGTCTGATTCCGCTATCTCCCCGTAGCAGCTGTCGAGCTTTAGCGAGGCTGCGTAGGGCCCCCACTCGGCCTTGCGCCTGGCTCGATATTGGCGGCGCGCCCAACGCAGCCTCGCCAAGGGTCGACAGCTGCTACGGTTAGGTTTCTTGTGCTCTATAGGCCCCCGGCGTCAACCCGGTCCACTTCTTGAACGCCCGATGAAACGCCGACGGTTCGGAAAACCCCAACTGCTCGGCGATCTCCTGCAACGACAAATCCGCCCGCCCCAGATGATAAATCGCAATGTCCCGGCGTAATTCATCCTTGAGCGCCTGAAAGCTGGTGCCTTCCTCCCGCAAATGCCGACGCAGGGTCTGCGGGCTGATATGCAGGTGCTGGGCGACGGCTTCCAGGTCGGGCCAGGGTGTGCGGTCGCGGCTCAATAAACGGCGCAACTGGCTGCTCAAACTGTCGCCTTCATCTGGCCGCGACAACAGGTCGGCCGGTGAGCGTTCGAGAAAGTGCTTGAGCGTGCGCTCGTCCTGCAACAGCGGCAGGCTCAGGTAACGGCTGGGAAACACCAGGCTGCTGCTGGGCGCCGCGAATACCTGCGGGCAGGGGAACAGCAAATCATATTCAGCGGCGTGGGGCGGCATTGGGTAGCTGAACGTGGCCTGGTCCAGGCGGATACGCTGGCCGACCAGCCAACTGCCGAGGCGATGCCAGATCACCAGCAGGCATTCACTGAGGAAGTGATCCGGGTCCCAGAGCTGCGAATCGTCCAGGCTCAGGCGGGCCATTTCCCCTTCGCGTGTCAGGCGCCAGCGCGGACCCTGCGGGAATAGGCTATAAAATAATAAGCCGCGTTCCAGCGCTTTCTCCAGGGTGCGGCAGTGAATCAGCGCGTGGCACATCATGGCGAAGGTGCCGCGCTTGCTCGGGCCTTCGGCGAAGCCCAGGTATTCGTCATCCAGCGCCAGCCAGAGCATTTGCAGCAGCCGGGTGAATTGCTCCGGGGCGATACGGGCGCGGGGTTCGTTCAGCAGTTCGGGGGTGATGCCCACTTGCGGCAGCAGGCCCGAATAGTCGTAGCCGGCCCGGCGCGCACCGCCAAGGGCGGCCCGGGCGTAATGACTGGCGATGGTACGTTCGCGCATGAGGGGCCTCGTCCATTGAGTGGCGGATGGTAGCCACCCTGAGTGGGTGCGACAAGGCGGATATCCGCCAAATTGTAGGACGAGATCAGAGAGGGTGGCGGAAAGTCGCCACCTTGTGCAGGCGCAGCCTGAAGCCGAAAGCTACCCCGAAGGCTGATGTCTAAAGGCCTTCAGCGGTTTTCGGCAAAAGTGGCACGACGCTTGCGATACAGAGCGCAGGGAGACCGGCCTTGAGCAGGCTCTCAAACAACAAATCCCTCCAGTGCAGGAGGGTTCGCAATTCAAGTGTCGTGGGCAATGGCGGATATTTGCCACACGGGACGATTGAGGAACTTTGCAATGACGACTCGTCAGCCACTGTACAAATCCCTGTATTTCCAGGTGATCGTTGCAATCGTTATCGGTATTTTGCTCGGTCACTTCTACCCGCAGACCGGCGTGGCCCTCAAGCCACTGGGTGACGGCTTTATCAAGCTGATCAAAATGGTCATCGCCCCGATCATCTTCTGCACCGTTGTCAGCGGTATCGCTGGCATGCAAAGCATGAAATCGGTCGGCAAAACCGGCGGCTACGCGCTGCTGTACTTCGAAGTCGTCTCCACCATCGCCCTGCTGATCGGCCTGATCGTGGTCAACGTTGTGCAACCGGGCGCCGGCATGCACATCGACGTGGCTACCCTGGACGCCTCTAAAGTAGCTGCCTACGTGACTGCCGGTGCAGACCAGAGCATCGTTGGCTTCCTGCTGAACGTGATCCCCAACACCATCGTTGGCGCGTTCGCTACCGGCGACATCCTGCAAGTGCTGATGTTCTCTGTGATCTTCGGTTTCGCCCTGCATCGCCTGGGTGCCTACGGCAAGCCGGTGCTGGACTTCATCGATCGCTTCGCCCACGTGATGTTCAACATCATCAACATGATCATGAAGCTCGCGCCACTCGGTGCCCTGGGCGCCATGGCGTTCACCATCGGTGCCTACGGCGTAGGTTCGCTGGTGCAGCTCGGTCAGCTGATGATCTGCTTCTACATCACCTGCATCCTGTTCGTGGTGCTGGTGCTGGGCGCCATCTGCCGCGCACACGGCTTCAGCGTGCTGAAACTGATCCGCTACATCCGTGAAGAACTGCTGATCGTACTGGGTACTTCCTCATCCGAATCCGCACTGCCGCGCATGCTGATCAAGATGGAACGCCTGGGCGCCAAGAAGTCGGTAGTCGGCCTGGTTATCCCGACTGGCTACTCCTTCAACCTGGACGGTACTTCGATCTACCTGACCATGGCTGCCGTGTTCATCGCCCAGGCGACTGACACCCACATGGACATCACCCACCAGATCACCCTGTTGCTGGTACTGCTGCTGTCCTCCAAGGGCGCTGCTGGTGTGACGGGTAGTGGCTTCATCGTACTGGCCGCTACCCTGTCGGCTGTTGGCCACCTGCCGGTTGCCGGCCTGGCGCTGATCCTGGGTATCGACCGCTTCATGTCTGAAGCCCGCGCACTGACTAACCTGGTAGGCAACGCTGTTGCTACCCTGGTTGTGGCCAAGTGGGTCAAGGAACTGGACGAAGACAAGCTGCAAGTCGAACTGGCTTCCGGTGGTCGCGGTATCTCCGAGACCCGTGAAGAAGACGACCTGGGCGTGGCCGAAGGCCCGGCGCCAACCGCCGTCAAGTAAGGCTGCACCGTTTGTGAAAAACCCATCTCCGGATGGGTTTTTTTATACCTGCGGGAAGCATCAGTCACTGCAGATGATGCTTTATGTGATTGCCGCTTGCGGCCAGGTTTGCCTACTCTGTGGCCAATCGAATCGGAATCGGAGTTTGCATGTCAGGCCCCTTGGCGTCCCTCAAAGTACTGGATTTCTCTACCTTGCTGCCGGGGCCGTTCGCCTCGTTGCTGCTGGCCGACATGGGCGCCGAGGTGTTGCGCATCGAGTCCCCCACGCGCATGGACCTGCTGCGGGTGTTGCCGCCCCATGACCAGGGCGTGTCGGCCAGCCATGCCTACCTCAACCGCAATAAACGCAGCCTGGCGCTCGACCTCAAGCAGGCCGAGGCGGTGGCGATCGTGCGGCAGTTGGTGGCGGACTACGACATCGTGCTGGAGCAGTTCCGCCCCGGGGTGATGGAGCGCCTGGGCCTGGGTTACGAGGCCTTGAAGGCGATCAACCCGAAGTTGATCTACGTCTCCATCACCGGCTACGGCCAGACCGGCCCCTACAGGGACCGCGCCGGCCACGACATCAACTACCTGGCCCTGGCGGGCATTGCCAGTTACACCGGGCGCCAGGACAGCGGGCCGTTACCTTTGGGCGTGCAGTTGGCGGACGTGGGCGGTGGCTCGTTGCACGCGGTGATCGGCTTGCTGGCGGCGGTGATCGCCCGGCAGCACAGCGGCGTGGGGCAATACCTGGATGTGAGCATGACTGACTGCGCCTTCAGCCTGAATGCGATGGCCGGCGCGGGTTACCTGGCGTGTGGCGTGGAACCTGCGTGGGAGAACCAGGTGCTCAATGGTGGCAGCTTCTATGACTATTACCGCTCTCGGGAGGGGCGGTGGTTGTCGGTAGGAAGCCTGGAGCCGGCCTTTATGCAGCAGTTGTGTGCAGCGCTTGGGCGCCCCGAGTTGGCGGCGCAGGGTTTGTCGCCCAAGCCCGAGCAGCAGAAAGCCCTCAAGCTGGCGTTGCAGGTCGAGTTCGAGAAGCGCAGCTTTGATGAGCTGTGTGCGTTGTTTGCCGGGATCGATGCGTGTGTCGAGCCGGTGCTGAATCTGAGCGAGGCGGTTGAACACCCGCAGTTGAAAGCCCGGGAGCTGGTCAGCCAGGTGCCGCGGGGCGATGGTTCGGCCCAGGCGCAGATCGCTTGCCCGTTGAAGTTTTCCGAGGGTTTGCCGGCGGCCAGGCACATCGGCGCGGCGGTGGGCGCCCACACGGATGAGGTGTTGGCGGGGTTAGGCTTCAGTCCTCAACAAATAGATGATTTGCGGCGTGCCAAGGTGATTCAGTAGCGCTTGGGCTGACGCTATCGCAGGCAAGCCAGCTCCCACAGGGGAATGCATTTCAACTGTGGGAGCTGGCTTGCCTGCGATGAGGCCCTCACTCCACCCGGGTTTCGCCGGTAAACACCAACGTCTGCCGGCACCTGCGGCACAAATACCGCCGCCCCTGGCTCACCAACCCGTGACGCTGGGGCGAAAACGGGAAGTCGCTGTCGGCACACGGGCAGCGGTAGATATACCGGGTTACGCGCCGCCGCTGGATTTCATAGGTGTGGCAGCGATCCGGCGGCAGTTCGTAAACCCCACGCATGATCAACTGCCATTCCTCGCCATGGGGCTGGATGCGCTCGCCGAACAATTGGTGGGCAATCAGGTGGGCCACTTCATGGGCGACTGTCTGTTTAAGGAAGTGTTGGCTGTTTTCACGGTACAGCTGCGGGTTGAAGCGCAGCAGGTTCTCGTGCAAATGCGCGACACCGGCCTTCTGGCCCCGCAGCTTGAGGCTGACCTGGGGGCGTTTGAAGCTTCGTTTGAAAAAGGATTCGGCTTGTTGGAAACAATCTTCGACGCGGGTATTGAGTTGCTCGGGCATGCTGTACATATCTCCAGAGATGTCCAGTATGCCGCAAACAACGGTGTATCCGAATCTGTCAGGCGCCGAATGGTGATGCATAACGCACAAAGCCACCGTGCGGTGGCTTTTCCTGCGGGTACACCGCGTCAGTTGGTGTAGATCGGGCCTACGCCCAGCCCCCAGACGATCACGGTAAAGGCCATGATCGCCACCAGCACCACCAGGCCTACCGCCAGCACCGAGCTGGAGAACAGGAAGCCCTCGTCCGGGTTGATGTTCATGAAGGTCGGCAGGCCTACATACAGCAGGTATACCGTGTAGCAGATGGCGGCCGTACCGACGACCATGCCCAGCCACATATGCGGGTACAGCGCGGCCAGCCCGCCGACGAACAGCGGCGTCGCGGTGTAGGTGGCAAACGCCACGCAGCGCGCCATGCTGGGGTTGGCGTCATAGGTACGGGCCATCCAGTGAATGAACGCGCCCATCACCGCCACGCCGCCGAGCATCGCGGCGTAAGACATGATGGTCATCCACAACGCGCTTTCCACCGTGAGCATCACCGGGGCGCGGCTGCCGATTACCCAACCCACCTGCGTGGTCCCGATAAAGGCTGATACCGCGGGGATCGCTGCGAGAATCAGTGTGTGGGTGAGGTACATGTGGCTGATGCTTTCTTCTTTATCGCCACGAATTTCCCGCCATTCCTGATCGGGGTGGGTGAAAAGTCCCACGACGTGATGGATCATGCCAGTCACTCCTGTTGTTATTACCATCGCCCCCCAGCGGAGCGCCCACGGGCCAATTGGCCTGAAAGGTCTGGATATATGTGCGACCTTATGTCGCAGTATAGAAAGTGATGACCGGAAAAACTGTAGGGCTTTAGAGCAAATTGCGCTGTAAACATTGGGCTTAATCGCGGCGGGGTCTGTTAATTGAAACTCGGTCGTCCATCCCGCTAAAATGCCCGGCTTTTCGTCACACACCTTTCGCGGATCCAAGCGCCATGGGCACTCTTACGGTCAACCAGAACAAACTGCAAAAACGCCTGCGTCGCCAGGCGGGTGAGGCAGTCGCCGATTTCAACATGATCGAGGAGGGCGACAAGGTCATGGTCTGCCTGTCTGGCGGCAAAGACAGCTACACCCTGCTTGACGTACTGATGCACCTGCAAAAGGTCGCGCCGATCAAGTTCGAGATTGTCGCCGTGAACATGGACCAGAAGCAGCCGGGTTTCCCCGAGCACGTGCTGCCGGCCTACCTCAAGGCATTGGGGGTCGAGTACCACATCGTCGAAAAAGACACCTATTCGGTGGTCAAGGAGCTTATCCCGGAAGGCAAGACCACCTGCTCGCTGTGCTCGCGCCTGCGCCGAGGCACGCTCTACACCTTTGCCGATGAAATCGGCGCAACCAAGATGGCCCTCGGTCACCACCGCGATGACATCGTCGAAACCTTCTTCCTCAACATGTTTTTCAACGGCAGCCTAAAGGCCATGCCGCCCAAGCTGCGGGCCGACGACGGGCGCAACGTGGTGATTCGCCCATTGGCGTACTGCCACGAGAAGGACATCCAGGCGTACGCCGACCTCAAGCAATTCCCGATCATCCCGTGCAACCTCTGCGGCTCCCAGGAAAACCTGCAACGCCAGGTGGTCAAGGACATGCTCCAGGACTGGGACCGCAAGACCCCGGGCCGCGTCGACAGCATCTTCCGCAGCTTGCAGAACGTGCAGCCGTCGCAGTTGGCCGACCGTAACCTGTTCGACTTCACCAGCCTGCGTATCGACGAAACCGCGGCATCGCGCTTCGTCAACGTAGTGAACCTCTGAGCACTTTCACCGCTCTGACAGACCGCGCTCCTGGGCGCCGTTTTCATTTCAATCCTTAGGAGAGGGCATGCGCGATTACAAGTGGCTGCACGAATATTGTCTGAACCGGTTTGGTTCGGCGGCCGAGCTGGAAGCCCACCTGCCTGTGCCCCTGACCCCGGCGAAACTGCGCAAGATCAGTGATGATCGCTACTTGTCGACCCTGTCACTGCGGGTATTTCGCGCAGGCCTCAAACACAGCGTGGTGGACGCCAAGTGGCCGGCCTTCGAGCAGGTGTTCTTTGGGTTTGACCCGGAAAAAGTCGTGCTGATGGGCGCCGAGCATCTGGAGCGGCTGATGCAGGACACGCGCATCATCCGCCACCTTGGCAAGCTCAAGAGCGTGCCGCGCAATGCGCAGATGATTCTGGATATCGAGCAGGAAAAGGGTAGCTTCGCGGCGTTTATTGCCGACTGGCCAGTGACGGATATCGTTGGCTTGTGGAAATACCTGAGCAAGCACGGCCACCAGTTGGGCGGGCTGTCGGCGCCGCGCTTTTTGCGCATGGTGGGCAAGGATACGTTTGTGCCGAGCTATGACGTGGTGGCGGCGCTGAATGCGCAGAAGATTGTCGACAAGGTGCCCACCAGCCTGCGGGACCTGGCCACGGTGCAGGGCGCGTTCAACCAGTGGCATGCCGAGAGCGGGCGCCCGATGTGCCAGTTGTCGATGATGCTGGCGTATACCGTGAATCATTGATACCGGGTTGATGCTATCGCAGGCAAGCCAGCTCCCACACTTGGAATGCATTCCTCTGTGGGAGCTGGCTTGCCTGCGATAACGACAGGTCAGGCACTACAAAAGCATCAAGCAGGCAAACCTTCCCCCGCCAACCGCCGATTCAGCTGATGCCGGTACCGCACATACATCAACGCGGTGCAGAACACAGCCAGGCTTGCCAGCATCTCCAGCACCCCAAACCACTGGCGGTTCGGGTCATACGCCGCCAGCGCACCCTTGATGAAGTACAAATTCACCACAAAGCACATCCATGAATGCCCGCGCGCGCTGCCCAGGATCATCCCCGGTGCCAGCAACAGCAGCGGCACCAACTCGATCAGCAGAATCACCCACGGCCGCGCGCCGTGCAGGTCGGCGAACACCAGGTAGTAGGCACACAGCAGTCCCACCAAGCCCAAAAACGCCAGCAGGCTCAACACCCGCGCCGTCTTGACCCGTGGCTCCAGCCACGCCCGGGGCGGCAGTACCTTAGGCTTTCTGGCCACGGCCGTTCTCCAGTAGCGCGGCGGTCTTCGCCAGGCGCAGGCCGAGGGCGCGGCACAGGGCGATCTCATGTTGGTCCAGTGCGCGCTTGCCGTCGGCACCGGAATGGTGGCTGGCGCCGTAGGGCGTACCGCCGCCTTTGGTGTCCAGCAGCGCCTGCTCACTGTAGGGCAGGCCGGTGATCAGCATGCCGTGGTGCAGCAACGGCAGCAGCATCGACATCAGCGTGGTTTCCTGGCCACCGTGCAGGCTGGCAGTGGAGGTGAACACACCTGCTGGCTTGCCGACCAGGGCACCGGTGAGCCACAGGTTGCTGGTGCCGTCGAGAAAGTACTTGAGCGGCGCGGCCATGTTGCCGAACCGGGTCGGGCTGCCCAGCGCCAGGCCGCAGCAGTTCTTCAGGTCGTCGAGGCTGCAATACAGCGGGCCGTCGACCGGAATGCTTGGCGCCACGGCTTCGCACTCGCTGGAGATGGCCGGCACGGTGCGCAGCCGCGCCTCAAGCCCGGCTTGCTCGACGCCTCGGGCAATTTGCCGGGCCATTTCGCTGACCGAGCCGTTGCGGCTGTAATAAAGCACCAGCACATACGGCGCACTCACGAAAGAAGCTCCAGGATGTTTTCTGGCGGGCGGCCGATCACAGCCTTGTCGGCGGTCGCGAGGATCGGGCGTTCCATCAGTTTCGGATGAGCGGCGATGGCGGCGATCAACTGCGCTTCACTGAGGCTGGCGTCGGCCAGGTTTAGGGTTTTGTATTCGTCCTCGCCGGTGCGCAGCAATTGCCGCGCGCTGATGTTCAGCTTGCCCAGCAAGGCCTGCAATTGCGCGGCGTCGAGCGGGGTTTCCAGGTAGCGCACCACCGTTGGTGTGAGGCCACGGGCTTCCAGCAGCTCGAGCGCACCGCGGGATTTCGAGCAGCGCGGGTTGTGATAAAGCGTCAGATCGGTCATGTGCGGGTCGCATCTTGCGTAAGGTGGCGGGTATTCTACCCGCGCTGCGCCATGTCCTTAAACCATGAGAGGCGATAGGCCGCAGCCAACGTTCATTTTTACGAAGGATTACCCCATGACGAGGCGACTGTTAGGCGCATTGGCAATCATCGGTACACTGCTGCTCAGTGGCTGTGGCAATGATTATGGCGTTGACCAATACGGTCAGAAAGTGGCCGCCGAACGCCTGGACAAGCAATGGCTGGTGGTCAACTACTGGGCCGAGTGGTGTGGCCCTTGCCGCACCGAAATCCCCGAACTCAACGCCTTGGCCGACCAGCTCAAGGGCCAGTCGGTAGGTGTGTTCGGCGTGAACTTCGACAATGCCCAGGGTGAAGAACTCAAGAGCGCCAGCGACAAGCTGGGCATCAAGTTCACCGTATTGGCGCAGAACCCGGACGGGATCTTCGACATTCCCCGCAGCGAAGCCTTGCCGGTGACGTACATCATTGATGACAAGGGCAAGGTGCGCGAACAACTGATGGGCGAGCAGACGGCCGAAGGCGTGCTGGCCAAGCTCAAGGCGCTGCGCGGTTAAGTGTAGGAGCTGGCTTGCCAGCGATTCAGGCAACTCGGCCTGTCAGCCAGGCCGAGGTGACGCCATCGCAGGCAAGCCAGCTCCCACAGAAACGCGGAATCAGCCTTCTTCCAGCCACAACCGCAACGGTTTGCCATCCGCCGGCCAGAAACGGGTCTGTTCGATCGGCGAGATGTCCCAGCGCTGCACGCCTTGCAGGGCCTGGAAGAAGCGGTGCTCCTGCTCCATCAGCGCTTCACCGCAAAGTTTGCGGGTGCTGCCGACCTTGCCGAAGCTCAGTTTGTCACCGTCCAGGGTGTAGGGCGCGAACCAATGGTTGCAGCCGCCGTTGCCGTAGGCCCGGCCATCGGCGCCGAGGGTCACGGTCAGGTGCGCGTAATCCATCAAAGGCCGCTCACCGATCCATTCCACCACGTAGCTGTGATCCTGCTTGAGCTTGACCTCATCACTGGCGCAGCCCGCAAGGCCTGCACCCAGCACGGCCAGCATCAGCACGGCTTTCATTGCGCGGCCTTCTGGCATTTCGGGCAGCGGTGCTTGTCACCCAGGGTGGCCCAGCCCAACTCGGTGACCCGCGCGGTGGCGGCCGGTTGCAGCGGTTGCTTAGTCAGCTTGGTTTCCACCGCGAATTCAAACTCCAGCACGTTGTCGCAGCTGTCGCAGTTGACCTTCCAGGTGTGAATTTCCAGTTCGCCGAACTTCGGCCCCTGGGCCATGGCGACCCACTGGCCTGCCGGGCGGATGGAGTAGCGCGCATCGCCTTCGACGGTCAGGCGCATCGACAGGGTTTTACTGCCGCGCAGGGTGACGATCAAAACGTCGCCGTGCTTGATCGAGCCACCGTTGCCGGTGACCTGATAACGGCCCGGCACCAGGGCGCGGCATTCGATCAGGGTGTGTTGCGGGTTCAGCAAGCTGAAGCGGAAATCGTGTTCGGCCATGGATCCTCCAAATAGGCGCGGCATCCTATCACGGGCCGCCTCCCATCATGGCGCGGCGATGTGACCGCTGATCATCCTTCGACGAGGTTTTGTGCCCGCCCGCCCGCCCACGCAGCGATGTTGTCCAGGGTGGTGCCGGCGATTGCCCCCAGCGCCTCACGGGTCAGGAAGGCCTGGTGCGCGGTGATGATCACATTGGGGAAGGTCAGCAGGCGCGCCAGCACGTCGTCTTGCAGGGGCAGGTCGGAGCGGTCTTCGAAAAACAACTGGGCCTCTTCTTCATACACATCCAGGCCCAAATAACCGAGCTGGCCGCCCTTGAGCGCGTCGATCAGCGCCGGGGTGTCCACCAGGCCGCCACGCCCGGTATTGATCAGCATCGCGCCGGGCTGCATATGGGCCAGGCTTTGGGCGTTGATCAAATGTTTGCTGTCTGCCGTCAGCGGGCAATGCAGGCTGATGATCTGTGAGTCGGCGAGCAATTGCGGCAGGCTCACGTAGCGGGCGCCGAGGGCTTCGACCTGCGGGTTGGGGTAAGGGTCATACGCCAGCAACTGGCAGCCGAACCCGGCCATGATCCTGGCGAATGTGGCGCCGATTTGCCCGGTGCCGACCACGCCGACGGTCTTGCCCACCAGGTCGAAACCGGTCAGGCCATGGAGGCTGAAGTCACCGTCGCGGGTGCGGTTGTAGGCGCGGTGCAGGCGGCGGTTGAGGGCCAGGATCAGCGCGACTGCGTGCTCGGCCACCGCATGGGGCGAGTAGGCGGGCACGCGCACGATGGTAAGGCCCAGCCGCTTGGCGGCGGGCAGGTCGACATGGTTGTAACCGGCCGAGCGCAGGGCGATCAGGCGGGTGCCACCGTTGGCCAGTTGCTCCAGCACCGGGGCGCCGAGGTCGTCATTGATAAAGGCGCAGACCACTTCGTGGTGTTCGGCCAGGGCCACGGTTTCCAGATTCAGCCGGGCCGGCTGGAATTGCAGCTGCATGCCTTCGGGCAACGGTTGGGCGAGAAAGCTGTCACGGTCGTAGGTTTGGCTGCTGAAAAGGATGATGCGCATCAAATATTCCTTCTTGATGATGGAAAGCTGATTTTGTGGCGAGGGAGCTGCTGTGGCGAGGGAGCTTGCTGTGGCGAGGGAGCTTGCTCCCGCTGGGCTGCGCAGCGGCCCCAAAATCCTGGGAGCGCTTCGCACTCCAGCGGGAGCAAGCTCCCTCGCCACAGCAGCTCCCTCGCCACATTGCCCCGAAGTTTTACGCGCTCACCCGCGCCTCGCTGGCCAGCCGGGCAATCGCCATGTCCAGTTCGTCCAGGGCCGGCATGGCCTTGGCGTCGTCCTGTTTGAGCAGGGTTTCGGCCCGCTGGCAGGCCGCGCGCAGTTGCGGCACGCCGCAATATCGGGTGGCGCCGTGCAAGCGGTGAACCCGCTCGATCAGGGCGTTACGGTCGTTGGCGTCACGGGCCACGCGAATCGCTTCACGGTCGGCCTCAAGCGATGCCAGCAACATCGCCAGCATGTCCGCCGCCAGGTCGGCCTTGCCGGCCGCCAGGCGCAAACCTTCCTCGTGGTCCAGCACGGGCAACTGCGTGGCTTGCCCAATGGTTTCGGCGCCGCGTTCCGGGCCCTGATTGCGCAGGGCCAGCCCGGTCCATTTCAATACCACCTGGGCCAGTTGCCGTTCGCTGATGGGTTTGGTCAGGTAGTCATCCATGCCGCTTTGCAGCAGTGCGCGTTTTTCGTTGGCCATGGCATGGGCGGTCAGGGCGACGATGGGCAGCGGGGTGCCATGGCGTTCGCTTTCCCAGGTGCGGATCGCCTCGGTGCTCTGGCGGCCATCCATGCCGGGCATTTGTACGTCCATCAGCACCAGGTCGAAGGCTTCTTGCTTCACCGCTTCGATGGCCGAGTAACCGCTTTCTACCGCCTGGACCTTGGCGCCCATGTCTTCCAGCAGGGTTTGCACCAGCAGCAGGTTGGCCGGGTTGTCGTCGACACACAGCACCCGTGGCGCGCGGCTGGACAGCGGCTCGCCGGGTTCGCTGCGCAGCGGGCGCGGGCTGATCAGGTCGGCCAGGGCGCGGCGCAGTTTGCGCGTACAGGCGGGTTTGGCCTGCAATTGGCTGTTGGGGTTGGGCACCGAGGGGTTGAACAGCAGCTGTTCGGTGGTGGGGCACAGCACCAGCACCTTGCAGCCCAGGTGTTCGAGGTCCCACAGGTGTTGGTTCAAACGCTCCGGCGGAATGTCGTTGGCGGTGATGCCCAGTACCGCCAGGTCAATCGCCTGTTCGGTCTGGTGGGCGCTGGTGATGCCATTGGTCAGGCTTTCCAGGCTGTTGAACGGCGTGACTTGCAGGCCGCAGTCTTCCAACTGGTGTTGCAGGGCCTGACGCGCCAGCTCGTGGTTTTCCAGCACGGCCACGCGCCGGCCCAGCAACGGCGCGCAAGGCAGGTCTTCGATATCGTCGCGGGTTTTCGGCAGGTTCAGGCTGATCCAGAATTCCGAGCCTTCGCCCGGCGTGCTGTCGACGCCGATTTCGCCGCCCATCTGTTCGATCAGGCGCTTGGAAATCACCAGCCCCAGGCCAGTGCCACCGGGTTGCCGTGACAGCGAATTGTCCGCCTGGCTGAAGGCCTGGAACAGCGCCCGCACATCCTGGTTCGACAGGCCGATACCGGTGTCCTGCACGCTGATGCGCAGTTGCACGCTGTCTTCCTGCTCGTCTTCAATCATGGCACGGGCGACGATGGTGCCTTCGCGGGTGAACTTGATCGCGTTGCTCACCAGGTTAGTCAGGATCTGCTTGAGCCGCAGCGGGTCGCCCACCAACGACAGCGGCGTGTCGCGGTAGACCAGGCTCACCAGTTCCAGCTGTTTGGCATGGGCGGCAGGGGCGAGGATGGTCAAGGTGTCTTGCAACAGGTCCCGCAGGTTGAACGGGATGCTGTCGAGTACCAGCTTGCCGGCCTCGATCTTCGAGAAGTCGAGGATTTCGTTGATGATGCCCAGCAGGTTGTCGGCGGACTTTTCGATGGTGCCCAGGTAATCCAGCTGACGGGGCGACAGCTCGCTTTTTTGCAGCAAGTGCGTAAAGCCGAGGATGCCGTTCAGCGGCGTGCGGATTTCATGGCTCATGTTGGCCAAAAACTCCGACTTGATGCGGCTGGCTTCCAGTGCTTCCTTGCGGGCCAGGTCCAGCTCGATGTTCTGGATCTCGATGGTTTCCAGGTTTTGCCGCACGTCTTCGGTGGCCTGGTCGATGCTGTGTTGCAATTCTTCCTGGGCATTTTGCAGGGTCTCGGCCATGCGGTTGATGCCCGAGGCCAGGTGGTCCAGTTCCTGGCTGCCCAGCGGTGGCAGGCGGGTTTCCAGGTTGCCATCCTTGAGTTGCGCCACCGCCTGCTTGATCAGCCCAATCGGCGAGTTGATCGTACGGCTGATGCGCAAGGCCAGGGCCGCGGTGCAGATCAGGCCGATGGCGATCAGCAGCAGGCTGGCGAACAGGCTGCGGTAGCCGCGCAGCAACATGCCGTTGTGGGACAGTTCCAGCTCGACCCAGCCCAGCAGGCGGTCGGATTCGTCCGGGATCAGCTCACCGGCAAGGTTGCGATGGCGGCCGAACACCGGTAGCAGATAGCGGGTTGCGTCGTTGCCGGTGCGCTGCAACAGGTGCGAGCTGTTGCCGATCGGCGGCTGGTTGAGCATGGTCGGGCCGGCGTGGGCCAGGGGCGTGCGGTCGGGCCCGAGGAACGACACGGCGCGCACGTCGGTTTGTTCCAGGGACTGGGTGGCGATGCGCTCCAGCAGGTCGGTGTTCTTGGTGCCCAGTGCTGGCGCCACCAGCGGTGCCAACTGCTCGGCGATCATCTCGCCCCGTTGCAGCAATTGCGACTGCAATTCTGAAAGCTGCATCCACGTGAAATACCCGCCCAGCAGCAATGCCATCAGGCTGGTAGGCAATAAGGTCAGCAACAGTACGCGGCCTTTTATTCCCATTCTCGTAAGCACGCCACTCTCCTGCTACCACACTGTTGTCGAATTTCACGCCGGCATCCGGCCCGCGCCACCCGCGCAGTGTAGCCATTTGCGCGGTGTGGAATCTTGCAAATTAATGACCTGACGCAAACCTTGGACCCTTGGATGCCCGGCGGCGGTTGCTGTTGGGGGGCCAATCTTGAATAATCAGTCATTGAGAATGACTTGCAGACGCTAATGAATCCCGTAGCACTTGGCTTACCCAGTATCCTGGCGATTGAAGACGACCCTGTACTTGGCGCCTATGTCCATGAGCAGTTGGGCCGCTGTGGCTTCCAGGTGACCTGGTGCCAGAACGGCCAGCAGGGCCTGCAAATGGCCCGCGATCAAAGCTTCGACGTGGTGTTGATGGACATCCTGTTGCCGGGCATGGACGGATTGTCGGTGCTTACGCACTTGCGCCAGAGCCATTCGATCCCGGTAATCCTTATGTCGGCCCTGGGTGCCGAAGCCGACCGCATCAGCGGTTTTCGCCTGGGGGCAGACGATTACCTGCCCAAGCCGTTCAGCATGGCCGAGTTGCGGGTGCGCATCGAGGCGATCCTGCGCCGGGTTGCCCTGGACCGGCGACCTTTGCCGGCCCTGGCAGCGGTGCGCGACGATGCCCGCAGCCTGCGTTTCGATGACGAGTTGTGTGATGTTTTCCACCGGGAACAATGGGCCGGCCTGACCCGCAGCGAATACCGCCTGCTGGAAACCCTGCACCGCAACGGCGACGAAGTCCTCAGCAAAGCCTTCCTTTACCAGCATGTATTCCAGCGCGGCTATGCGCCCCATGACCGCAGCCTGGACATGCACATCAGCCAGATCCGTCGCAAGCTCAAGGCCATTGGCTACAGCGAGCGGGAAGTACGCACGGTGTGGGGCAAGGGCTACGTGTTGAGCGGTCACGATGACGGGCTTTAATGCCACGCTCAAACGGCTGCCGGGCAAGCATTCGTTATTCTGGAAACTGGCCTGCCTGCTGATCGCCTTCTGCTTGCTGATGATCTGGCTCAGTTGGTCGTGGGGCCGGTATATGGAAGAGCAGAATGCCTTTTTGTCCAGCGAGGCGCGCGCCACCCTGAGCGGTTATGCAGCCGGCGCGGAACTGGCGTGGAACAAGAGTGGCAACGCCGGGGTGGACGCGTGGCTGCACACCTTGGGCCAGCGCGAGCGCACGTGGGTGGGCGTCATCGGTAACGACCTGCAATCCCTGAGCAGCTACCCGCTGACCGACAAGGAAAGCCAGCGCCTGACATTTTTGCGCGGCCTGGACTGGCCTGTCAGCCGGCATGCCAAGGGGCTGCCATGGTTGAAAATCCCGTTCCCGCTGGACCCAGGGGCGGGCTCCCTGGTGATCGAATTGCCACGGCGCTTCATGCCCGGGCAAAACCAGTTGTTCTGGCGAATCGTCACCAATGGCGTGATTCCCGGCCTGTTCACCCTGTTGCTGTGCATCGGCCTCTACCGCTTGTTGATCATGCCGCTCAACCACCTGCGCGAGCAGGCCAACGCCTGGCGTGCCGATCAACTGAGTACCCGGCTGTCCCACGACACCACCAGCCGTCAGGATGAACTGGGGGAGTTGGGCCGCGCCTTCGACCAGATGTCTGAACGCCTGCAAGGCACGGTGGCCCTGCAACAGCAACTGCTGCGGGACTTGTCTCATGAGTTGCGCACACCGTTGAGCCGCTTGCGCGTGGCCAGCGACAGCGAGCAAGACCTGACCCGGCTGCGCGAGCGCCTGGGCAGGGAAATCGACGGCATGCAGCGCCTGGTGGAAGACACCCTGCAACTGGCCTGGCTCGACACCGAACGCGCGCCGCTGCCCAAGGAAGACATCCAGGTGCAGGCGCTGTGGGACATGCTCCGGGAAAACGCCTGTTTTGAAAGTGGCTGGTCGCCTTCACGCTTGCAGTGCGGGCTGGGGGCTGATTGTTGGGTGCGCGGCCATCTGAACCTGCTGGCCCAGGCGTTGGAGAACATCCTGCGCAATGCCATCCGGCATTCCCCGCACAACGGCACGGTGCAATTGGGCGGGCAGCGCGAAGGTGAGCACTGGCATTTGTGGCTGGAAGACCAGGGCGGCGGAATTGACGAGTTGGAGTTGGAGCGGATTTTTGCGCCATTCACTCGGCTGGACGGTTCACGGCCCGGCGACGGCGGTTTTGGCCTGGGCTTGAGCATTGCGCGCAATGCCGTGCAGCGCCAGGACGGCAGCCTGTGGGCGGAAAACACCGGCCAGGGCTTGCGCGTGCATATGCGTTTGCTGGCCCGCTAGCGCTTACAGCCTGCGCTGCTTGCGTTTTTTCCACTGGCGCGCCACCCACCAGCGCCAGTAGCCCATAGTCAGGCAATACCCCAACGCCGCCATTACCACCCCCAATACCACCGAGCCCAGCAAGAAGGGTTGCCACAGCGTCGACAGCTGCCCGCTGATCCATTCCCAGGTCAGTTCGTCGGGCATGCTGCGAGGCGGTAAGTTCATCAACCAGGCACCGGTCATGTAGGTGCAGAAGAACACCGGCGGCATGGTGATCGGGTTGGTCAGCCACACCAGGCTGACGGCAATCGGCATGTTGCCGCGCACGCTGATGGCGAGGACCGCCGCCAGCAACATCTGCAAGGGAATCGGGATAAAGGCTGCGAACAGGCCAACCGCCATGGCCCGCGCGACCGAGTGCCGATTGAGGTGCCAGAGGTTCGGGTCATGCAGCAGCTTGCCCAGAAAGCGTAAGGACTTGTGTTCCCTGATGCTGGTCGGGTCGGGCATGTACCGTTTGAATAAGCGCCGTGGCATAAGGGGTCCAGGTCAGTTCGAGGGGCAAGTATGCCCGCATTCCAGGAACGGGAAATTCAGACTTTGTGACAAATAATAATAGGCCGCATCGCTGGCCCGGCTAAGACTCAATGGGTCGCTTCCAAGGAAAGATCCATGAGAACAGGGATGTTCACACTCGCGCTGGGGCTGCTCGCCTTGCGCTTTTTACCGGTGTTGCCACCCGGCGGCTGGCTGCTGTTGATGCCGGTGCTGGCCCTGATGCTGTTGCCTTTTCGCACCTATCCGCTGGGGTTTTTCCTGCTCGGGTTGGGCTGGGCCTGCCTCAGTGCACAGTGGGCGCTGGATGATCGGCTGGCCCCGCGGCTGGACGGCCAGACCCGCTGGGTGGAAGGGCGTGTTACCGGGTTAGCGCAGCAGACGGGCGACGGTGTGCGCTTCGAACTGGCCGACAGCCGGTCACGCAAGGACCTGCTTCCCAAGCGTATCCGGGTGTCATGGCGTGGCGGCCCGCCGGTTCAGAGTGGTGAGCGCTGGCGGTTGGCGGTGACGCTCAAGCGTCCCTCGGGTTTACTCAATGCCGAGGGCTTTGACTATGAGGCCTGGTTGCTGGCCCAGCGGATTGGTGCCACCGGTTCGGTCAAAGACGGGCAACGGCTGGCGCCTGCACGGCATGCCTGGCGCGACGGAATTCGCCAGCGGCTGTTGGCGGTGGATGCCCAAGGGCGCGAGGCCGGCCTGGCCGCGCTGGTGCTTGGGGATGGTTCCGGCTTGGCCGCCGAGGATTGGCAGGTTCTGCAAGCGACCGGCACCGTGCATTTATTGGTGATTTCCGGCCAGCACATCGGGCTGCTGGCGGGGTTGATCTATGGCCTGGTCGCTGGCTTGGCGCGCTTTGGGTGTTGGCCCAAACCCTTGCCGTGGCTGCCCTGGGCCTGCGGCTTGGCGTTTGCCGCAGCGCTGGGTTACGGCTTGCTGGCGGGTTTCGAGGTGCCGGTGCAACGGGCCTGCGTAATGCTGGGGTTGGTGTTGCTGTGGCGCCTGCGGTTTCGACACCTGGGGATATGGTGGCCGTTGTTGCTGGCACTGAATGCGGTGCTGGTCCTCGAACCGTTGGCCAGCCTGCAACCGGGGTTCTGGCTGTCGTTTGCGGCTGTGGCGGTGCTGATCCTGGCGTTCAGTGGTCGGCTGGGCCTCTGGAGCGTCTGGCAGGCCTGGACCCGGGCCCAATGGTTGATTGCCATTGGGCTGTTTCCGCTGCTGCTGGTGCTCGGTCTGCCCGTCAGCCTGAGCGGGCCGCTGGCCAATTTGGTGGCCGTACCGTGGATCAGCCTGGTGGTGTTGCCCCTGGCCTTGCTGGGGACAGCTTTATTGCCGCTGCCTTATATAGGTGAGGGTTTGTTATGGCTGGCGGGCGGCACGCTGGATTGGTTGTTCAAGGCACTGGCGCTGCTGGCGCAGTACTTGCCGGCCTGGATACCAGCGCAAGTACCCATTGGCTTTTGGCTGGTGAGCCTGCTGGGGGCGGTGCTGTTGCTGCTGCCCAAGGGCGTTCCGTTTCGGCTGCTGGGTTGGCCAATGTTGCTGCTGGCGGTGTTTCCACCTCGGGAATCAGTGCCTCATGGGCGGGTGGAGGTGGTGCAACTGGATGTCGGCCAAGGGCTGTCCATGATCCTGCGCACCCGCAACCATGTGTTGCTGTATGACGCTGGGCCACGCGCCGGCGAGCTCGATCTTGGCGCTCGCGTGGTGCTGCCTGCATTGCGCAGGCTGGGGGTCGCGGCGCTGGACCTGATGCTGCTCAGTCATGCCGATGCCGATCATGCCGGCGGTGCCCTGGCCATTGCCCAGGGATTGCCGGTCAAGCGTGTGGTGGGCGGTGAGACAGCACGGCTGCCAGCGGTGCTCGGTACTCAAGCGTGTGTCAGTGGGGAGCAGTGGGAATGGGACGGCGTGACGTTCGAGCTGTGGCAATGGCCTGATGCGACGGACGGTAATCAGATGTCCTGTGTGTTGCGGGTGCAGGCCAATGGCGAGCGGTTGTTGCTGACCGGCGATATTGACCGTGAAGCCGAGCGGGCATTGCTGGCCACGCCCTTGGGCGCGCCTGTCGATTGGCTGCAAGCGCCTCACCATGGCAGCCGCAGTTCGTCTTCATGGCCGTTTCTACAGCGCCTTGTGCCCAAGGCCGTTTTGATTTCCCGTGGTCGCAACAATGGGTTTGGTCATCCACATCCCCAGGTACTGGAGCGTTACCGGGCCGTGGGCAGCACAATTTATGACAGTGCCGAACAAGGTGCGCTTCGCCTGCAACTGGGCGCCTTCCAGCCGCCGGTGGCTGCGCGCAGCCAGCGCCGCTTCTGGCGCGAGCCCCCGCCGTAAAACAGCGTTACCAAAGACCGGCCCCTGCGACAGCATGCTCTGGGGCAGGCCAGCCCTTCCACCGGACCCTTATGGTAAAGTGGCGCACTTTTTCGAGGGGGCATTCACTGTGTGGGAATTGGTCAAATCCGGCGGCTGGATGATGTTGCCGATCATTTTGAGTTCCATCGCCGCACTCGGCATCATCGCCGAACGCCTGTGGACCCTGCGTGCCAGCCGTGTAACACCCGACCACCTGTTGGGCCAGGTCTGGGGCTGGATCAAGAACAAGCAACTCGACAAGGCAAAACTCAAGGAGCTGCGGGCCAACTCGCCCCTGGGTGAAATCCTTGCCGCCGGCCTTGCCAACTCCAAGCATGGTCGCGAGATCATGAAGGAATGCATCGAGGAGGCCGCTGCCCGGGTCATCCATGAGCTGGAGCGCTACATCAATGCCCTGGGCACCATTGCCGCCATGGCGCCGTTGCTCGGCCTGCTGGGCACGGTGCTGGGCATGATTGATATCTTCAGTTCCTTCATGGGCTCGGGCATGACCACCAATGCCGCCGTTCTGGCCGGTGGTATTTCCAAGGCCTTGATCACCACGGCGGCGGGCCTGATGGTCGGTATTCCTTCGGTGTTCTTCCACCGTTTCCTGCAACGACGTATCGACGAGTTGGTCGTCGGCATGGAGCAGGAAGCCATCAAGCTGGTGGAAGTGGTGCAGGGCGATCGTGACGTGGACCTGGTTGAGGGCAACGCGTGAAATTTCGCCGCAAGCGACGGGAAAACGTCGATATCAACCTGGCGTCGTTGATCGACGTTGTGTTTATCCTGCTGCTGTTTTTTGTCGTCACCACCACCTTTACCCGGGAAACCCAACTGCGCGTCGACCTGCCCGAAGCCGTCAGCGGCTCACCGGCGGACGACCAGCAGGCCAAACAATTGGATATAGCCATCAGCGCCGACGGCGTGTTCTCGGTGAATAACCAGTTGCTGGAAAAAAACGACCTGGCCAGCCTGATGGATGCATTGCAGAAAGAATCCGGTGGCGACACTAACTTGCCACTGTCGATCAGCGCCGATGGCAACACCAAGCACCAGGCCGTGATCACCGCGATGGACGCTGCCGGCAAGCTCGGCTTCAGCCATTTGCGCATGACCACGGTCGAGGCGGCGAGCCAACCCTGATGGCCATGACCGATCGTTTGCTCAAGGCCTGGTACGAAGGCCATCCGGCGCTCGCGTTGTTGCAGCCGCTGGAGTCGCTCTATCGTCGGGTGGTACGGCGCAAACGCGCACGGTTCCTGGCGGGCGAGGGCGAGATCTATCAGTCGCCGGTGCCGGTCGTGGTGGTCGGCAATATCACAGTGGGTGGCACCGGCAAGACCCCTTTGATTCTCTGGCTGATCGACCATTGCCAGCGCAGCGGTCTGCGCGTCGGTGTGGTGAGTCGGGGTTATGGCGCCAAACCGCCACAGCTTCCATGGCGCGTACAGGCCGATCAAACCGCAGCGCTGGCGGGGGATGAACCCCTGCTGATCGTGCAACGCAGCGGCGTACCGCTGATGATCGACCCTGACCGCAGCCGTGCCGTACAGGCGCTGTTGGCCAGCGAAACCCTGGACCTGATCCTCTCCGACGATGGCCTGCAACATTATCGCCTGGCCCGTGACCTGGAACTGGTATTGATTGATGCCGCCCGTGGGCTGGGTAACCGCCGCTGCCTGCCGGCGGGCCCGTTGCGCGAGCCGGTCGAGCGTTTGCAAAGCGTCGATGCGCTGCTTTATAACGGCGCGGGTGCCGATCGTGACGACGGTTTTGCCTTCCGCCTGCTGCCCACAGCGCTGGTCAACCTGCACACCGGCGAGCGCAAACCCATCGATTACTTCCCGGTGGGGCAGCAGGTGCATGCGGTAGCCGGCATCGGCAACCCGCAACGTTTCTTCAATACCCTTGAAACGCTACACTGGCGGCCGATACCCCATGCTTTTGCCGACCACGCGCCCTACAGCGCCGAGGTCTTGAATTTTACACCGGCACTGCCGTTGGTCATGACTGAAAAGGACGCGGTGAAGTGCCGCGCCTTTGCCAGGCCCGACTGGTGGTACCTTGCGGTGGACGCGGTACCGTCACCGGCGTTTATCGCCTGGTTTGACACGCAGTTGATGCGCTTGCTGCCCGCTCGCCTTTTGCCTTAAAACGTTGCTCTCCAGGACCTACTCATGGACACCAAACTGCTCGATATCCTTGCTTGCCCGATCTGCAAAGGTCCGCTCAAGCTCAGTGCCGACAAAACCGAGCTGATCAGCAAGGGCGCCGGCCTGGCGTACCCGATCCGTGATGGCATTCCGGTAATGCTCGAAAGCGAAGCCCGTACCCTGAACACCGATGAGCGCCTGGATAAATGACCACCGCCTTCACCGTTGTCATCCCGTCCCGCTACGCCTCCACCCGCCTGCCCGGCAAACCGCTGCAGCTGATCGGCAACAAGCCGATGATCCAGCTGGTGTGGGAGCAAGCCTGCAAAAGCAGCGCCGAGCGGGTGGTGGTGGCCACCGATGATCCGCGCATCATCGAGGCCTGCAAACGCTTTGGCGCCGAAGCGGTGCTGACCCGTGAAGACCACAACTCCGGCACCGACCGCCTGGCCGAAGTGGCCACCCAGTTGGGCTTGGCGGCAGATGCCATCGTGGTCAACGTGCAAGGCGACGAGCCGTTGATTCCGCCCAGCGTGATCGACCAGGTTGCCGCCAACCTGGCAGCCCATGGTGAAGCGCGCATGGCGACCCTGGCCGAGCCGATTGAAGACATCCAGACGCTGTTCAACCCCAACGTGGTGAAAGTGGTCAGCGACATCAACGGCCTGGCGCTGACCTTCAGCCGCTCCACCTTGCCGTGGGCGCGGGATGCGTTCGCCAAACAACCGGACGTGCTGCCTGCCGGCGTGCCTTACCGTCGCCACATCGGAATCTACGCCTACCGCGCCGGGTTCCTGCATGACTTCGTCAGTTGGGGCCCGTGCTGGCTGGAAAACACCGAATCCCTGGAACAACTGCGTGCCCTGTGGCACGGCGTACGCATCCACGTGGGCGATGCCCTGGAAGCGCCGCCGCCCGGTGTCGACACCCCTGAAGACCTCGAGCGCGTCCGTCGCTTGCTGGGGGCCTGATGCAGGTTCTGTTCGTCTGCCTGGGCAACATCTGCCGTTCACCGACGGCAGAAGGCGTGTTGCGCCACAAATTGCGCGAAGCCGGCCTGGTTGGTCAGGTTGACGTGGCCTCCGCCGGTACGGGTGAATGGCACGTCGGCAACCCACCCGACAAGCGCAGCCAGGGTGCAGCGCTGCAGCGTGGCTACGACTTGTCGGCCCAGCGTGCACAACAGGTGTCGCGTGCCGACTTTTCCCGCTACGACCTGATCCTGGCCATGGACCAGAGCAACCTGCGCAACCTCAAGGCCATGCAGCCGGCCCAGGGCAAGGCGGAGCTGGACCTGTTCCTGCGCCGTTACGACTCGGTGGTGGATGAAGTGCCAGACCCGTACTACGAAGGCGACCAGGGCTTCGAAACCGTCCTGGACCTGATCGAGCGCGCCTGCGATCTGTTGGTGATTGAATTGAAGGGCCGGTTATGACGTTGCAGGTACAGGCGCAGGTTTCGCTCAAGCCGTTCAACAGCTTTGGTATCGACGTGCGTGCCCGGCTGTTTGCCGAGGCCCGCACCGACGCTGACGTGCGTGAAGCCTTGGCCTATGCGGCCGGGCAACAACTGCCGTTACTGGTGATTGGCGGCGGCAGCAATTTGCTGCTGACCCAGGATATCGACGCGCTGGTGCTGCGCATGGCCAGCCAGGGCATCCGGGTATTGCACGACGACGGCGTGCACGTCGTGGTGGAAGCGGAGGCCGGTGAAGCCTGGCATCCGTTTGTGCTGTGGACGTTGGCCCAGGGCTTTTCCGGCCTGGAAAACCTTAGCCTGATCCCGGGCACCGTTGGCGCCGCCCCCATGCAAAACATCGGCGCCTACGGTGTAGAGATCAAGGACGTGTTCGCCGGCCTGACCGCCCTCGACCGCCACACCGGCGAGCTTCGGGACTTCAGCCTGGGCGAATGCAACTTTGCCTACCGTGACAGCTTGTTCAAACACGAAGCGGGGCGCTGGCTGATCCTGCGGGTGCGATTTGCCCTGAGTCGCGCCGTGCATCTGAGGCTTGAGTACGGGCCGGTGCAGCAGCGCCTGGCCGAGCAAGGCATTACGCAAGCTACCCCCAGCGACGTCAGCCGCGCCATTTGCAGCATTCGCAGCGAGAAACTGCCGGACCCGGCGGTACTCGGCAATGCCGGCAGCTTCTTCAAGAACCCGCTGGTGTCCCAGGCGCTGGCTGGCGAATTGCAGCTTCAATACCCGGACCTGGTGGCTTATCCCCAGGCTGACGGGCAAATGAAACTGGCCGCCGGCTGGTTGATCGACAAGGCCGGATGGAAGGGTTTTCGCGAGGGTGATGCCGGCGTACATCGCTTGCAGGCGCTGGTGCTGCTGAACTACGGCGCGGCCACGGGCCAGGACATTGCCTGCCTGGCGCTCCGTATCCAGCAGGACATCGAAAAACGTTTCAAGGTTGTGCTGGAAATGGAGCCCAACCGCTATTGAACTAAGCTTGTTTTTTGACGCACCAAGCCCTGCATTGCAGGGCTTTTTTATTGCGGCTGAGTTAACTTAGCTGACTATCGATGTTTCTTAATCAGTTCATAGACGCTGTTTATCAAAGGCCCGGTGAAGATTCGTTTTCACAAGAGAGCCGATTAGCCTGAGCCATCTGCGTGAACCGACCCGCTTGGCACCCAAGCGACAGATTGCTCGACCCCATAACCTTTTCACTATGCGGGCGTGCCCATGATTACCCTCAAACTTAACGGTCAAGACCATCAACTGGATGTCACCGAAGATATGCCCCTGCTGTGGGCGATCCGCGACGTGGCCGGTTACAACGGCACCAAATTCGGTTGCGGCATGGGCCTGTGCGGCGCGTGCACCATTCATATCGACGGCTCGCCGGCACGCAGTTGCATCACCCCGATTGGCTCGGTCAAGGGCCAGGATGTCAGCACCATCGATAACCTGCACACCGACCCGGTCGGCCAGGTGGTACAGCAAGCCTGGCTCGAAACGGCCGTGGCCCAGTGCGGTTACTGCCAGGGTGGGCAGATCATGTCCGCCACTGCATTGCTGAAAACCAACCCGAATCCCAGCGACGCGCAGATTGAGGAAGCCATGATCGGCAATATCTGCCGCTGTGGCACCTACAACCGGATCAAGACCGCGATCCGCCAGGCCGCCACTCACCTGCAGGGGACCAAGGCATGAGCCGGTTACCCGCTGATTTCGTCCTGAACAACCTCAGTCGTCGAGGTTTCCTCAAAGGTGTGGGTGTCACGGGGGCTTTGGTCATTGCCGCCAGTTGGGGCTTGCCGGACGCGTTTGCCGCCGACGCGGCGAAGAAGTACGGCGGTGACGCCATGCCCCATGGTGTGATCGACGATCCCAAGGTCTACGTAAGCATTGCCACCGACGGCAGCGTGACGGTGATCTGCAACCGCTCTGAAATGGGCCAGGGGGTACGCACCAGCCTGAGCATGGTAGTGGCCGATGAACTGGATGCCGATTGGGCGCAGGTGAAAGTCCAGCAAGCACAGGGTGATGAAGTGCGTTTTGGCAACCAGGACACTGATGGTTCCCGCAGCATGCGTCATTGGTATGAGCCGATGCGCCGTTGTGGCGCCGCCGCCCGTACGATGTTGGAACAAGCCGCTGCCGAGCAATGGAAAGTCCCGGTAGGCGAATGCCATGCTCAGTTGCACAAAGTGGTTCACCAACCGAGCGGGCGCGAGTTGGGCTACGGCGCCCTCGCTGCCACTGCCGGTGCGCTGGCGGTACCGGCACGGGACAGCGTGACGCTCAAGCAGCCGTCGGAATTTCGCTATATCGGCAAGGAAGGCATCAAGGCTATCGACGGTGCCGACATCGTCAACGGTCGGGCGGTCTACGGTGCCGATGTGCATTTTGAAGGCATGCTTTACGCCACCATCGCCCGGCCGAAGGTGTATGGCGGCAAGGTAAAATCCTTCGATGCCAGTGCGGCGTTGAAAGTCCCCGGGGTGATCAAGGTGCTGCAAATCGAGAGCCGGCCCTTGCCCTCGGAGTTCCAGCCGCTGGGCGGTGTGGCAGTTGTTGCGAGCAACACGTGGGCGGCTATCAAGGGCCGCGACGCCTTGAACATCGTCTGGGATGACGGCGTGAATGCCAGCTACAACTCCATCGACTACCGCAAGGAATTGGAAGCTGCTGCGTTGAAACCGGGCAAAGTGGTGCGCAATACCGGCACCATCGACGAGGCCCTGAGCGATGCCGACAGCACCCTGGATGCCGCGTATTACCTGCCGCACCTGTCCCAGTCGCCGATGGAACCGATGGTCGCCGTCGCCCGCTACGACAAGGGCCAGTGCGAAGCGTGGGCGCCCAGCCAGGCGCCGCAGGTGACCCGCGAACGCATTGCCGAGCGCCTGGGCCTGCCGTTCGACAATGTCACCTTCAATGTCACGCTGCTGGGTGGCGGTTTTGGCCGCAAGTCCAAGCCGGACTTTATCGTCGAAGCCGCCGTGCTCGCCAAGGAATTCCCCGGCAAGGCGGTGCGGGTGCAATGGACCCGTGAAGACGATATCCATAACTCTTATTTCCATACCGTGTCCGCCGAGTACCTCAAGGCCGGCCTGAACAAGGATGGCCTGCCCAGCGCCTGGTTGCACCGCACTGTGGCGCCGAGCATTACCGCGTTGTTTGCGCCGAACATGGTCCATGAGGCGCCGTTCGAACTGGGCATGGGCTTTACCAACATGGCTTACGCCATTCCCAACGTGCGCTTGGAAAATCCGGAAGCGGCGGCCCATACGCGGGTCGGCTGGTACCGCTCGGTGTCGAACATTCCTCATGGTTTCGCGATTCAGAGCTTTGTCGATGAACTGGCGCACAAGGCCGGCGAGGATCCGCTCAAGTATCAACTCAAACTCCTCGGGCCCGACCGTCAGATCGATCCCAGGACGTTGAGCGATGAGTGGAACTACGGCGAATCGCCAGAGCGCTATCCCATTGATACCGCACGTTTGCGTGGGGTGCTGGAAACCGCTGCCAAGGCCGCCGGTTGGGGCCGCACCTTGCCCAAGGGCCGCGGCTTGGGCTTGGCGGTGCACTACAGCTTCGTCACTTACGTAGCAGCGGTGATCGAGGTGGAAGTCAAAGATGACGGCACCTTGATCGTGCACAAGGCCGACATTGCCGTGGATTGCGGCCCGCAGATCAACCCGGAGCGCATTCGCTCGCAATTCGAAGGTGCCTGCGTGATGGGCCTGGGCAATGCGGTGCTGGGTGAAATCAGCTTCAAGGACGGCAAGGTGCAGCAGGACAACTTCCATATGTATGAAGTAGCGCGCATTTCTTTGGCGCCCAAGGAGGTTGCGGTGCACCTGGTCACGCCAAAAGGCGACGTGCCGTTGGGCGGTGTGGGTGAGCCGGGCGTGCCGCCGATTGCGCCGGCACTGTGCAATGCGATTTTTGCCGCCACCGGCAAGCGCATTCGCAATCTGCCGGTTCGCTATCAGTTGCAGGGTTGGCAGGAGGCGAAGGCCTGATGGACAGTGTCGATCTGAATGTATTGCGCAGCGTGCTGGAATGGCGCCGCGCCGGGCAGCCGGTGATGCTGTACAGCGTGGTCCAGACTTGGGGCAGCGCGCCGCGTCCACCGGGGGCGATGCTGGCCCTGCGCGGTGACGGAGTGGTGATCGGCTCGGTATCTGGTGGCTGTATTGAGGACGACTTGATCGCCCGTTTGCAGGATGGCCGGCTGCCTGAAGACGGGCCGCCGGTGCAGCTTGTCACCTACGGCGTCACGCGGGATGAGGCGGCGCGTTTTGGCCTGCCTTGTGGCGGTACCCTGCGCCTGACCGAAGAGCGGGTGGGCGATCCAGCGTGGGTGGCAGAACTACTGGCGCGCTGCGAGGCGCACGAGATTGTCGCCCGTGAATTGAACCTGGCCACCGGAGCAGTGGTGTTGAATGCAGCGAGCAAGACCGATACGGTCAGTTTCGACGGCGAGCGGCTACGCGCGATTTATGGTCCGCGCTGGCGCTTGTTGCTGATCGGCGCGGGGCAGCTGTCGCGCTATGTGGCGGAAATGGCGCGGTTGCTGGATTTCGAAGTGCTGATCTGTGACCCGCGCCAGGAGTTTGTCTATGGCTGGGAGGAGCAGCATGGCCGTTTTGTGCCGGGCATGCCTGATGAAGCGGTGCTGAATATCCAGACCGACGAACGCACAGCTATCGTCGCGCTCACCCATGACCCGCGCCTGGATGACATGGCGCTGCTGACCGCGCTGAATTCCAAGGCGTTCTACATTGGCGCCCTGGGTTCGCGGGTCAACAGCCAGAAGCGCCGGGAAAACCTCGCGGCGCTGGGGTTGAGTGCGGACGCCATTGCACGGCTGCATGGCCCGATTGGCCTGCATATTGGCAGCCATACGCCGGCGGAGATCGCGTTGTCGTTGATGGCGGAAATTGTTGCTATCAAGAACGGGATTGATCTGTTGCAGAAAAAACCGTTGCAGGCTGCGGTCAGTTGACGGGCATCACCGCGGTCATCCTGGCAGCGGGGCAGGGCAGTCGTTTCCGGGCCGAGGCAGGTGCGGACAAGGACAAGTTGCTGGCGCCCTGTGTGGGTCGTGATGGCATTACACGATCGGTGATTGAGCAGGTATTGGTGAACTTGCCACCGGCGGTTGCCAGGCGTTGGCTGGTAACGTCGCCAGATCGCATCGAAGTCATTCGGCTGGCAAAGCAGTATGGTTGTGAAGTGCTGCTTTTGCGCTCGCCGGGCATGGGCGACAGCATCGCGGCGGCAGTGGCGGCAGGTGGTACGTCTGCTGGTTGGCTGGTGGTGCTGGGGGATATGCCGTTTATCTTGCCGACGAGTATCGGGCAGGTGATTGCAGGCCTTGAGGACGACAGTATCAGTGTCCCGGTGCATGCAGGTCAGTATGGGCACCCGGTAGGGTTTGGCCGTTCATTCGCAGCGGCATTAATGGCGCTGACGGGCGACCGTGGGGCAAAGCCGTTGTTCGCCCAGGCGACTGTACAGGAAGTAGCAGTCGATGATCCCGGTGTGTTGTGGGATGTGGATGTGCCGGCTTTGCTGAACTATCGCTAGCTGAAATGCAGACATAAAAAAGCCCCGCCTGATCACTCAGGCGGGGCTTTTTAGTGGCCGATGGAATCAGACGAGGGGTTTAGGCTCGTGTTCTTCTTCCAGGGCTTTAGGGCTGTGCTCTGCCACTTCCTCAACGGAACGTGGGTTCTCGTCGACAGCAGGGGCAGTGTGCTCAACCACGGCTTCAGTGACCGGCGCAGGGGTTGCTTCGACCACGTCAGCGACAACCGGTGCAGCTTCAACAGGCGCCGAAGCAGCAGCGGCAGCCGCCAGTTCAGCTTCCTTGCGACGACGACGCACTTCACGTGGGTCGTTCGGCGCACGGCCGTTTTCGGTCAGGGCGTTGGCCGGAGCGGCTTCAACCACCGGAGCGGCAACTTCGGCAACCACGGGCGCTTCAACCACTGGAGCAGGCTCGGCAACAACGGCGACCGGTTCAGCGGCGACAACTACTTCAGCTTCAGCGACAGGCGCTGGAGCTTCTTCGACCACTGGCGCAGGCGCTGGTGCTTCAACCGCTTCAACCACTACGGCAGGCTCGGCAGTCCACTGGAACGCGGTCTGTTCTTCGCGAACTTCACGCACTTCAGGGGTTGGCTCGGCAACCGGTGCTTCAACGGCCGCTTCAACCACGGGCTGTTGTTCAACAACAACCGCTGGCTCGGCGACCACTTCAGCTTCAGGCTGAGGCTCGCGAACTTCACGAACTTCACGAACGTGACGAGCCGGCGCTACTTCCACTTCCGGAACAGCTGGCGCTTCGACAGGCGTCGTTGCTTCAACCACCGGTGCTTCGACGACTGGCGTCTCAACAACCGTGTGTTCCTGGATGGCAGCGGTGGCGGCTTCAGCTTGCTCGTTGGCCTGGGCTTCAGCAGGTGCGCTGATGACCGAGCTGGCAACAGCCGCGGTAACGGCCAGGCCGGCAGCCAGTTCGGCGCCAGTCGGTTCGTCGGTAGCGCTTGCTTCGCCGGTCTCTTCCGAGCCTTCGATCTCATTGCCGTTGGCATCACGCTGACGCTCACGACGGTTGCTGCGACGACGCTGGCCACGGGAGCGGCGGCGTGGACGATCGCCTTCGGCGTTGTCCTGGCCGTCTTCCTGATGCTGATCTTCGTTGGACAGCAGTTCTTCTTCTTCACCGACCGGAGCAGCCTGCTCGGCACGTGGTTGACGCTCTTCACGAGGAGGGCGTGGCGCACGTTCTTCACGCGGCTGACGAGCTGGACGCTCTTCAGCAGTGGCAGCGGTGACGGCAGCAGTGGCTACCGCTGGGACTGCGTCCAACGGCTCACGCAGTTCACGCACGCGTTCTTCACGCTCGCCACGTGGCTTGCGGTCTTCACGAGGAGCGCGTGGCGCGCGCGGTGCACGTTCTTCGCGTGGTGCACGCTCTTCACGGGCTACGGCTGGGGTTTCTTCACGGGCTTCGCGCGGGGCGCGCTCTTCACGTGGGGCGCGTTCTTCGCGGGGTGCACGTTCTTCACGAGGCTTGCGCTCTTCGTCACGGCGACCGTTGCGATTGCGGCTCTGCTGGCGACCGTTACGACGCTCTTCATTGCGTGCAGGGCGTTCGGCGGCAGGCTTCTCGACCACAACGGGAGCCACTGGCTCTTCCTTGGTGGCGAACAGGCTGACCAGCGACTTCACCAGGCCCTTGAACAGGCTTGGCTCAGGCAGGGCGGCTGGAGCTGCAACCGGAGCAGGCGCTTCAACCGGAACCGGTGCGTTGGCACGGGCTGGTGCGGTCTTGACGGCGGCTTCCTGGCGAACCAGGGTGCGGGTCGCAGCGGCTGGCTGGACTTCTTCCACTTCGGCAGCGGCAGCAGCGATTTCGTAGCTGGACTGGTTGACGTGGGCTTCCGGGCTGTCATCACGCAGGCGCTGCACTTCGAAGTGCGGCGTCTCGAGGTGATCGTTCGGCAGGATGACGATGCGAGCACGGGTGCGCAGTTCGATCTTGGTGATCGAGTTGCGTTTTTCGTTGAGCAGGAACGCAGCAACCGGGATCGGCACCTGGGCGCGGACTTCGGCAGTGCGGTCTTTCAGGGCTTCTTCTTCGATCAGGCGCAGGATCGCCAGCGACAGCGATTCAACGTCACGGATGATGCCGGTGCCGTTGCAACGCGGGCAGACGATGCCGCTGCTTTCGCCAAGCGATGGACGCAGGCGCTGACGGGACATTTCCAGCAGGCCGAAGCGCGAGATACGGCCGACCTGTACGCGGGCACGGTCAGCTTCCAGGCATTCGCGGACTTTCTCTTCCACGGCGCGCTGGTTCTTGGCTGGAGTCATGTCGATGAAGTCGATCACGATCAGGCCGCCGATATCACGCAGGCGCAACTGGCGGGCGATTTCTTCAGCCGCTTCCAGGTTGGTCTGCAGGGCGGTTTCTTCGATGTCGCTGCCTTTGGTAGCGCGTGCCGAGTTGATGTCGATGGACACCAGGGCTTCGGTCGGGTCGATCACGATGGAGCCGCCGGAAGGCAGTTCGACGACGCGCTGGAAAGCGGTCTCGATCTGGCTTTCGATCTGGAAACGGTTGAACAGCGGAACGCTGTCTTCGTACAGCTTGATCTTGCTGGCGTACTGCGGCATCACCTGGCGGATGAAGGTCAGGGCTTCGTCCTGGGCTTCAACGCTGTCGATCAGCACTTCGCCGATGTCCTGGCGCAGGTAATCGCGGATGGCGCGGATGATCACGTTGCTTTCCTGGTAGATCAGGAACGGCGCGGAACGGTCCAGGGACGCTTCTTTGATAGCGGTCCAGAGTTGCAGCAGGTAGTCGAGGTCCCACTGCATTTCTTCGCTGCTGCGACCAAGGCCGGCAGTGCGCACGATCAGGCCCATGTCGGCCGGAGCGATCAAACCGTTCAGCGCTTCACGCAGTTCGTTGCGCTCTTCGCCTTCGATGCGACGGGAGATACCGCCGGCACGCGGGTTGTTTGGCATCAGGACCAGATAGCGGCCAGCCAGGCTGATGAAGGTGGTCAGGGCGGCGCCCTTGTTGCCACGTTCTTCTTTTTCTACCTGAACGATGACTTCCTGGCCTTCGCTCAGGACGTCCTTGATGTTCACGCGGCCTTCGGGGGCTTTCTTGAAGTATTCGCGGGAGATTTCTTTGAGGGGCAGGAAGCCATGGCGCTCGGAGCCGAAATCGACAAAGGCAGCCTCAAGGCTTGGTTCGATACGAGTAATCCGGCCTTTATAGATGTTGGCCTTCTTTTGCTCGCGTGCACCGGACTCGATGTCCAGGTCGTAGAGGCGTTGGCCGTCTACCAGTGCAACACGCAACTCTTCGGGTTGAGTTGCGTTAATCAGCATTCTTTTCATGTTGTACCGTCGGTTTCCGGGCTGCCGGAAACGGCGTTCGGCACACACGACTTCTCACGGTCGGTGTCAGGTGCGTCAAGAGTGGTTGGCCACTCCAGTGTCCAGCAATACCCGCCAAAATGGGCGGTATCGCGACGTACGCTTCCTGCTTGCTGTGGTGACTTAAGCACTCAGTCAGGAGGAGGAATCAACCGGCGACTGTGGACGAGATGAAGCGTCTAAATATAAGCCTAGTGCTACACAGTCCGACGGTTGTGCATCTCCACCCTACACGTATCCCTGATAATTCGGGTGCTGCCGCGCGCAGAATCCGCAGCGGGTTGGCATTTACCGTGTTCTCCAATGGGGGGAACACGCTCATGGCTAAACAAGACCGGGTGTGGGCGACTGTGCTCTCACTCAGCTCGTAACAGGCGTTGTTTCCGAAGCATTCGCCGTGGTCTGGCTCAAGATTGACTGCACTTTGTGAACTGGCCGTAAATATCGGCGCAAAAGGCGAGTAATCACTCTGCTTTTTGCACTCGCTTCAGGCCTCATGTCACCTGCGCTTGTTACAATCTCGAGCCTTCCAAAGTGGCGAAAGCCCCGTAGGACGGCCTCGCGTCCTGATGAATTGCGATGGTCAGGGCCGGCAGTTTGCCGCTAGTCCTCTGTCCAGGCCGCTTTTGGCGGCGTTCGCGACTATAGCAGCAATGATTAAGTGCTTCAATTCCATAAAAAATTGTTATCATCGCCGCCATGACGACTACCGCCCCCCAGACCCCCAGCGTCCAGCTGCTTGAGGTCTCGCCGGAATATGCCGGCCAACGCATCGACAACTTTCTTCTTGCCAGGCTCAAAGGCGTGCCCAAGACCTTGATTTACCGCATTTTGCGTAAAGGCGAAGTGCGCGTGAACAAGGGGCGGATCAAGCCCGAGTACAAGCTGCAGGCGGGCGACATCATCCGTGTGCCGCCGGTGCGCGTGCCTGAGCGGGACGAGCCGGTCCCTCTGGCTCAAGGCCTGCTGCAGCGCCTTGAAGCCTCGATTGTGTTCGAAGACAACAAGCTGATCGTGATCAACAAGCCTTGCGGTATCGCTGTGCATGGCGGCAGCGGCCTCAACTACGGGGTGATCGAAGCCTTTCGTCAGTTGCGCCCGGATGCCAAGGAGCTGGAACTGGTCCACCGTCTGGACCGTGACACCTCCGGTCTGCTGATGATCGCCAAGAAGCGCAGCATGTTGCGTCACCTGCACGCTGCCCTGCGCGGTGACGGCGTGGACAAGCGCTACATGGCGCTGGTGCGCGGCAACTGGGCGACCTCGATCAAAAGCGTTCGTGCGCCGTTGCAGAAGAGCAACCTGCGTTCCGGCGAGCGCATGGTCGAAGTGGACGAGGAGGGCAAGGAGGCGCTGACGCTGTTCAAGGTGCTGCGCCGTTTCGGTGACTTCGCGACCATGGTCGAGGCCAAGCCGGTCACCGGCCGCACCCACCAGATTCGTGTGCATACCCTGCACGCAGGCCACTGTATTGCCGGTGATACCAAGTACGGTGACGAGGATTTCTCCAAGGAGATCCGCGACCTGGGCGGCAAACGCCTGTTCCTGCACGCCTACATGCTGACCGTGCCGCTGCCGGATGGCGGCGAATTGAAGCTGCAGGCGCCTGTCGATGAAATGTGGGCCAAGACCGTGGAGCGCCTGAGTGTCGCACCCTGACTACAAGCTGCTGATCTTTGATTGGGATGGCACCCTGTGCGATTCCATTGGTCGGATTGTCGAGTCGATGCACGCAGCGTCGACACGTTCCGGTTATGCGTTGTGCGACGACCTGGCGGTCAAGGGCATTATCGGCCTGGGCTTGCCGGAAGCGATTCGCACCCTGTACCCGGAGATTGGCGACGACGAGTTGATCGCGTTTCGTCAGCACTACGCCGATTACTACATGGCCCTCGATGCCCGGCCTTCGCCGCTGTTTGAAGGCGTAGCGCAGGCCATGGAAGCGTTTCGCGCCGACGGGTATCACCTTGCGGTGGCGACCGGCAAGGCTCGTCGCGGCCTGGATCGGGTGCTCAAGGCCCACGGCTGGGAAGATTATTTCGACGCGACCCGCGCGGCGGATGAAACCGCCAGCAAACCTCACCCTCTGATGCTTGAGCAGATCCTTGCTCAATGTGGCGTGTCGCCTCGGCAGGCGTTGATGGTGGGTGATGCGTCGTTCGACCTGATGATGGCGCGCAATGCTGGCATGGACTCCGTGGCGGTCAGCTACGGCGCCCAGGCCGCCGAGGCGTTGCAGGTGTACGAGCCGAGACTGACGATTGACCGTTTTTCTGAATTGCAGGCCTGGCTCAGTCGGGCCTATTAAGTCTTTGCTGGGGTAGATGGCATGACCGATGAGTGGAAAGCGCCTGAGAAGGCCAACGCTGATAACAATGGCGATGACAAAAGCTGGAAGTTGCTGGAAAAGACCCTGCTGGCCAGTGTGCAGGAGCAACGTCGCTCGCGGCGTTGGGGGATCTTTTTCAAGCTTCTGACCTTTATTTATCTGTTGGGCATGCTGGCGCTGTTCAGCCCGCTGATGGACATGGAGAAGAGCGCCACCCGCAGCGGTAACTACACGGCATTGATCGAAGTACGCGGGGTGATTGCCGACAAGGAGTCCGCCAGTGCCGACAATATCGTCAGCAGCCTGCGGGCCGCCTTCGAAGACTCCAAGGTCAAGGCCGTGATCCTGCGCATCAACAGCCCCGGCGGCAGCCCGGTGCAGTCGGGTTATGTGTATGACGAGATTCGTCGCCTGCGTGCCTTGCATCCGGACATCAAACTGTATGCGGTGATTTCCGACCTGGGTGCCTCGGGTGCCTATTACATTGCCAGCGCCGCCGACCAGATCTACGCCGACAAGGCCAGCCTGGTGGGGTCCATTGGTGTGACGGCAGCCGGTTACGGCTTTGTCGGCACCATGGAGAAGCTGGGGGTTGAGCGGCGTACCTATACGTCGGGCGAGCACAAGTCGTTCCTGGATCCGTTCCAGCCGCAAAAGGCCGATGAAACCCAGTTCTGGCAGGGCGTGCTGGACACCACTCACCGGCAGTTCATCGCCAGCGTGAAGCAAGGGCGCGGTGATCGGCTCAAGGATAAAGAGCATCCGGAGCTGTTCTCCGGGCTGGTCTGGTCTGGCGAGCAGGCGCTGCCGCTGGGCTTGATCGACGGCCTGGGCAGTGCCAGTTCGGTGGCGCGCGATGTGGTTGGCGAGAAAGAACTGGTGGACTTCACCGTTCAGGAATCGCCGTTTGACCGTTTCTCGAAAAAGCTCGGTGCCAGTGTGGCCGAGAAGCTGGCGCTGTACATGGGTTTCCAGGGGCCGACCCTGCGCTGAGATCTTGAGCGCGACATGGCTTAAAATGTGGGAGCTGGCTTGCCTGCGATAGCATCACCTCGGTGCGACTGATGTACCGAGGTGTCTGCATCGCAGGCAAGCCAGCTCCCACATTTGTTTGTGGTGTCCTCAGGGAATCTGTACGCCTTCGGCCAGCAGCATGTCTACCAGTCGAATCAGTGGCAGGCCGACCAGGCTGGTAGCGTCCGGCCCTTCGGTGCTTTGAAACAGGCTCACCCCCAAGCCCTCGGCCTTGAAGCTGCCAGCGCAGTCATAGGGCTGCTCGAGGCGCAGGTAGCGCTCGATGCGGGCTGCGTCCAGCGTGCGCATATGTACGGTGAACGGAATGCAGTCGACCTGGCAGTGCCCGGTGGCGCTGTTCAGTACGGCCAGGCCGGTGAGGAAGCTGACGCGCTTGCCGCTCGCCGCCAGCAACTGCTCACGGGCCTTCTCGAAGGTATGGGGCTTGCCGATGATCTGGCCGTCGAGCGCGGCGACCTGATCCGAGCCGATAATCAGGTGGCCGGGATGGCTGCTGGCCAAGGCGCGGGCCTTCTCTTCAGCCAGGCGCTTGACCAGCTCCACGGCGGACTCGTCCGGGCGGTGGCTTTCGTCGATATCCGGCGAGATGCAGATGAATGGCAGGCGCAGACGATTCAGCAATTCGCGGCGATAAACCGAGCTGGAAGCGAGTAATAAAGGCAGCATGGGCGTCTCCTTAAGGCAGTCGCGGATTCTAGCGGGAGGGCCCGACGACGGACAGGGTCTAATTTCCTTTGACATGGCTGGGTGCATCCCTATAATGCTGCGCCTATGTTGAATGACCCGATTCCACCTCACGTTGACCCGCGCAAATTGGCTGATCGTGGCACTACCCTTCAAGGTGAAGTGCTGCTGGCCGATTTGAAGAGACTCTGCGACCCGCTTTCCGACACTGTCGGTACGGTGCAGGCTAAATTCGTTTTTGAACGAGATGAACGTAAGTCTGTGGTAATCCACAGCTTTATCGACACCGAGGTCAAAATGGTTTGCCAGCGTTGTCTTGAGCTGGTCACCCTGCCGATCCACAGCGAATGCAGTTATGCTGTGGTGAAAGAGGGTGCGAATACCCAGTCGTTGCCGAAAGGTTATGACGTGCTGGAACTGGGCGAAGATCCTTTGGATCTGCAGTCACTGATCGAGGAGGAGCTTTTGCTCGCCTTGCCCATTGTGCCTGCTCATCATCCGGAAGAATGCCAGCAGCCGGCGGGTCTCGATGAGCCCGAACCGAGCGAGGACGAGGTAACGCGGTCCAACCCGTTCAGTGTATTGGCGCAGTTAAAGCGTGACCCAAACGTTTAGGAGTTAATCAATTATGGCTGTTCAGCAGAACAAAAAATCCCGCTCTGCCCGTGACATGCGTCGTTCGCACGACGCCCTGACGGCAAGCACTCTGTCTGTAGAAAAAACCACTGGTGAAGTTCACCTGCGTCACCACGTATCGCCAGAAGGCGTATACCGTGGCCGTAAAGTGATCGACAAGGGCGCTGACGAGTAATCACTTGTCTGCTCAAGTCATCGCGATTGACGCAATGGGCGGGGACTTCGGTCCCCGCAGCATTGTTCAGGCCTGCATTGCTTGCCTGTCTGCTACGCCCTCGCTGCACCTGACCCTCGTCGGTCAACCCTCCTTACTTGAAGAACTGATTGCCAGCCATCCGGCGGTGGATCGTGTGCGCCTGACTGTTACACCGGCCAGCGAAACCATCACCATGGATGAAAAGCCTGCGCAGGCCTTGCGCGGCAAGCCTGATTCTTCGATGCGGGTGGCCCTTGAGTTGGTGCGCGATGGCAAGGCCCAGGCCTGTGTCAGTGCAGGCAATACAGGTGCGTTAATGGCGTTGTCCCGGCATGTGCTCAAAACCCTGCCAGGGATTGACCGGCCGGCGATGGTCGCGGCCATCCCCACCCAGCAAGGCTATTGCCAGTTGCTGGACCTGGGGGCGAACGTCGATTGCAGCGCCGAGCATCTGTTGCACTTTGCGTTGATGGGCTCGGTGGCGGCCGAAGCGCTGGGCGTGGCCCGGCCTCGGGTGGCGTTGCTGAATATCGGCACCGAAGACATCAAGGGCAATCAGCAGGTCAAGCTGGCGGCGACGCTGTTGCAAGGCGCGCGAGGCTTGAACTACATCGGTTTTGTCGAGGGTGACGGTTTGTACCGTGGCGAAGCTGACGTGGTGGTGTGCGACGGATTTGTCGGCAATATCCTGCTCAAGTCCAGCGAAGGCCTGGCGACGATGATTGCCGCGCGCATTGAGGCCTTGTTCAAGCGTAACCTTGCCTCGCGCGTGGTGGGCGCCCTGGCGCTGCCCTTGATGCGGCGCCTGCAGGCTGACCTGGCACCGGCGCGGCATAATGGCGCGAGTTTCCTGGGGTTGCAGGGCATCGTGGTGAAAAGTCACGGCTCGGCGGGGGTGCAGGGTTTTCAAAGTGCCATCCAGCGTGCCTTGATCGAGATCCAGGAAAACCTGCCGCAACGCTTGCACAGCCGCCTTGAGGATCTGTTGCCTTAGGCGAATGGCGCCGGAAATGCTTAAATGTGACCGGCCAGTTCAATTGACCATCCAATCTGTCAGTTTCTTGCGCTCCCACGTTTGGAGCGCCAATTTCCGACGACCAGATCATTAGGGGCTTGTTACATGTCTACATCCCTCGCATTCGTCTTTCCAGGGCAGGGTTCGCAGTCCCTCGGCATGTTGGCCGAGCTGGGCGCGGAATATCCGCAGGTCCTGGACACTTTCAAGGAAGCTTCCGATGCCCTGGGTTACGACCTGTGGGCACTGACCCAGCAAGGTCCGGAAGAGCTGCTTAACCAAACCGACAAGACCCAACCGGCTATCCTGACCGCTTCCATCGCCCTGTGGCGCCTGTGGCTGGCTGAAGGCGGTGCGCGCCCGGCCTATGTCGCCGGTCACAGCCTGGGCGAATACAGCGCCCTGGTGGCCGCTGGCAGCCTGACCCTCGGTGAAGCGGTCAAGCTGGTCGAGCGTCGTGGCCAGTTGATGCAGGAAGCGGTTCCAGCGGGGCAGGGCGGCATGGCTGCCATTCTCGGCCTGGAAGATGCTGACGTGATTGCGGCCTGTGCCGAAGCGGCCCAGGGCGAAGTGGTCAGCGCCGTCAACTTCAATTCCCCTGGCCAGGTGGTGATCGCCGGTGCCAAGGCGGCTGTCGAGCGTGCAATTGAAGGTTGCAAGGCCCGTGGCGCCAAGCGTGCGTTGCCGCTGCCGGTCAGCGTGCCGTCCCACTGCGAACTGATGCGCCCGGCTGCCGAGCGTTTCGCCGAGTCCGTTGCGGCGATCAACTGGCAAGCGCCAAAGATTGCGTTGGTACAAAACGTCAGCGCTGCAGTTGCCCCAGACCTGGAAACCCTCAGGCGCGACCTGCTCGAGCAGCTCTACAAGCCGGTTCGCTGGGTTGAGTCGGTGCAGGCCCTGGCCGCCAACGGCGCTACCCAATTGGTCGAGTGCGGCCCAGGCAAAGTCCTGGCCGGCCTGAACAAACGTTGCGCCGAAGGCGTGTCGACCGCCAACCTCAATACCCCGGATGCCTTCGCTGCCGCTCGCGCAGCCCTGGCCTGACATAAGGAGAAGCCTGCATGAGTCTGCAAGGTAAAGTTGCACTGGTTACCGGCGCAAGCCGTGGCATTGGCCAGGCGATCGCCCTGGAGCTGGGCCGTCTGGGCGCTGTAGTCATCGGCACTGCCACCTCCGCCGCCGGCGCTGAACGTATTGCTGCGACGTTGAAGGAAAACGGCGTTCAGGGCACCGGTCTTGAGCTTAATGTGACCAGCGATGAATCCGTTGCTGCTGTATTGGCTGAAATTGCAGCGCAATTCGGTGCACCGGCTATTCTGGTGAACAATGCCGGTATTACCCGCGATAACCTGATGATGCGCATGAAAGACGACGAGTGGCATGACGTCGTTGATACCAACCTGAACAGTCTGTTTCGCCTGTCCAAGGGTGTTTTGCGCGGCATGACCAAGGCCCGTTGGGGGCGAATTATCAATATTGGCTCCGTAGTGGGTGCCATGGGCAACGCAGGCCAAGTAAACTACGCAGCCGCCAAGGCCGGCCTGGAAGGTTTCAGCCGTGCACTGGCGCGTGAAGTGGGCTCGCGGTCGATTACGGTCAACTCGGTGGCCCCTGGGTTCATCGACACCGATATGACCCGCGAACTGCCTGAAGCGCAGCGTGAAGCGTTGCTGACGCAGATTCCGCTGGGCCGTCTGGGCCAGGCTCAAGAGATCGCGAATGTGGTCGCTTTCCTGGCATCCGACGGTGCGGCATACGTGACTGGGGCTACAATCCCGGTTAACGGCGGGATGTACATGAGTTAAATTGTGACGGATCGCTTCAAAAAAATGTCATACGAGCTGTCTAAAATCCGTTATAAAGCTGCAATCTATTTATAGGCAGATGGCCAATAGGGTACGAGGGTGAAGCTTTCAGTTGAAAAGCTGAAAAGTCTTTCTATACACTTACCCACTGGCCAGCTGCCTGAATTTGTCCATTAGGAGTGAAAACAAGGTATGAGCACCATCGAAGAGCGCGTCAAGAAAATCGTTGCCGAGCAACTGGGCGTTAAAGAAGAAGAAGTGACCAACAGCGCTTCCTTCGTTGAAGACCTGGGTGCCGACTCCCTTGACACCGTTGAGCTGGTGATGGCTCTGGAAGAGGAATTCGAGACCGAAATCCCGGACGAAGAAGCTGAAAAAATCACCACCGTTCAAGCCGCTATCGACTACGTTACTGCCCACCAGGCGTAATAGTTTGTAATCGTCGCTTGCTGTGATGGAAAAACCGCACTGCCCTATGGCGTGCGGTTTTTTCCTTTAAGCCTGATGCAAAGTGTCGTCATTAGAAAAAGGAGAGTGCTGTGTCGCGTAGACGCGTCGTAGTCACCGGTATGGGTATGTTATCGCCACTGGGTACGGATGTGCCGAGCAGTTGGCAGGGCATTCTGGCTGGCCGCAGTGGTATTGGTCTGATCGAACACACGGACCTTTCTGCCTATTCCACCCGTTTTGGCGGCTCGGTAAAGGACTTCAATGTCGAGGAATATCTCTCGGTCAAAGAGTCCCGCAAACTCGACCTGTTCATTCAATACGGCCTGGCAGCCGGTTTTCAGGCGGTGCGTAATGCCGGCCTGGAAGTCACCGACGCCAACCGTGAGCGCATCGGCGTGGCCATGGGTTCGGGTATTGGCGGCCTGACCAATATCGAAGAAACCAGCCGCACGCTGCACGATTCCGGCCCGCGTCGAATTTCGCCGTTCTTCGTGCCTGGTTCGATCATCAATATGATTTCCGGTTTCCTGTCTATCCACTTGGGTGCCCAGGGGCCTAACTACGCCATCTCCACGGCGTGCACCACGGGCACGCACTGCATTGGCATGGCGGCGCGCAATATCGCCTATGACGAAGCTGACGTGATGATCGCCGGCGGCGCCGAGATGGCTGCCTGTGGCCTGGGCATGGGCGGCTTCGGCGCGTCCCGTGCGCTGTCGACCCGCAATGACGAGCCGACCCGTGCCAGCCGTCCGTGGGACAAGGGCCGTGACGGCTTTGTATTGGCCGACGGTGCCGGTGCGCTGGTACTCGAAGAGCTGGAGCACGCGAAGGCCCGTGGCGCCACTATCTACGCCGAGCTGATTGGCTTCGGCATGAGCGGTGACGCGTACCACATGACCTCGCCGCCGTCTGACGGCGCAGGCGCTGCACGCTGTATCACCAACGCGTTGCGTGATGCCAAGGTCAACATTGACCAGGTGCAGTACATCAACGCCCATGGCACTTCCACCCCGACGGGCGACCTGGCGGAAGCCGAGGCCATCAAGTCGGTGTTCGGCGAGCACGCCTACAAACTGGCGGTCAGTTCCACCAAGTCCATGACCGGCCACCTGTTGGGTGCGGCCGGCGCGGTCGAGGCGATCTTCAGTGTGCTGGCCATCAAGGATCAGGTCGCTCCGCCGACCATCAACCTTGACGAGCCGGATGTTGGGTGTGATTTGAACTTCGTGCCCCACGAGCCGCAGAAGATGCCGATCGACGTGGTGTTGTCCAACTCGTTCGGCTTTGGTGGCACCAACGGTTCCCTGGTGTTCCGCCGGTTCGCCGAGTGATGCAAAGCTGGGTCGACGGTCAACCGGCGGGCGCAGTGCCCCTGAAAGACCGTGGCCTGGCGTACGGTGATGGTCTGTTCGAGACCATTGCCGTCAAGGCCGGGCAGCCTGTATTGCTCGACCGCCACCTGCAGCGCCTCGATGAGGGCTGCAGGCGGTTGGCGATTGTTGCGGATCAACCGCTGATCCGCAGCGAATTGCTGGCCTATGCCGCCGCCCTCGGTGACGGTGTACTCAAGTTGATCCTGACCCGTGGCGACAGCCAGCGCGGTTATGGCATCAGCGCTGGCGCCCCGGCGCGGCGCATTCTGCAAGGCAGCCCGCCTGCCACTTATCCCCCGGAACATGCAGCCTCAGGCATTCGCCTGTTTGCGTGTACCACGCGTTTGTCCGAGCAACCGTTGCTCGCCGGCCTCAAGCACCTCAATCGGCTGGAGCAGGTGTTCGCCCGCAACGAATGGCAGGGTGCCGATCACGCCGAAGGTTTGATGCTGGATATGTCCGGTCGAGTCGTCGAAGGCGTCTTCAGCAACCTGTTTCTGGTGCGTGACGGCGTGTTGCTGACCGCTGATCTGAATCGCTGTGGCGTCGCCGGCGTCATGCGGGCCGAGCTGTTGGCCCAGGCGCAGGCGTTGGGCATCCCGACGCGCGTGGCTGATATCAGCCTTGAGCAGTTGCAAAAGGCCGACGAAGTCTTTGTGTGCAACAGCGTATTTGGCCTTTGGCCGGTGCGCGGATGTGCTGCGATGAGCTGGCCGGTTGGGCCGCTCACCCGTAAACTGCAGGGCATTGTTCGCGCACTATTGGGTATTTGATTTGAGACGTAAATTTGTATTGTTGCTGGAGATCGGTCTGGTCCTGGCGGGTTTGCTGCTGGGCGCTTCGGCCTGGAAGCTGAACTCGGCCCTGGAGCAGCCCCTGAATCTGACCCAGGAGCAATTGCTGGACGTACCGGCCGGCGCGACGCCCACCGGCACCTTCAATCGCCTGGAAAATGACGGCGTGCTCAACGATGCGTTCTGGTTGCGTCTCTACTGGCGCTTCAACCTCGACGGCCAGCCGCTGCACAGCGGCGAATACCGCATGACCCCGGGCCTCACCGCCGAGGGCCTGATCGGTCTGTGGCAGCGTGGCGAAGTGGTGCAGTACAGCATCACGCTGGTGGAAGGCTGGAACTTTCGCCAGGTGCGCGCGGCCCTGGCCAAGCATGAAAAAATCGAGCAAACCCTGTCGGGCCTGAGCGACAGCGAAGTCATGGAGAAACTCGGCCACCCAGGCATGTTCCCCGAAGGTCGCTTCTTCCCCGACACCTATCGGTTTGTGCGCGGGATGAGCGACGTCGAGTTGCTGAAGAAATCCTACAACCGTCTGGACGATGTCCTCGCCCAAGAGTGGGCCAAGCGCGCGGCCGACGCGCCGTACACCGAGCCCTATCAAGCGCTGATCATGGCCTCGCTGGTCGAGAAAGAAACCGGCGTACCGCAAGAGCGCGGCCAGATTGCCGGGGTGTTTGTGCGGCGCATGCAGATCGGCATGCTGCTGCAAACCGACCCGACCGTGATCTACGGCCTTGGCGAGCGCTACACCGGCAAGCTGACCCGCGCGCACCTCAAGGAAGCCACACCCTACAACACCTACGTGATCGCCGGCCTGCCGCCGACGCCGATTGCCATGGTCGGGCGTGAGGCGATTCATGCCGCACTGAACCCGGTGGCGGGCAGCAGCCTGTATTTTGTCGCCCGCGGTGATGGCAGCCATATTTTCTCGGATAACCTGGATGCACATAACGCTGCGGTGCGTGAGTTCCAGATGAAGCGTCGCGCCGATTACCGTTCCAGCCCCGCGCCTGCGCCGGCGGCGAAACCTGCGGACGCGCCGGTGGATACGCCTGCCGAAGTGTCTCCGGCACCCGACGATGCCGCGCCGCAAAGCCCGCAATGACTCTGACTAAGGACTGCCTGTGACTGGCTTGTTTATTACCCTGGAAGGCCCTGAAGGCGCCGGCAAAAGCACTAACCGCGAATACCTGGCCGAGCGCCTGCGCGCCGAAGGTATCGAGGTGCTGCTGACCCGCGAGCCCGGCGGTACACCATTGGCCGAGCGCATCCGTGAAGTGCTGCTGACCCCGGGCGACGAACAGATGAACCCGGACACCGAGCTGCTGTTGGTGTTTGCCGCCCGCGCCCAGCACCTGGCCGAAGTCATTCGTCCGGCGCTGGCCCGTGGCGCCGTGGTGATTTGTGACCGGTTTACCGATTCGACCTACGCCTATCAGGGTGGCGGTCGTGGCTTGTCCCTGGAGCGCATTGCGACCCTGGAAACCTTCGTTCAGGGCGATTTACGTCCCGACCTGACCCTGGTGTTCGATCTGCCGGTTGAAGTCGGCATGGCCCGCGCTACCGCACGCGGTCGACTCGACCGTTTCGAACTGGAAACCCGGGTGTTTTTCGAGGCTGTGCGCAGCGCGTTTCTCAAGCGCGCCGAAGCCGATCCCGCCCGTTATTACCTGCTGGACGCCGCGCTGCCCCTGACCCAAGTGCAGCAGGCGATTGACGCCCTGTTGCCGAAACTCGTGGAGCGTGTCCGTGGCTGAAGCCTACCCGTGGCAGGACAGCCTCTGGCAGCAACTGGCAGGCCGTGCCCAGCACGCCCACGCCTACCTGCTTCACGGCCCGGTGGGCATCGGCAAACGGGCCCTGGCCGAGCGGCTGATGGCCAGCTTGTTGTGCCAGCGCCCCAACGGCCTGGAAGCTTGCGGGGAATGTAAATCCTGCATGCTGCTCAGGGCTGGCAGCCACCCGGACAACTACTTGCTGGAACCGGAAGAAGCCGACAAGGCGATCAAGGTCGACCAGGTGCGTGACCTGGTCAGCTTCGTGGTGCAGACCGCGCAGATGGGCGGGCGCAAGGTGGTGCTGATCGAGCCGGTAGAGTCGATGAACATCAACGCCGCCAACGCCTTGCTTAAAAGCCTGGAAGAACCCTCCGGCGATACCGTGCTGCTGCTGGTCAGCCACCAGTCCAGCCGCCTGCTGCCGACCATCCGCAGTCGCTGCGTGCAACAGGCTTGCCCGTTGCCCAGCGAAGCCATGAGCCTGCAGTGGCTGGCCCAGGCGTTGCCGGAGTGCGGTGAGGCCGAGCGCGTCGAGTTGCTGACCCTGGCGGCGGGTTCGCCGTTGGCGGCGGTCAAACTCCAGGCCCAGGGCGTGCGGGAACAGCGCGCACTGGTGGTGGACGGGGTGAAGAAGCTGCTCAAGCAGGAAGTATCGGCCACGCAATTGGCCGAAAGCGCCTGGAAAGACATTCCCTTGCTGCTGCTGTTCGACTGGTTCTGCGACTGGTCGAGCCTGGTCCTGCGCTACCAACTGACCCAGGACGAAAACGGCCTGGGCCTTGCGGACATGCGCAAGGTGGTGCAATACCTGGCGCAGAAGAGTGCCCAGGACAAGGTCCTGACTATTCAGGACTGGATCCTCGCCCAACGCCAGAAGGTACTGGGCAAGGCCAACCTCAACCGCGTGCTGTTGCTTGAGGCCTTGCTGGTGCAGTGGGTCGGTTTGCTCGGCCGGCGTTAATTTCAGTGGCCGACGGGTGTATCGTTGGCCAGACACTTTCCGTGACTCAAGTTGTAGATCCTTATGCTCGTAGATTCCCATTGCCACCTTGATCGCCTCGACCTGGCCCAGCACGGCGGCTCCCTCGATGCCGCCCTTGAAGCCGCGCGCCAGCGTGGAGTCGGGCACTTCCTGTGCATCGGCGTCAGCGCGCAAAACGCCGCCGATGTCAAAGCCCTGGCCGATCGATATGCCGACGTCGACTGCTCGGTGGGCATTCACCCGCTGGACCTGAAGCCCGGCGAAGCCCCGGCCCTCGACTGGTTGCTCGGCGAACTCAATCACCCTCGCGTAGTGGCCATCGGCGAGACCGGCCTGGATTACCACTACGAACCGCAAGCCGCCGAGTTGCAGCAGGCGTCGTTCCGTTTGCACCTGCAAGCTGCGCAGCAGACCGGCAAGCCGGTGATTGTCCACACCCGTGGCGCCCGTGCCGACACCCTGACCCTGCTGCGCGAAGCCACGCTGCCCCAGGCCGGTGTACTGCACTGCTTTACTGAAGACTGGGACATGGCCAAGGCCGCCCTCGACCTGGGCTTCTACATTTCCCTGTCGGGCATCGTCACCTTTCGCAATGCCGACGCCCTGCGCGATGTCGCACGCCAGGTGCCAGCAGACCGGCTGCTGGTGGAGACCGATTCGCCGTACCTGGCGCCGATTCCCCATCGCGGCAAACCCAACCTGCCGGAATACGTACGGGATGTTGCGGATTACCTGGCGATGCTGCGGGGCGAGTCTTACGAGCGTTTTGCCGAACAGACCACCGACAACTTCAAGCGCCTGTTCCCGCTGGCCCACGTGGCCGGCTAAATCGCAGGCAAAAAAAACCCGGGTTCTGGGGGGTGAATCCGGGTTAAGACCATTAGGAGTAAAACAAGGGCACACAGTCCGTCGGTACCCAGGTCGACGTGTCACTTGGGGGAGATGTCACGCCGACATTTCAAGTATTGATCAGTATCCGATTCAGTCCAGCCGCATCTGATCGTTTTTTAAACAGATTTGGAATACGCCCGCTTCGGTTGAGTTCTCATTGATCGCGATGCACGTGCAGCAATGTCGTGTTTTATTTCTGACTCAAATCGGCTTATTCGTTGGCGCGCTGTAAGTTAAGTGCAAAGGTTGTTCATATAGGCGTTGCCCAACGACCGTTCAGTCGGGATAATCCCGCGCACCGGGTAAAACGTTCCGACAAGCGCCGCTTGGGGCACGCCACCCTCCCAATCTCCATCTCTGCAGACCTTTTTCTTATGCACAAAGAACCCCGCAAGGTCCGTGAGTTTCGCCGCCGCGAGCAGGAAATTCTCGACACCGCACTCAAGCTGTTCCTCGACCAGGGTGAAGACAGCGTCACCGTCGAGATGATTGCGGATGCCGTGGGTATCGGCAAAGGCACCATTTACAAGCACTTCAAGTCCAAGGCCGAGATCTACCTGCGCCTGATGCTCGACTACGAGCGCGATTTGAACGAGCTGCTGCACTCGGCCGATGTCGACAAGGACAAGGAAGCGCTGTCGCGCGCCTACTTCGAGTTCCGCATGCGTGACCCGCAGCGCTACCGCCTGTTTGATCGCCTCGAAGAAAAAGTCGTGAAGGGCCACCAGGTGCCGGAAATGGTCGAGGAGCTGCACAAGATCCGTGCCTCGAACTTCGAACGCCTGACCCTGCTGATAAAGGGCCGCATCAGCGAAGGCAAGCTCGAAGACGTGCCGCCGTATTTTCACTACTGCGCGGCCTGGGCGTTGGTGCATGGCGCGGTGGCGTTGTACCACTCGCCGTTCTGGAGCAATGTGCTGGAAGACCAGGAAGGTTTCTTCCAGTTCCTGATGGACATCGGCGTGCGCATGGGCAACAAGCGCAAGCACAGTACCGATTTGCCGAACGCCGAAACGCCGGCCACTTGAGTCATTCGCCAGCGTGATGGCGATATGATTTCCTGCCCAGCGCAGTAAACCAGGAATATACTCAGGCAAGGACCTTGCTAAAACTTGATTTTTCAGTCAGGTTTTAGTGCGCCCGAATTATCCTCTGCCGGAGTGATCCATGATCGTTGATCGTCAAGGCAGGCGATTCCGCAATTTGCGGATCAGCCTGACCTCAGCCTGCAATTACGCCTGTACCTACTGCGTGCCCAACGGCAAGCGGCTGGTGGCTGCGCAGGATGAACTGTCTGCCGAGGCGATGGCGCGCGGCGTTGAATACTTGATCGAGGCCGCCGGCATCGAGCGCCTGCGCATTACCGGCGGTGAGCCGCTGGTCAGCCCCAAGCTGGAAGCCTTCATGGGCGCGGTGGGGCAGATGGGCCTGAGCGACATCAGCCTGACCACCAACGGCCAACTGCTGGCGCGCAAACTGCCACTGCTGGTAAACGCCGGGATCCGCCGCATCAACGTTTCCCTCGACACCCTGGACGCCGACGCCTTCCGCAGTATCGCTCGCGGTGGCGACCTGGCCACCGTGCTCGATGGCATGGACCAGGCCAGTGCCGCCGGGATCAAGATCAAGGTCAATATGGTGCCGTTGCGCGGCCAGAACCTCGACCAGGTGATGCCGCTGCTCGACTACTGCCTGGAGCGTGGCTACGAGTTGCGCTTTATCGAATTGATGCGCATGGGCCACCTGGCCACCGACTCCAACGCATTCCTGCAGCAATTCGTCAGCCTTCAGCAATTGCTCGGGCTGATTGGCGAGCATCACGAATACCTGCAAGCCAACGCCCCGGTGGACGCTACTGCCGTGCGCTACGAAGTGCCGGGCAAGGGCTTCTTCGGTGTCATCGCCAACGAAAGCGTACCGTTCTGCCGCACCTGTTCGCGCTTGCGGCTGTCGTCCACCGGCTGGCTGCATGGTTGCCTGTCGTCGAGCAATCGCCACTACGTTGGCGACCTGCTGGACAAACCCCGCCACCAGGCTCTGCCGGCCTTGCAGCGCTTGCTGGTCAAGGCCTTGGGCGACAAGCAGGAAGTCGCATTCTCCGGTGGAGCGACCATCATGAAGATCATCGGCGGCTAGTCCCGCAAGCTGGCGCAAAATCTGCATCTCGTGCCCATTCGCCGGTTTTCCGTCACCGGCCTCTGGAGAATTAGGATGCGTAGTCTGGTTTTGATGCTGGCGTCACTCGCCCTGGGTGGCTGCATGACCGTCAGTGATATGGCCGAAGGCACGCGCTATCAGATGAGCGATGCCGGGTTGCTGGACCACAGCGATACCCGCCGCGTCAATTCGATCCGCATACAGCCGGACTCCTTTGTCTTCATCGCCCAGGGTGCGTTCACCCCGCCAGGCAGCGCTTATCCACGGCCTAACGTGGTGGCCGAGGAAGCTTTCAACGGGTTTGTCGAATACTTCCCGATGGTTCGTCGCGCTCGCAAGCCCGAAGGCCTGGAGCAGGCGATGTCGGAAGCCCGGGCGGCCGGCGCGCATTACCTGTTGTATTGCCGCTTCGCCCAGGCGGATGACCGTATCGGCAACGCCGATGAATGGTCTGACCAGGAGGCGGTGGATCGCCTGGGCCTCGACACCGGCACCATTCAGGTGATGTTGATCGAGACCAGCACCCAGTATTTGATTGATACTGTGCGCATTCATAGCCGTGGCGGTTTACTGACGTTCCACGACAACAAACCTGACGATCTGATCGGCAAGCCCCTGGCGCACTACGCGCGCAGCCTGTTGGGCATGAGCGATCAGTAAGTCACAAGGAGGGCAGCATGACCGATACGGCCAAAGCCAATGACCTGTTGGCGCAATTGCCCAAGGGCAAGGGACCCGCGCCGGTGCATCTGTGGAACCCGACGTTTTGCGGCGATATCGACATGCGTATCGCCCGCGACGGCACCTGGTTCTACATGGGCACGCCGATTGGCCGCAAGCCGATGGTCAAGCTGTTCTCCAATATCATCCGCCGCGATGGCGATGATTACTTCCTGATTACTCCGGTGGAAAAGGTCGGGATCAAGGTCGATGATGCGCCCTTCGTAGCCGTCACCCTGGAGGTAGAAGGGCAGGGCGAAAGTCAGGTGCTGCGCTTTACCACCAATGTGGATGAACCGGTTGAGGCCGGTATCGAACATCCGCTGCGGGTTGTGATCGACCCGCACACACAGGAACCCTCGCCCTACTTGCGGGTGCGTACCAACCTCGAAGCCCTGGTTCACCGCAACGCGTTCTATCAATTGGTGGAGTTGGCGGTGACCCGTCCGATCAACGGTAAGAACTGGCTCGGCGTCTGGAGCGGCGGGGTATTTTTCCCGATCGGCCTGGAGCCCTGAGGCGGACTTTTGCCTTCCTCCTGAAATAATTCGCTTGCTGTAACCGGGCGCTTCGGTTATCAATTTGTACATGATTAGACATGTCCGATTTGATAAGAAAAAACGCGTCGTCGACGAGCTGATCCGCCGTATCGAGGGTGGAGTGATGGCCGACGGTGTCCTGCTGCCGGGCGAGCACCAACTGGCGGAAGAGTTCTCCGTCAGCCGCGGTACCCTGCGTGAAGCCCTGGCGGAGCTTAAGCGCCGCAGCTACATCGCCACCCAAAGCGGTGTCGGCTCCATCGTCACCTTTGACGGCATGGTGCTGGACCAGCGCAGCGGCTGGGCCCAGGCGCTGGCCGACACCGGCGCGGTGGTGAGCTCCGAGATCCTGCGCCTGGAATCGGTCACCCGCCCGGACCTGTTCAGCAGTCACGGCAGCGACCAATTCATCGCCCTCGACCGCCGCCGTCGCGCCGCCGACGGCACGTTCGTGTCCCTGGAGCGCTCGCTGATGCCGGCCTCCGGTGGCCTGGAAAGCCTGCCGCACGTCGGCCTGATCGATAATTCCCTGACCATCACCCTGGCCGCCTACGGCTACGTCGGCGCCACCGGCAGCCAATGGATCGGCGCCGAGCCGTTGAGCGAGGAAGATGCCCAGCTCTTGGGTCGCCCGGCAGGCACGGTGTTCCTCAAGGCCCTGCGCACCACTTACGACCGCCAGGACCGCTTCATGGAATCCGTCGAAAGCCTGCTCGACCCTCTGCACTTTCGCCTGCACCTACAATTTGGAACACCGACATGACCGCCACTACCCGCGCCCTCGGCGCCTTCTACGGCCTGGCCTTGGGCGATGCGTTGGGCATGCCCACCCAGTCCCTGAGCCGCGAGCAGGTCAAGGCACGTTTCGGCGCGATCACCGCCCTGGAAGATGCCGACGCCGATCAGCCGATCGCGCCGAACATGCCCAAGGGCTCGATCACCGATGACACCGAGCAGGCGATCCTTGTTGGCCAGTTGCTGGTGGACGGGCAAGGCAAAATTGAACCCACCGAGCTCGCCCAACGCCTGATCGATTGGGAAGCGGTGATGCGCGCCAAAGGCTCCCAGGACTTGCTGGGCCCGTCGACCAAACGCGCGATCGACATGATCCTGGCAGGCCATACCCCGGAAGAATCCGGGCGCTACGGCACCACCAACGGCGCCGCCATGCGCATCACCCCGGTGGGCATCGCGGCAAACGTCAATGACCCCGGGCAGTTTATCCAGGCGGTGATCCAGGCGTGCCAGGTCACCCACAACACCAACCTGGGCATCTCCAGCGCCGCAGCAGTGGCGGCGGTGGTTTCTGCCGGGATCAACGGTGTCGACCTGGGCGAAGCGCTGAATATCGGCACGCAGATCGCCCAACAGGCAGAAAACCACGGCCACTGGATTGCCGGTGGGCGCATCGCCACCCGCATCAGTTGGGCGCGCACCTTGAGCGTCGACAGTGGCGACAAGGCGCTGTTTACCGACCTGCTCTACGAATTGATCGGCACCTCCGTGGCGTCCCAGGAATCGGTGGTGGTGTCGTTTGCCCTCGCGCAACAAGTCGCGGTGGGTGAAGTAAACGCCTTCGAAGCCCTGTGCATGGCCGCCAGCCTTGGCGGCGACACCGACACCATCGCCGCGATTCTCGGCGCCATGCTCGGTGCGTGCCTGGGGATGCAGTGCTGGCCTGAGGCGATGATCGAGCAGGTCAAACAGGTCAACGGCCTGCACCTGGAACCCTTGGTTCAGGGGCTGCTCGATCTGCGTTGAGCACCACACATCAACCTGTAGGAACGCGCTTGGTGTGGTGAGCGGGCTTGCCCCGCGCTGGGCTGCGAAGCAGCCCCATTAACTTGCGGTGAACCCGGCGGGGGGCAAGCCCCCTCACCACAGCAAGCTCGCTCCTACAGTGATTCGCCGAGTCAGGATGACCGGAATAAAGATTCGACTTGCGAAACTGCCACAACCACAAAAAAACAGGCATCAGGAGCACCCCACCATGAGTACGTCTTCTTCCGGCCAAAGCGCCGGGCAATTGGAAACACGCGGCATCGAGCCGGTCCCGGAAGGCGAGTGCAATGGCCATCCGCTGCAACTGTTCTGGGTCTGGTTCGCGGCCAACATCAGCATCCTCGGATTGCCTTTGGGCGCGACCCTGGTGGCGTTTCGCGGCCTGGCGATCTGGCAGGCAATCATCGTCGCAATTCTTGGCGCCGCCGGATCGTTTGCGGTGGTCGGCATCATCTCCATCGCCGGCCGTCGTGGCCGGGCACCGAGCCTGACCCTGTCGCGGGCGATCTTCGGCGTACGCGGCAATATCGGGCCAACCCTGGTATCGCTGATGTCGCGCCTTGGCTGGGAAACCGTCAACACCACTACCGCCGCCTTCGTGCTGCTGTCGTTGTGCTCGATCCTGTTCAACTCGCCGGTTGCAGCCAAAAGCGCGCCAGTGCTGACCCTGCTGTTTATCGGGATCTTCGTGCTGCTGACCCTCGCCGTATCGGGCTTGGGCCACGCCACCTTGCTGGTGATCCAGAAGTGGGCCACCTACGTGTTCGGTGCGCTGAATATCCTGGTGGGTGGCTTCCTCTGCGCCACCATCGACTGGAGCGCGGTATTCAACGCCACGCCTGCACCGTTGAGCGCGATGATCATCGGCGTCGGCACCATGGCCGCCGGTACCGGTATCGGCTGGGCCAACGCCGGTGCCGACATGTCGCGCTACCAGCACCGCAGCGTCAAGGCCGTGCGCCTGGTGGCGTCTGCGGCGTTCGGTGCAGGGATTCCGCTGGTGCTGTTGATCACCCTGGGCGGCCTGCTGTCGGTAGGCAATAACGACCTGGCGTCGGCCACTGACCCGATCATCGCGATCCGCGACATGCTGCCGACCTGGATGGCCGTGCCGTACCTGATCACCGCGTTCGGCGGGTTGCTGCTGTCGAATAACCTGTCGGTGTACTCGGCGGGCCTCACCACCTTGACCCTTGGTTTGAAGGTCAAGCGCGTGCATGCGGTAATCGTTGATATCGTCGCAATCTTCGCCGGTTCGATCTACTTCATGCTGATCGCCGACAGCTTCTACGGCCCGTTCATCACCTTCATTTCGTTGCTGGCCGTACCCATCACGGCCTGGGTCGGGATTTTTGTGGTCGACCTGCTGCATCGCCACTACTACAGCCCCAAAGACTTGCTGGACGTGACGCCAAGCAGCGCCTATTGGTACCGCGGCGGGGTTGAATGGCGTGCATTTGGCGCCTGGGCGATTGCGATTATGCTGGGTGTCAGCTTCACCACCATCGGCACCACGGCCGAGAACATCTGGTTCGCCGGGCCGTTGTCCGATTCGTGGCTGGGCCACAACGGCCTGGGCTGGATCGTCACCTTCCTGGTGGCCGGCGGGATTTATGCAGTACTGGGTGGCGCGGCTGACCGTCGCCCGGCTTTGGTAGAGAGCGCAAATGTCTAGATTGCTGCACAGCGGCCAGGTCATCGTTGATCTGGTCATGTCCCTCGACACATTGCCTGCCACTGGCGGCGATGTATTGGCCAACTCCGCCAGCTTCGAGGCGGGCGGCGGTTTCAATGTGATGGCTGCTGCCCGGCGCAACGGGTTGCCGGTGGTCTATCTGGGCCGCCATGGCACCGGCCGCTTTGGCGACCTGGCGCGCGCGGCGATGCACGCCGAGGGCATTGAAATGGCCCTGGCCGCCAGCGACGACAAGGACACCGGTTTGTGCGTGTCCCTGACCGAAGCCACTACCGAGCGCACCTTCATTTCCCATATCGGCGCCGAAGGTGACTTGCTCGCGCAAGACCTGGCGTGCGCCGTGCCTCACGCCGACGATTATGTGTACGTCAGCGGCTACAGCCTGCTGCTGGAGGGCAAGGCCCAGGCGTTGCTCGATTGGCTATTGGCGTTGCCGCGCCAGATTACTGTGGTGTTCGACCCGGGCCCGCTGGTGAAGGCGCCGGACTCGGCCTTGATGGTCGCCCTGTTGCCGCGTATCGACATCTGGACCAGCAACGGTCCCGAAGCGCTGGCATTCACTGGCGCCAGCGATCTTGCAGGCGCATTGCTCAAGCTTGATGACCACTTGCCTGCAGACGCGTTACGGGTGGTACGCGACGGGCCGAATGGCTGCTGGGTCAGCCGTAACGGGCGGGCCGAGCATGTGCCAGGATTCAAGGTCCAGGCGGTAGACAGCAACGGCGCGGGCGATGCCCATGCCGGGGTGTTTATCGCAGGTTTGGCCAGCGGCCTGGCGCCGGCTGCTGCGGCCCGTCGTGCGAATGCGGCGGCGGCCTTGGCGGTCACGCGCTGGGGGCCTGCGACCTCACCGGGCACGGCTGAAGTGGATGCGTTGTTGAGCGCGGGCTGATTCGGCAGAATAGTCGCCATTGAGCACGGAGCGACGCCATGACCCAGAACATCTACGACACCGAGGTTTTCTTCGAGGGCTACAGCAAAATGGGGCGCTCGGTGGAAGGCCTTGCTGGCGCCCCGGAGTGGCCGGCGTTGCAGGCCATGCTGCCGCCGATGCCGGGCTTGAAAGTAGTGGACCTGGGTTGCGGCTACGGTTGGTTCTGTCGCTGGGCCCAAGAGGAGGGCGCCGAGCAAGTGCTGGGGCTGGATGTCTCACACAAGATGCTGGCGCGGGCGAAGGAGATGACGTCATCTTCGGCCATTGCCTACGCCATCGCCGACCTTGAACAGCTTGACCTTCCTGCCGCTGCATTCGATTTGGCCTACAGCTCGTTGGCCTTCCATTACATCGTCGACTTGAAAGGCTTGTTCGAACGCATCCATCGAGCGTTGGTACCCGGCGGGCGGTTGGTGTTTTCCATCGAGCACCCGATCTTCATGGCGCCCAGGCAACCGGGCTGGCTGATTGATGAGCAAGGGCGCAAGCGTTGGCCGGTGGACAGCTACCAGTTGCAAGGGCCACGGGTGACAAACTGGTTGGCGGAGGGTGTGATCAAGCAACATCGTACCGTGGGCACGTTGCTGACGCTGTTGATCCAGGCGGGGTTCACCCTGACTCATGTCGACGAGTGGGGCCCTAGCGAAGCGGATCTGAAGGCCCGTCCGGCACTGGCGGAAGAGCTTGAGCGGCCGATGATGCTACTGGTGGCCGCTAACCGCTGACTCCGTGGCTGAAAACCCGACCAAAAAATGTGGGAGCGGGCTTGCCCGCGAATGCGGTGTATCAGTGCCAAGTGTTTTGGATGATACACCGCCTTCGCGGGCAAGCCCGCTCCCACCTTTGATAGGGGGGCGGTTAAGGGAGATGCGTCAGCCCGCGCGTTTCAGCGCCTCGATCAACTCATCCTTGCGCATCGTCGAGCGCCCGGGAATATCCTTGGCGCGCGCTTCTTTCAGCAAGCTTTCCTTGGTCTGCGTACCCAAAGAAACCCGGCTGTTGCGCGGGTGCCCTTCGCGGCTGGCCGCCGCCCGTTTGGCCGACTCATGCCGGTCCTCGGACTTCTTCGCCGGCGCCTTGCGCTTGCCTGAACCGCCAGCCTTGTCGCCGCCGCCGGACTGCTTGTTGACGGTGGCCCAGGCGCGGGCCTCGGCCTCTTCTTTCGACACGCCCTTGTGCTCATAACTCTCTTCGATATGAGCGGCCTTGCGCTTCTGTTCGGTGGTGTATTTGGCTTTGCTTCCACGAGGCATTGCGATACTCCTTCTGGCCCTTCGACAAGGGCCAGACCAGACATTGTGCGTTACTGGCCCGCTTCGCTTTCCAGCTTGCGGGCCGCTTCCACGCCGGACGCGGTGAGCTTGATCGGCAAGTTCAGCGCGTGTTCCCCGGCATCGCTGCAGGTCACGTGGCCTTCCTTGATCCAACCGCGTTCCTGCAACGTGGCCAAGGCGCTGGCCACCATTTTTTCACCTCGGTAGTTGTCCAGCACTTCCTTGCCCAGCCCACTTGGGTGAGCGTGGAGCAGACGGGTGAGGACTTCTTTTTCAAGGTTGTGATCGACGTTCATGCATACCTCTTCACTGGGAAATGATCGGGTGTTCGTCTTTCCAGCACGTTAAGGCGCTGGCTGTTTGGGTGCGCCGGGGATGTTTGAATCATCACCTTTGTTGATCGAGGGCGAAGTAGCACCTGGGCCCATTTTGCCGTTAGGCACCGCGCCGCTGTTGCGATTGGTGTCGTTGCCCTGGGTGTGCGGGTCCTGGCTGTTGTCGATGATCGCGCCGCCGTTGGTGTCCATGCCGGTGCCCATCGAATCCTTCGACTCTTGGGTGGCCGGATTAGGTGGGCTGCCGACAGGGTTGGTCGGGCCGGTACTGGACCCCGTCGAGGCGGCAAAGCTGCTCAACGAAACGGCAGACAGCAAACCGGTGAGGGCGAGGGCGGCAAACTTGGAAGTCGTCATGATGGTGTCTCCATATGATTAATGTCCTTACCTGATATTGGTCCGCCCCTGTTTGCGATTCGTGCCTCGATACCGACGAACGGTCTTAGGTCGCTTGTAAGATTTTGTGTGGCGCGATTCGCCGCCAGATCAACCGGGCCACTGTGATCAGCCAGTTGAGCAAAGCCACGGCCAGCACACTCATCAACAGAGTGGGCATGCCGTATTCGACGATGACCTTGCCCGCCAGCAACGGGAAGCCGAACACCCCGATAAAGTACGCCAGGCTGAACAGCAACAGCGCCTGGGGCGTAGTGCCGGCGGGCGCCTCGTTGGCCGCCAGACCGTTGATCACCGAATACGTCAGGCCATATCCAACGCCCAGGGTGACGGCTGCCAGCAGGTAGCTGAAGCTGTCACCGACCATGAACCCGAACAGGAAAATCGACACCAGCATCAAGCCGGACAACACGCAGGCAGCCCAATACGGATCTCGCTTGACCACGATGCTGGCGATCAACAGACGGCTGGTAATCGCCGCGCTCATAAAGCCCAGGAAGAACAGCGAATAGTCCAGCCCGTGCACCGCCGCATAGCTGGTCTGGAAACTCGACAGCCCGCCGAACACGCAACCGCCGAGGCCCACCATGATGATCGCGAACACCGCCCGGGACGACAGCACCTTGCGTGTGGCCGACCAGGAAATCTTCGACACCGGCGCGGTGTGTTGACTCAGCGCTGCGCCCAGCCGCCAGAAAATCACCACGCCCACCAGGCTTGCCAGCGCCGCGATATGAAACGCCGCCGTCAGCGAAAAATCCAGGGCGCTCGCCGCCCGCCCGAGCAGCGGCCCGGAGCCGATCCCGGTCATCATGCTGCCCGACAGCAGGGCGAAATATTTGGCCCGCTGCGCCGGTTCCACCAGCATCGCCACGATGATCGGCCCCAGCGTATAGAACACGCCCCAGCCCAGCCCCAACGACAAGCCGAAGACCATCAAGCCCTCGCCAAACCCCGGCGCCAACGCAAAGCCCAGGCAGGCCACCACCAGCAACCCGCCGAGCAAGGCGATCGACCTGGCGGCCCCCAGCAGGTCCGCCAGATGCCCGCAAAGCAGCACCGCCACAAAGGTGCTTAACATGGCCATGGAGATCACGCTGCCGGCGTCGTGTTCGTCGCCTCCACGGGAATGGATCAGCAGCGACAGCAGGAATGTCGAGCCATAGGACAGGGAAAGCAGGTAACTGGCGAGGCAGAAAAGGGCAAACAGTTTTCCGCCAACCGCAGGTGAGGCGTGCATGGAGAAGCCTTGCGTCTGTTGGATTTATGCCCAACTTTTTACCATGCCCAGCCTTTGGGTTTGTTCTGTGGTTAACGGTTCTTGCGTTAGCCCGCAGCGGAGTATGGCGTGCCGATTTCTTCGATGAACAGGTCCATGAATCCCTTCAACCGTTCGTGGCGAACCATCGCCATGTGTTGCCCGGTTGGTGTCTGAAATCCGCCCGCCAGATGCAGGAGTTTGGTCTGGAAATGATCGAGGCAGAAGCGCTTGTCGTCGTACTCGCGATGCTGCGCTGTTGGATCTGCCGGGTCATAAAGCCCGCTGCCCATACGCCCGGCGACATAAAACGTGCGAGCCACGCCGATCATGCCCAGGGAATCCAGGCGGTCGGCATCCTGCACAATTTTCGCCTCAAGCGTCACCGGCGTCAGGGCCGCCGAAAAGCTGTGGGTCTCGATGGCGTGTGTCACCGCCGCAATCGTCACGGGCGGCCAACCCAACGCCTGCAAAATCTCCCCGGCCTTGTCCGCCGCCATTTGCGACGCCCTGGACCGCAACGGCGAATTCTTCTCCACGGCCACGCAGTCATGCAGCAGCACCGCCGCCAGCAGCACCTCAAGATTGCCCCCTTCCAGCGCCTGGATCGACCGCACGTTGTGCCACACGCGCTGCAAATGGGACAGGTCGTGGGCGCCGTCTTCCGATGGCTCAAGGGCGTGAGGCAATAAAGTCGCAGCAAGGTCGGTCATTGGCGTGAAAGGCATGGGAATTCTCAAAGGTCGATGGCTTACAGGTTAGCCGCGAATCAAATTGCACTGCAATCGGTCATTAAACCGCCTTAGTATGGGTGCCTTCTTCCCCTGACAAGGCCAGTCCATGACCATCGAGATTCGCCCCGCCGTGCCCAGCGATGCTGCGCAGATCCTGACCTTCATCACGGAGCTTGCCGACTACGAAAAAGCTCGCCATGAAGTGATCGCCAGTGTGGCCGACATCGAGCGCAGCCTGTTCAGTGAAGGCGCTACCGCCCACGGCCTGATCTGCCTGCGCGATGGTTTGCCGATCGGCTTTGCGGTGTTCTTTTTCAGCTATTCCACCTGGCTCGGCAGCAACTGCCTGTACCTCGAAGACCTGTACATCAACCCCGAGCAACGCGGCGGCGGGGCGGGCAAGAAATTGCTGCGCCACCTGGCGAAAATCGCCTGCGACAACGGTTGCGGGCGTTTTGAGTGGAGCGTGCTGGACTGGAACGAACCGGCCATCGCGTTCTACAAGTCCATCGGCGCACAACCTCAGGAAGAGTGGGTTCGCTACCGCATGGAAGGCGACGCCCTGAGGGATTTCGCCCAAGGTTAAAAGCGCATAAAGAGCCGGCTATCACAGCCGGTTTTTTTATACATTTACTCACTATGTGGGATGATAATTTATATATTGAGATGTTCCGGTTTCTGGGTTTATAGTCTTCTGCATCAGCACTCACTACCAAAAACAAAACAGGTGAAGCGATGCAGGCACAACCGTTGTCGTTACCTCCGGTGCCCGAGCCGACTTACGGCGAGCGACTGAAGAACAAAGTCGTGGTCATCACGGGCGCCGCCCAAGGAATTGGCGAGGCCATCGTCGCCTGCTTCCAGGCCCAGCAGGCGCGCCTGGTAATCGGTGATATCCAGGGCGAGAAAGTCGAGAAAGTCGCCGCCCATTGGCGCGAGCGTGGCGCCCAAATCCATGCGCAACCCATCGACATCACCTCCAAGGACCAATGGCGCGCCCTGGTGGACGTGGCCATCGAACGTTTTGGCCGCGTCGATGTGCTGGTCAACTGCGCCGGCGTCAACGTGTTCCGCGACCCGCTGGAAATGACCGACGAAGACTGGCGCCGCTGCTTTGCCATCGACCTCGACGGCGCCTGGTACGGCTGCCGCACCGTGTTGCCGCACATGATCGAGCAAGGCATCGGCAACATCATCAACATCGCCTCCACCCATTCCAGCCACATCATTCCCGGTTGCTTCCCGTACCCGGTGGCCAAGCACGGCCTGCTCGGGCTGACTCGTGCACTGGGCATCGAATACGCGCCCAAGGGCATTCGCGTAAACGCCATCGCGCCGGGCTATATCGAAACCCAACTCAACGTCGATTACTGGAACGGTTTTGCCGACCCTCACGCCGAGCGTCAGCGTGCCTTCGACCTGCACCCGCCCAAGCGCATCGGCCAGCCGATTGAAGTGGCGATGACTGCATTGTTTCTCGCCACTGACGAAGCACCTTTTATCAATGCCACCTGCCTGATGATCGATGGCGGGCGGTCGGTGATGTACCACGATTAACACTTTTCCAAATAACAAGAAGAGGTGGTTCATGTTCAAGAAGACACTAGGCACCCTGGCACTCACGATGGCTCTCAGCGGCCTGGCCTCTGCTGAAGAAGTAAAGATCGGCTTCCTGGTCAAGCAAGCCGAAGAACCCTGGTTCCAGACCGAATGGGCCTTCGCCGAAAAAGCCGGCAAGGACCATGGTTTCACCGTGATCAAGATCGCCGTGCCTGACGGTGAAAAAACCCTTTCTGCGATCGACACCCTGGCCGCCAACGGTGCCAAGGGCTTCGTGATCTGCCCGCCGGACGTGTCCCTCGGCCCGGCGATCATGGCCAAGGCCAAGCTCAATAACCTGAAAGTGCTGGCAGTGGACGACCGCTTTGTCGACGCCAAGGGCAAGCCCATGGAAGACGTGCCTTACGTCGGCCTGGACGCCTACAAGATCGGCCAGAAACAAGGTGAGGCCATGGCCACCGAAGCCAAGCATCGCAATTGGGACTGGAAGGAAACCTACGCCGTCATCAACACCTTTGACGAGCTGGAGACCGGCAAGAAACGCACCGATGGTTCGGTAGAAGGCCTCAAGGCCGCCGGCCTGCCGGTTGATCATATATTGTTCACCGCACAGAAAACCCTCGACGTGCCGGGCGCCATGGACTCCACCAACTCAGCCTTGGTGAAACTGCCCAGCGGCGCGAAAAACCTGCTGATCGGCGGCATGAACGACAGCACCGTATTGGGCGGCGTGCGCGCCACCGAAAGCGCCGGCTTCAAGGCGCCGAATGTGATCGGCGTGGGCATCAATGGCACCGACGCCATCGAAGAACTCAAGAAATCGGATACCGGTTTCTATGGCTCGATGCTGCTCAGTCCGGACGCCTCAGGCTATAAAACCGCCACCGCGATGTTCGAGTGGGTAACCAAAGGCACCGAGCCGGCCAAGTTCACCGCACTGGATAACGTGACCCTGATCACCCGCGCCAACTTCAAGGAAGAGTTGAGCAAGATCGGTCTGTGGAAATGAACAGCGCTGTTGCAGACAGCCTGCGCTTCAACGGCATCGGCAAGGAGTTTCCCGGGGTGAAAGCCCTGGCGCAGATCAGCTTTGAGGCGCGGCCCCATTCGGTGCACGCGCTGATGGGCGAGAACGGTGCGGGCAAGTCGACGCTGCTGAAAATCCTCGGCGGTTTTTATCCGCCCAACAGCGGCAGTTTGCAGTTGGGTGAACGCAGTGTCAGCTTCAAATCGGCAGCCGACAGCATTGCCAGCGGTATTGCGGTGATTCACCAGGAGCTGCAACTGGTGCCGGAAATGACCGTCGCCGAAAACCTGCTGCTGGGGCACATGCCCTCGCGCTTTGGCGTAGTCAATCGCGGCGCGATGGTGCGCAAGGCGCGGGAATTGCTCAAGGGCCTGGCGGATGAAATCGATCCGAACATGCGCCTTGGCAGCCTGTCCCTCGGCCAGCGGCAATTGGTGGAAATCGCCAAGGCCATGTCGCGCAACGCCCACGTGATTGCGTTCGATGAACCCACCAGCAGCCTCTCGGCCCGTGAGATCGAGCGGTTGATGGTGATCATCGCCCGGCTGCGGGACGAAGGCCGGGTGATCCTCTACGTGTCGCACCGCATGGAAGAAGTGTTCCGGATTTGCGACGCGGTGACGGTGTTCAAGGACGGGCGCTTCGTGCGCACGTTCGAGGACATGACGCAGTTGAACGTCGACCAGTTGGTCAACTGCATGGTCGGGCGCGATATCCAGGACATCTACGACTACCGGCCGCGCGAGCACTCCGGTGTAGCGTTGCGGGTGGAGGGCTTGCTCGGGCCGGGGTTGCAGGAGCCGGTGAGCTTGCAGGTCAACAAGGGCGAGATTCTCGGGCTGTTCGGTTTGGTCGGGGCAGGGCGCACTGAGCTGTTGCGCCTGCTGGCCGGGCTGTCGCGCAGCACCCAGGGCGAATTGGTGTTGCATGGCCAGGCGCAGACGTTCAAGACACCACGGGATGCGATTGCGGCGGGTGTGTTGCTGTGCCCCGAGGACCGCAAGAAGGAAGGCATCGTGCCCCGCGCCAGTGTTGCGGAGAACATCAATATCAGCGCGCGCCGCGACCATGCGCGCTTCGGCTGGCTGATCCAGGGCGGCTGGGAACGCACCAACGCCCAGCGCCAGATCAGCGCGCTGAACGTACGCACGCCGTCGGCCGACCAACCGATTCTGTTCCTGTCGGGCGGCAATCAGCAGAAGGCGATTCTCGGTCGCTGGCTGTCGATGCCGATGAAAGTCTTGCTGCTGGATGAGCCGACTCGTGGCATCGATATCGGTGCCAAGTCGGAGATCTACCAGATCATTCACAACCTCGCCGCCAGTGGCATTGCGGTGATCGTGGTGTCCAGCGACCTGATGGAAGTGATGGGCATCTCCGATCGCATCCTGGTGATGAGCGAAGGCGCCCTGACCGGCGAATTGACCCGCGACCAAGCGGACGAAGCACGGCTGCTGCAACTGGCTCTCCCGCGTACGCGGGACTGAAGAATACGAGGGGTAGGTATGTCACAGGTAAAAACCGCGAGAAGCTTCTGGCCGGGGTTCAACCAGCGCAAGTTTCTCGACGATTGGGTCATGTTGCTGGCGGCCTTGAGCATCTTTGTACTCAGCGCCATTTTCATCGACAACTTCCTGTCGCCGCTGAACATGCGCGGGCTGGGGCTGGCGATTTCCACTGTGGGTATTGCAGCCTGCACCATGCTGTTTTGCCTGGCGTCGGGGCACTTCGACTTGTCGGTGGGCTCGGTGATCGCCTGTTCGGGCGTGGTGGCGGGGATCGTGATTCGCGACACCGACAGCGTGTTCTTCGGCGTGTCGGCGGCGTTGGCCATGGGCCTGGTGGTGGGGCTGATCAACGGCATCGTGATCGCCAAGCTGCGGATCAACGCGTTGATTGCGACACTGGCGACGATGCAGATCGTGCGCGGCCTGGCGTATATCTTTTCCAACGGCAAGGCGGTGGGCGTGATGGACGAACGTTTCTTCGTCTTTGGCAACGGCCAGCTGTTTGGCGTGCCGGTACCCATCGTGATTACCGTGCTGTGCTTTGTGTTTTTTGGCTGGCTGCTGAACTACACCACCTACGGGCGCAACACCATGGCCATCGGCGGCAACCAGGAAGCGGCGTTGTTGGCCGGGGTGAATGTCGACCGCACCAAGATCATCATCTTTGCCGTGCACGGCGTAATTGGGGCGTTGGCCGGGGTGATCCTGGCATCGCGCATGACCTCGGGGCAACCGATGATCGGCCAGGGATTTGAGCTGACGGTGATCTCGGCGTGCGTACTGGGCGGGGTGTCGTTGAGCGGCGGGATCGGGATGATCCGGCATGTGATTGCCGGGGTGCTGATTCTGGCGATCATCGAGAACGCGATGAACCTGAAGAACATCGACACCTTCTACCAATACGTGATCCGCGGCTCGATCCTGTTGCTGGCGGTGATTATCGACAGGATGAAGCAGCGCTGATTTCTCGAGCGATGAGGCTTTCTGTGGCGAGGGAGCTTGCCCCGCTGGGCTGCGTAGCAGCCCCAATACCAGGCACCTCATTCATCCAGGTAAAACGCGGTCGCCTGTTTTAGGGCCGCTTCGCGCCCCGGCGGGAGCAAGCTCCCTCGCCACAACAGGCGTGACCGCCCATAATGCTCGCCGTTTTCGTACTTCCCAATAGGCCCGATATGCAGGAAATCGCCCAAACTCCCGTCAAAGATGCCGCGCCCACCGGCACTCAAACCCTGCTGCGTGGCCTGGGCGTGGTGCAGGCCGTGGCCGCCGGCGCGCGGGACCTCAAGGAGATTGCCAAGCGCATCGGCACCACCCGCAGCACCACGCACCGCCTGGCCAGTTGCCTGGTGGAAGAGCGCTACCTGCGCGTGGTGCCGCAAGTCGGCTATCTGTTGGGCCCCAAATTGATCGAGCTGGGTTTCCAGGCCCGTGAAGAACTGCCTTTGGTCAGCCTGGCGGTACCCTATCTGGACGAGCTGTCGGCCCTCACCGGCGACACCATCCACCTGGCTATCCGTGAATATGACGACGTGCTGTACCTGCACAAGAACCCCGGCCGCAACGGCCCGGAAATGCGCTCGCGGGTAGGCCATCGCATGCCGCTGGCGCGCACCGGGATCGGCAAGGCGTTGTTGCTGGATGACACGGTGGAGGAGTGGCAGCGCCTGTATCAGGTCAGCTTGCCAGCGGGCGGGAAAAACCTGCAGTGGCCGCAGCACCCCGAGCAATCCTGGGCGCAGTTTGAACAGCGCATGCGCGAATACGTGGCGGGCGGTTATGCGTTCGATCTGGAAGACAACGAACCGTCGATCCGTTGTGTCGCGGCACCGGTGCGCGATGCCAGCCGGCGAATCGTCGCCGGCATCAGCATCGCCAGTACCGTGCCCTACATGCCGCTTGAGAAAATGGCCGAGCTGATCCCTGTGATCAAGCAGGTCGCAGCGCGGCTGTCAGCGGAGTTGGGCGCAAAGGCCTGATCTTCCCCCGTAGCAGCTGTCGAGCCTTGGCGAGGCTGCGTTCGCGGTGTACCTGATACACCGCAGACGCAGCCTCGCCAAGGCTCGACAGCTGCTACGGGGGGGGCGGTTTGTCAGGCTTTCAGGGTCGCCATGTCGATCACGAAGCGGTACTTCACATCACCGGCAATCATGCGGGTGTAGGCTTCGTTGATCTGGCGGATGTCGAGCATTTCGATGTCGCAGGTGATGCCGTGCTCGGCGCAGAAATCCAGGACTTCCTGGGTTTCGGCAATGCCGCCGATCAACGAACCGGCCAGCACTTTACGCCCCAACACCAGCTTGGCGGCATTGACGGGCGGGTCTACCGGTTCGATCAAGCCCACCAGGATGTGCACGCCGTCAAAGCGCAGCACGTCGAGGTACGGGTTCAAGTCGTGCTGCACCGGAATGGTGTCCAGCAGGAAGTCGAAATGCCCGGCAGCGGCTTTCATCTGTTCAGCATCGGTGGACACGATCACGTGGTCGGCGCCCTGGCGACGGCCTTCTTCAGCCTTGCTCGCAGAACGGGTGAACAACGTCACTTCGGCGCCCATGGCCTTGGCGAACTTGATGCCCATGTGGCCCAGACCGCCCATGCCCAGCACCCCAACCTTGTCGCCAGCCTTCACGCCGTAGTGCTTGAGCGGCGAGTAGGTGGTGATGCCGGCGCAGAGGATCGGCGCGGCGCTGGCCAGGTCGAGCTTGGCCGGGATCTTCACCACGAAATGTTCGCTGACCACGATGCTGTCGGAGTAGCCGCCCATGGTATTGCTGCCATCGACCCGGTCCGGGGTGGCGTAGGTCATGGTCGGACCTTCGAGGCAGTATTGCTCGAGGTCGGCGTGGCAGGCATCGCAGTGACGGCAGGAATCGACCATGCAGCCAACGCCGACCAGGTCGCCGACTTTGTGCGCGGTGACGCTGGCGCCCACGGCGGTGACTTTGCCGACGATCTCGTGGCCCGGCATCAGTGGGTACACGGCGATGCCCCATTCGTTGCGTGCCTGGTGGATGTCGGAGTGGCAGACGCCGCAGTAAAGGATTTCGATCGCCACGTCATCGGCGCGCGGGCTGCGGCGTTCGAAGGACATGGGGGCGAGGGGAGTGGTGGCCGACTGGGCGGCGTAACCGATGGCGGTGTACATGGAGAAACCTCGCGGGAGCAGTAACAAGTGAGGTGGCGCATTCTGCGCGCCGTGCCTGGGTGCGGCCATGGCGATTGCTCCGAGTCTCATGCCTATTCGTCCGGGAGTGCACCTGGATTGGATCCCTGTGGCGCCAGACCTGCGATGATGGTGTCATCCCCTTTTTCGCGAAGTTTTTGCCATGTTGTTGACCCGCCATGTCGACGCCAATGCCGCATTGGTTGCCTTGATCGAACCCCTGACACCCCGTGATGGTTTCTCGCCCACGAACTTGCCCGGTGTGCAGGTATTGCGTGCCAGTTGCGACGTAGCGCGCGGCCCGCAGATCTACGAGCCCAGCCTGATGATCGTCGCCCAGGGCAGCAAGGTCGCGTACCTGGGCCCGCGGACCCTGGAATACGGTGCCGGGCATTACCTGATCCAGGCGATGCCGGTGCCGTTCGAGTGCGAGACCTTTGCCATGCCCAATGCGCCGCTGTTGGGCGTGACGGTTGGGATTGACCGGGTAGTGCTGGGTGAGTTGGTGATGGCGATGGGCATCCAGAGCGGGCCACCGCCGGCGGCGCAGACCCTGGAGTCGATGAGTTCGGTGGTGCTGGATGACGCGATGCGCGGCTGTGTCGAACGGCTGTTGCGGTGCCTGCACGATCCGCTGGAGAGCCGGATCATGGGCCCGGCGCGGGTGCGGGAATTATTGTTCACGGCGTTGCGCGGGCCACAGGCGGATGTGCTGCGGGCGCTGGTGGAGCAGCAGGGGCAGTTTTCGCGGGTGGCGACCTCGTTGAACCACCTGCATGCGCATTACGCCGAGCCACTGAATATCGAGACGCTGGCGGGTTATGCGCACATGAGCGCGTCGACTTTTCACGAGCACTTCAAGCGTTGCACGCTGTTGTCGCCGGTGCAGTACCTCAAGCGGTTGCGGTTGCTCAAGGCACAGCAGTTGCTGTTGGTGGAAGGCATGGGCGTGGCGCAGGCGGCCCATAGTGTGGGGTATCAGAGTACGTCGCAGTTCAGCCGGGAATATAAGCGCTACTTCGAGCGCAGCCCCGGGGATGAACGGGCGGCGTAACTCTTGTTGATTCCCGTAGCAGCTGTCGAGCCTTAGCGAGGCTGCGTCAGCCGCGACTCGGTTCCAGATCAGTGGCGCGCCCGACGCAGCCTCGCCGGGGCTCGACAGCTGCTACGAACAATGGGCTACAAAAAAGGCCCCCATTTGGGAGCCTTCTGTTCAAGCAGCGGATTTACATATTCGGGTAAGTCGGCCCACCCGCGCCTTCCGGTGTTACCCACGTAATGTTCTGCGAAGGGTCCTTGATGTCACAGGTCTTGCAGTGCACGCAGTTCTGGGCGTTGATCTGGAAGCGCTTCTCGCCGTCTTCCTGGGTGATCACTTCATACACACCGGCCGGGCAGTAGCGCTGCGCCGGTTCATCGTAGAGCGGCAGGTTGGTGCCGATCGGGATGCTAGGGTCTTTGAGTTTCAGGTGGCACGGCTGTTCTTCTTCGTGGTTGGTGCCGGAGATGAACACCGAGCTCAACTTGTCGAAACTCAGCTTGCCGTCGGGTTTGGGGTAGGCGATTTTCTTGCTGTCTTTGGCCAGCTTCAAGCAGGCGTAATCCGGCTTGGTGTCGTGCAGGGTGAACGGCATTTTGCCGCCGAGGATGTTCTGGTCGAACCAGTTGAAGCCGGCACCGATGATCGGGCCGAACTTGTGCATCGCCGGGCCGAAGTTACGGCTGGCGAACAATTCTTCGTACAGCCAGCTGGATTTGAAGCTGTCGACGTAAGCGGTCAATTCGTCGCCGCCTTCGGACTCGGCGAACAGGCGATCAGCCACGGCATCGGCCGCGAGCATCCCGGACTTCATGGCGGTGTGGCTGCCCTTGATCTTGGCAAAGTTCAGGGTGCCCAGGTCGCAACCGATCAGTGCGCCGCCCTTGAACACCATTTTTGGCAGCGAGTTCAGGCCGCCCTTGCAGATGGCACGGGCGCCGTAGCTGATGCGCTTGCCGCCTTCCAGGTACTGGGCCAGCACCGGGTGGTGCTTGAGGCGCTGGAACTCGTCGAACGGCGACAGGAAAGTGTTGCTGTAGGACAGGTCGACAATCAAACCCACCACAACCTGATTGTTTTCCAGGTGATAGAGGAACGAACCGCCGGTGTTCTCGGCGCTCATGATGTCCAGCGGCCAGCCGGCGGTGTGCACCACCAAGCCTGGCTGATGCTTGGCTGGGTCGATTTCCCAGATTTCTTTCAGGCCGATGCCGTAGTGCTGGGCGTCGGCGTCGCTGTCGAGCTTGAAGCGCTCGATCAGTTGCTTGCCAATGTGCCCACGGCAGCCTTCGGCGAACAGCGTGTACTTGCCACGCAGTTCCATGCCCGGGGTGTACACGCCTTCTTTCGGGTGGCCTTCACGGTCGACGCCGAGGTCGCCGGTGATGATCCCGCGCACCACGCCGTTTTCGTCGAACAGCGCTTCCTGGGCGGCAAAGCCCGGGTAGACTTCCACGCCCAGGTTCTCGGCCTGCTGGGCGAGCCAGCGGCACAGGTTACCCAGGGAGATAATGTAGTTGCCTTCGTTGTGCATGGTCTTGGGCACAAAGAAGTCAGGCACCTTGGTGGAGGCTTCCGGGCTGCGCAGTACATAGATGTCATCGCGCACCACCGGCGTGTTGAGCGGCGCACCGAGTTCTTTCCAGTCCGGGAACAATTCGTTCAGGGCACGGGGTTCAAACACGGCACCGGACAGGATGTGAGCGCCGACTTCGGAGCCTTTTTCGACCACGCAGACGCTGATTTCCTTACCGGCTTCGGCGGCCTTCTGCTTCAGTCGGCAGGCGGCAGACAGGCCCGCCGGGCCGGCGCCGACGATGACCACGTCGAATTCCATGTATTCGCGTTCCACAGGCTATCTCCTACTCAAGGCTCAACGGCTTTTTTTTCTAATGGGTGGAGGTTCGGTAATTCGTCCGGCAATGCCCACATAAATCTCATGCAAGGGGCAGGGGACGACCCACCTTTCTCTCTAGGTGGCGCATTATATCTACACCACTCTCAGCGTCCAATACAAACGTTTGTTTGAATTGCCCGCACGCTAGGTAAATCAAAGCAACGCGGCTTATAACTGGCCATTTTGGCGTATTGACCGGAATAGGCGTTCCGGTCAATATACGGTCGGTTTTGCGCATCCCGTAGGCAGACTGTGGGTTTCAAGGCCACCTCGAAAGACAGGCTGAAGGTAAATAAGGGTGACGCGCGAGCCACGATGGCGCGCAGTTTACACGCCACGATAATGAATGACCTCTCAGTCACCGCTGACGAACGGTCATCACTCCCGTGAGCAAGGTCCCCTGCCGACGATTGCCGGTGTTTTTGGAGGTGCCCTTGTGTGCCGATGAGCATCAACCGCCAGGTTCGCCTAGGCGACTTTCTTTTCACCGGAGAGTAACGAGGAATCCATGAAGGTTCTTGTAGCTGTCAAACGCGTTGTCGATTACAACGTGAAAGTTCGCGTCAAGGCGGACAATTCCGGCGTCGACCTCGCTAACGTCAAGATGTCGATGAACCCTTTCTGCGAAATCGCCGTGGAAGAAGCCGTACGCCTGAAAGAGAAAGGTGTTGCGACTGAAATCGTCGTCGTTTCCATCGGTCCGACCACTGCTCAAGAGCAGCTGCGTACCGCCCTGGCGCTGGGTGCCGATCGCGCCATCCTCGTCGAATCCGCTGAAGAGCTGACGTCCCTGGCCGTTGCCAAGTTGTTGAAAGCTGTTGTCGACAAGGAACAGCCTTCGCTGGTGATCCTCGGCAAACAAGCCATCGACAGCGACAACAACCAGACTGGCCAGATGCTGGCTGCGCTGACCGGTTACGGCCAGGGCACCTTCGCCTCGAAAGTCGAAGTGAGCGGCGACAGCGTTGCTGTGACCCGTGAAATCGACGGCGGCGCGCAAACAGTTTCCCTGAAGCTGCCAGCCATCGTCACCACCGACCTGCGTTTGAACGAGCCGCGCTACGCGTCCCTGCCAAACATCATGAAAGCCAAGAAGAAGCCGCTTGAAGTGCTGACTCCGGACGCTTTGGGCGTTTCCACCGCCTCCACCAACAAGACCGTAAAAGTCGAAGCGCCGGCTGCACGCAGCGCGGGCATCAAGGTCAAGTCGGTGGCTGAACTGGTCGAGAAACTGAAGAACGAAGCGAAGGTAATCTGATCATGACTATCTTGGTAATCGCAGAACACGACAACAAGGTTGTGGCCCCGGCCACCCTGAACACCGTGGCCGCTGCCGCCAAAATTGGTGGTGATGTTCACGTATTGGTTGCTGGCCAGAACATTGGCGCGGTGGCAGAAGCCGCTGCAAAAATCGCTGGCGTGAGCAAAGTACTGGTCGCCGACAACGCGGCCTACGCTCACCAACTGCCGGAAAACGTTGCCCCTCTGGTCGCAGAGTTGGGCGCTGGCTACAGCCACATCCTGGCTGCCGCTACTTCCAACGGCAAAAACATCCTGCCACGCGTTGCTGCGCAGCTGGACGTTGACCAGATCTCCGAGATCATCTCGGTCGAAAGCGCCGACACCTTCAAGCGCCCGATCTACGCCGGTAACGCTATCGCCACCGTGCAGTCCACTGCGTCGGTAAAAGTCATCACCGTGCGTGCCACCGGTTTCGACCCGGTTGCTGCTGAAGGTGGTTCGGCTGCGGTTGAAGCGGTATCTGCTGCTCATGACGCTGGTACTTCCAGCTTCGTTGGCGAAGAGCTGGCCAAGTCCGATCGTCCGGAACTGACCGCTGCCAAGATCGTCGTTTCGGGCGGTCGTGGCATGCAGAACGGTGACAACTTCAAGCACCTGTACGCCCTGGCCGACAAGCTGGGCGCCGCGGTTGGCGCTTCCCGCGCGGCCGTCGACGCAGGTTTTGTACCCAACGACATGCAGGTCGGCCAGACCGGCAAGATCGTTGCGCCACAGCTGTACATCGCGGTCGGTATCTCCGGCGCGATCCAGCATTTGGCCGGTATGAAAGACTCCAAGGTGATCGTTGCGATCAACAAGGACGAAGAAGCACCGATCTTCCAGGTGGCTGATTACGGCCTGGTGGCGGACTTGTTCGAAGCCGTACCCGAGTTGGAGAAGCTGGTCTAATCCAGCCGCTTCACTTATAAAGAGCCCGGTCTTTTGACCGGGCTTTTTTTTGTCCGGAAATTTTCGAATCGGAGAACCTGCCATGCAATTGCGTCCCTGGACTGTGCTGCTGGCCTTGTCGCTGCTGCCGACGGTATCGCTGGCGGCCGGCAAATGTGATCGCCTGGTGATCACCGGCAGCCCGGATGCACCGCCTTACCTGTGGCGTGATCCCCAGGCACCCACGCACCTGATCGGCGCCACCGCCGACATGTTGCAGCAAGTGGCCAAGGACCTCGGGGTGAAAATCGACTTGCTGTACGGCGGTAAACGCTCCGCGGCCCTGGACGAAGTGCGCAGCGGGCGCATGGACCTCCTCGCCGATGCGCCGCTGACCGTCGACGCCCTGGACTCCCTGGACTACATCCACCCGGCCTTGGTGCAGACCGATTATCTGGTCTGGACCCGCAAGGATTCGACCCTTGCCTACAACCAGGCCAGCGACCTGCACGGTCACAAGGGCGCCGTGTCGGAAAGGGCGCGCCTGAGCCGCGGTTTCGAAACCTTCGCCGGTGAGCAACTGACCCTGCAACGCTTGCCCACCTTGACCCCGGCGTTCCAGAAATTGCTGCTGGGGGAAGTCGACTACGTGCTCGCCGGGCGTTATTCCGGCATGGCCATGGCCCAGACGTTGGGCATGAGCAACGACCTGGTGGCGCGCGAACTGCCCATCGACCAACCGGGCCTGTACCTGGCCATTTCCCACAACTCTGCCTGCAACGATCCGTGGTTGCGCGGACAGCTCGCCAAAAAGATGACAGAATTGCCCGCGTCCGGTCTGGCGGAAACCGCGCTGCAGAGCAATCTTGCGCGCTGGAAAGCGCAGTTGCAGCAACCCGTCGGCACCCCAACAAAGTAGGGATTTTCAGTGACTATTCGACCTCTTTTCGCGGCCCTCGCCGTTGTAGCTCTGGCGGGATGTGCAGCCGATCCTGCGCCGAATGAACAAATGCGCCTGACCCAGCAAGCCCTGGAACAAGCCAACGCCGTGGGCGCCGTCGCCGAAGACTCACCCGAGCTGAAGCTGGCTGAAGGCAAGTTCACCCGGGCAAAGGCCGACATGGTTGATGAGTCCTACAAGGACGCCCGCATGCAGGCTGAAGAAGCCGAGCTGGACGCCCGCCTGGCAGAAGCCCAGGTGCTGACCCGCAAAAGCCAGGAACAACTGAACGTGCTCAACACCCGTATCACCCGCCTGCGCAAGCAACTGCAGTTGGGAGACGCCCAATGAGCCCGTTGATTCGAGGGTTGAGCTGCGTGGTGTTGCTGGGCAGTGCGCTCGGCGGTTGCGCGACCCATCCGGACAGTAACCTGGCCTTGCAACAGGCCAGCAGTGACTTCCAGAAGGTCAAGGAAGACTCGAATGTGCTGCGTATTGCGCCCAAGGACGTGATTCGCGCTGGCGAATCCCTGGCCCGTGCCGACCGGTTTTCCAGCTTCTGGGGCAGCGGCGCCGATGTGGCGCATTACGCCTACTTGAGCCAGCGCTACAGCGCGATTGCCCGGGAACACACCGAGCAAGCGCTCAACCAGGAGCGCGGCGTCAAGCTGGAACTGGAGCGCCAGCGCCTGCAACTGGCCCTGCGGGAAGCCAAGTTGAGCAGCGTGCAGCAACAGGGCAAATGGCTTGAGGCACAGATCGCCAGCCTGACCACCGTCCAGACAGATCGCGGGTTGGTGATGACCTTGGGCGACGTGCTGTTCGACACCGGCGAGGCAGAGTTGCAAAACTCGGCCAACCGCACGGTGCTCAAAGTCGTACAGTTTTTGCAATTGAACCCCAAGCGCGTGGTGCGCATCGAGGGCTACACCGACAATACCGGTGGCGAGCCGGAAAACCTCAAACTGTCCCGGGACCGCGCCCAAGCGGTAGCGGATGTACTGAGCGACCTGGGGATTGATGAAAAGCGTATCCAGGTAGAAGGCTACGGTGATCAGTACCCGGTAGAAGTCAACGCTTCGGAGCGTGGCAGGGCGCAGAACCGCCGGGTCGAGATTGTGTTCTCTGATGAGAAAGGCCAGCTGGGCGCTGCCCGCTAAACCTGATTCTCAAGGTGAAAGGTGATTCCTGTGGGAGCTGTCGAGCCCAGCGAGGCTGCGACAGGAGCGCCTCGGTGGACCTGCGAGACCGCAGTGCCTGCATCGCAGCCTCGCTGAAGCTCGACAGCTCCCACATAAGCCCGATCAGTGATCGGGTTTTTTATGCCCGCGATTCAGTTCGCCACCCTTACAGTTTTTTCTATCACTGCCGCGCGTGCTCGACTATTGTGGCAACTGTCCCCGTACACTTCTAAACTGTGCCGGTATGTTTCACACAAAAATAAAATACCCGTGAAATCGAGTGCTGCGTCATGACCAATCTGTTGCTCTACCAACGTATCGCCCAGCAACTGGCTGAGGATATCCGCCGCGGTGTCTATCAACCGGGCGAGCGCGTGCCTTCGGTGCGCAAAATGAGCTCCCAGCTCAACGTCAGCCACGCCACCGTGTTGCAGGCCTACGCGAACCTGGAAGACCAGGGTTTGATTCGCGCACGGCCGCAGTCCGGGTATTACGTGCACCAGACGCCAGCGCTCACCGCGCCCACGCCGGACATCGCCCGGGTCGAGCGTCCGGGGTTGGTCACCCGCAGCAGCATCATTCAACAAGTATTGGTGGAATCCCGCCGCGAAGGCGTGTTCCCGCTGGGCGCCGCCGTGCCGAGTGTCGACTACTTGCCCGTGCGGGCGTTGCACCAGCAACTGGCCAAGGTCACGCGGTTCCAGAGCCCACGGGCATTCAGCTACATGTTCAGCCCGGGTTTTGAACCGTTGCGCCGCCAGGTGGCGATCCGTATGCGCGATGCCGGGGTGGTGGTCGACCCGTCCGAAGTGGTGATCACCCACGGGTGTGTCGATGCGTTGCAGATGTCGTTGCGGGTGCTGACGCGGCCCGGCGACTTGATTGCCGCCGAGTCGCCGACGTATTACGGCTTGTTGCAACTGGCGGATTTGCTTGGCCTCAAAGTCATCGAAATCCCCAGCGACCCGGCCACCGGCATGAGCCTGGAAGCCCTGCAACTGGCGGCCAACCAATGGTCGATCAAGGCGCTGGTGCTGACCACGCGCCTGAGCAATCCGCTGGGCGGCACCATGCCCGAGGAGCGGCAGAAACAATTGCTGCGCCTGGCGTCGGATTTCGATATCCAGGTGGTTGAAGACGATATCTACGGCGAATTGATGTTTGAGCTGGGCCGCACCAAGGCGCTAAAGGCCTATGACCGCCTGGACCGGGTCATCTATTGCTCCAGTTTCTCCAAGACCTTGTCACCGGGCATCCGCATAGGCTGGATGATCGCCGGCAAGTACCAGCAGGAAATCCAGCGTTTGCAGATGTTCAGCACCCATTCGGCGTGCAGCGTGACGCAGATGGGCACGGCGGCGTACCTGGAAAACGGCGGTTACGACCGACATTTGCGCTATATACGCCAGGAATATCGCAAGAATCTCAGTGCCTTCCAATTAGCCGTGCAGCAGTATTTTCCCGAGGGCACACAGATGACCCGTCCGACCGGCGGTTTTATCCTGTGGGTCAGTTTGCCCGGCAGGGTCAATACGCAGGAACTGCACGTGCGCGCGTTGCAGCAGGGCATCAGCATTGCACCGGGGTTGATCTTCAGTAATACAGAACAGTTTAACCACTGTATTCGCCTGAACTGCGGTACGCCGTGGAACCGCGAGGCGGAGCGCGCATTGATGACCCTCGGCATGCTTGCAAGCCAGTTATGCCAGGAAACGGCCGCAGGGTTTTGAGGCACGAAAAGGGGGCACAACGGGTAGCTGGCTAATTACCATGCTTGTCATGCCGCCCTCAACAAGCGAGCATATGGCCTTCTGCCGTTAATGCTGCTGGCGATATGACTTATACCTTTCCTGCTGCCCTGCTGATCTGCGTGTTAAGCCTGTGTACCGCGAGTGCCGTGCTGGCGGCCCCTGCCAGTGAAACGGTGCCTGCTGCCAGCAGGCAGCAAAACGCCCCGGCAAAAAAGGTGATTCCAGCCAAGAAGGCACCGGCGAAAAAAGCAGCGCCGGTTAAAAAGCGTGCCCCTGTTGCCAGTAAATCCAAATCGGCCCACGAAGTCGCCAAGACACCGCTACCGCCCGCGCAGCTGGATTTAAGCCTTCCCTCCAACATGGTTCGCCACCTGCAACCCCTTGGCACCATGCCGCAGCCGAAGAATGTGCCACTGTTGCCGCCGATGTTTGCCGAAAAACCCACCGACAACAGCGCGTTCCAGATCAACGGACGCCTGCTCAGTAACGAAATGCAACTGCAACTGCGCAACGAAGAGCGGCGCGAAGTTGAAGGGGCGGCGCTGGATTTTGAATTCAAGCAATAAACCCGACGAGTAAAAGTGACGCGCACCCCTGACCTTCTGTCGCAGACTGATCAGTCACGTTTGTTTTCAGTGAAAAACCCCTGTTAAGCCAATTTAAAACGTCTGTTTAAGGGCGTAGTCTTACGTGGCCATAACGCTAAAGTTGTCGAGGATCTGTTCTTCATGAAATGCCGTGAAGGCTGTGGCGCTTGCTGCATTGCCCCATCCATCAGTTCTGCGTTGCCGGGAATGCCTGCCGGCAAACCTGCGGGCGAACGCTGCCTGCATCTGTCGGTCGAACAGCTGTGCCAGTTGTTTGGCCAGCCAGAGCGGCCGGCGGTGTGCAGTTCGTTCCAGGCGGATATCGAGGTCTGTGGCAACAGCCAGGCAGAAGCGATCAAGTTGATCGGTTGGTGGGAACAGATGACGGCGGCTTAGTGGGCTGTTCAAAGTACTGAACTTCAACAATAAGGAATAAGACCATGGGTTCACTGAAACGAATTGCTGTGTTGTGCGGTTTTACCGTGTTGTTCGCGGGTGCAGCACACGCTGAAGACTGGCAGACCGCCAAGGATGAAGACGGCATCAAAGTGTCGTTGAGTGAAATTGCCGGCTCCAAATACAAGGCTTATCGCGGTGTGACCACCATCAAGGCGCCGCTGGCCAAGATCCAGGCGTTGCAGGAGGACGTGGCGGGGGCCTGTTCCTGGATCCACGAATGCAAGTCGCAAAAACTGCTCAAGCAGGACGGCGACAAGAGCTGGACCTACACCCAGTTCAAGGCACCGTTCCCGGTGACCGATCGCGATTCGATCCTGGAGATCACCACCACCAAGGCCGCCGATGGCAGTGTCACTCGCAAGCTGCTGGAAGTGCCGACCTACCAGCCCGAAGTCAAAGGCTATGTGCGCGTGGCGCAGGTTGATGGTTACTGGAAGCTGGTGCCTAAAGGCGACAACCTGACCGAAGTGACCTACCAGGTGCACACCGAGCCAGGTGGCAGCGTGCCGTCGTGGCTGGCCAACAAGTTTGTGGTGGACGCACCGTTCAACACCTTGAAAGCCCTGAAAGAACACGCCGAGAAGTAAGCGCCCTTTGATCGTGTGCCTCCTGCCTTGATTGGAACGATTTGCGAGCCATCAAGGTCCAGATATGTGTAAGCCCACTCTTGGGTTTTATCGAGGAGGCACTGATGCCAAAGTGGAATGTTTCCTTCACTGACGATGATGGTCAGATAAAGGTCGTGCAGTTCGACTGTGAGCACGAGCCTACCTTGGAAGAGGCCGCGCACTTGCTTCGCAATCGTGTCGCGCCAGCTTTGAAAGAACTGGATCTCAACGACCTGGAAGGTCGTACCGAGAAGCCTACGGTCAAGAGTTTGAAAGACCTGAACAGCATTGAAATCCTCACTGTCACCAAAGACGCCTGAACATTTCCTGTACGTCCTCCATGACCCTCTGGTGGAGGTGATAGCTTCGCGCTACTCTGCAATCGAGATCAGCGAAATGAATCGCTAAGGTCTGGTCTTGTCAGCTACATGCTTGTCTCCCAGCGGCGACCTCATTGCCGTAACACCCGCGCCCTTGCAGCGCGGGCCATGGGACGCACGGAAAGTCTATCCATCAGTTTGAGGAGGACGTTTCATGAGCACAGCCTATCAAGAAGACATCAGCACCAACGTGTTGCGCCGCATGAAAGAGGGCGGCTTTGACTTCTCGCGTTTCCACCCCATCGAGTTCTACGCCATTTTCCCGGATGAGGAACGTGCGCGCCGGGCTGCGGGTCGGTTTCGTGGAGAATCGCTGAATGCCCAGGTCAGCGCGCGGGATGACGGCGCCTGGTACCTGGAACTGAGCAAAATCATGTTCGCCACCTACGACGGCATAGGAGACTTTGAGCAAGACTTTGAGGCGGTGGTCGAGCCCTTGGGCGGGATCATTGAAGGATGGGGCGTAAAACAGGAGGTGCGTGGGTTACCCATGTAGCAGGATGAACAACTTCACAGCGTATCGGCTGACCTTTGGGTCGGCCGTTTTTGTTTCTGGATCGGGAAAAATCCTGCACAAAAAAAAGCCACCCGAGCAGGGTGGCCAAAGGGAAGATCGCAAAGGAGGAGAGCGATTCGGTACAAGCGATGTTGCTCAATGGATGAAGCTGTAGGACCTGTCCTGTTCAGCTGATGGAGGTGATTATCCGCAAGGATAGCCGGGCAGTGAAATCAACTCTGACTATGCTGTTGATAGTCATGGCCTGCATTGCAATGAGGCGTCGCCCATGACAGCGGGCATTTGCTGCACCGGGACGGTGCAGTGAGGTCTGCGCTTATATCCAACTGATTGATACTTAAGTGTTTATGCCGCTGGCACGGGCCTTGCGATGGTTCTTGCGTCCGGGTGACAAGGAGTACGGCATGATCCGCACTTATTATGATGAGATGTACGACGGGGCAGGGCTGGTGCGCCCCCATTACCGCGAATTTGCCCGCTGGTTGGCCGAGACGCCCCCTGAATTGCTGGCCCAGCGCCGGCGCGAAGCCGATTTGCTGTTTCACCGGGCCGGCATCACCTTCACCCTCTATGGCGATGAGCAAGGCACCGAACGCCTGATCCCCTTTGACACGATTCCGCGCAGTATTCCGGCCAGCGAATGGCGGATTGTCGAGCGTGGCTGCATCCAACGGGTGAAGGCGCTGAACATGTTCCTCGCCGACCTGTACCACGAGCAACGCATCATCAAGGCCGGGATCATCCCTGCCGAGCAAGTGCTGGCCAACGAGCAATACCAGTTGGCGATGCAGGGCCTGGACCTGCACCGCGATATCTATTCCCACATCTCCGGCGTCGACCTCGTACGCGATGGCGACGGTACTTACTACGTCCTCGAAGACAACCTGCGCACCCCAAGCGGTGTGAGCTATATGCTCGAAGACCGCAAGATGATGATGCGCCTGTTCCCCGAACTGTTCGCCGCCCAGCGCATCGCGCCGATCGACCATTACCCCAACCTGCTGCTCGACACCCTGAAAAGCTCCAGCCCGCTGGATAACCCCAGTGTGGTGGTGCTGACCCCGGGGCGTTTCAACAGTGCGTTCTTCGAGCATGCGTTCCTGGCCCGGGAAATGGGTGTGGAACTGGTAGAAGGTGCCGATCTGTTCGTGCGTGATGACCGTGTGTTCATGCGCACCACCGATGGCCCCAAAGCGGTGGACGTGATCTACCGCCGCCTCGACGATGCGTTCCTCGACCCGCTGGCCTTCAACCCGGGCTCGATGCTCGGCGTACCGGGCCTGCTGGCGGCGTATCGCTCGGGCAATGTGGTGCTGGCGAATGCCATCGGCACCGGGGTCGCGGATGACAAGTCGGTGTACCCCTTCGTCACCGAGATGATCCGTTTTTACCTGGATGAAGAGCCGATCCTGAAGAATGTTCCTACATTCCAGTGCCGTAATCCCAGTGAACTGTCCCACGTGCTGGCCAACCTTCCGGAGTTGGTGGTGAAGGAAACCCAAGGCTCCGGTGGCTACGGCATGCTGGTCGGCCCAGCAGCTACGGCGGCAGAAATCGAAGCCTTCCGCGCACGCATCAAGGCCAAGCCCCACGCCTATATCGCACAACCCACTCTGTGCCTGTCGACCTGCCCGACCTTTGTCGAGAACGGCATCGCCCCACGGCATATCGACCTGCGTCCATTCGTGCTGCAAGGCAAGGAAACCCGCGTGGTCCCTGGCGGCCTGACCCGTGTGGCGCTGCGCGAAGGCTCGCTGGTGGTCAACTCGTCCCAGGGCGGCGGTACCAAAGACACCTGGGTGGTCGAGGATTGAAATATGTTGAGTAGAACTGCCTCGGATTTGTATTGGATGTCGCGCTACCTGGAGCGCGCGGAAAACCTCGCGCGGATGCTCGACGTCAGCTATTCGCTGTCGCTGATGCCCCAGGACGGGCGTGGCGATGGCCTGCATGAACTGGCGATGCCGTTGCTGATCACCGGCACCCTCGACGATTACCGCGAGCGCCACGGTGAGCTGCACGCCGAACGTTTGTTGCACTTCTTCGCGCTGGATGCCGCCAACCCGGCAAGCATCTACAGCTGCCTGGGTTCCGCGCGGGCCAGTGCCCATGCGGTACGTGGGCGAATTACCGCCGACATGTGGGAAAACATCAACGCCACCTGGTTGGAAATTCGCGACATTGCCCAGCAGGGCCTGAGTCGCTATGGCATGAGCCGGTTCTGTGAATGGGTCAAGGAGCGTTCCCACCTGTTCCGGGGCGCCACCTACGGCACCATCATGCGTAACGACGCGTTTCGTTTTATTCGGTTGGGCACGTTTATCGAGCGCGCCGACAACACCCTGCGCCTGCTGGATGCCCGTTACGAAATGGCCGGCGACCAGGCCGAAGCGGTCACCGATGGCACCGCCCACGCCTACTATCAGTGGAGTGCGTTGTTGCGGGCCTTGTCGTCTTTCGAGGCCTACACCGAAATCTACCGCGACGCCCCCGGCGCCCGGCAAGTCGCCGAACTGTTGCTGCTGCGCGCCGACGTCCCGCGTTCGCTGCGCGCGTGCAGTGAAGAGATCGACCAGATCCTTGGCAGCCTGCCCGGCATCAACGGGCGCCCGGCCCAGCGCCTGGCGGCGGAAATGGACGCGCGCCTGCGCTTTACCGCGATCGACGAAATTCTTGAGGAAGGCCTGCACGCATGGCTGACCGACTTCATCCCGCTCGTGCGCGAGTTGGGTGATGCTATTTACAGTTCCTACCTGGAGGCGGCATGAGACTTTCCATCAGCCACGAAACCACCTACCACTACGAAGACCAGGTGCGTGCCAGCATCCAGTACCTGCGCCTCACGCCCCACGACAGCGAGCGCCAGCACGTCCTCAGCTGGCAGTTGGACCTGCCCCGGCCGGTGCGAGCGCAACTGGACCCGTTCGGCAACATCCTGCACGTGCTGACCATGGACGAGCCCCACGAAGCCATCATCATCGGTGCCCGTGGCCAGGTGGACATCGACGAATTGCGCGAGGCCGAGCATGAAAGCCAGTCGGCGTTTCCGTTCCTGCGTTGCACCCGTTTGACCGAGCCGGACGAGGCCCTGCGCAGCTTTGCCGAAAAGCACTGCCACCAGCGCCGCGACCGCAGTGCGTTGATCGACCTGATGCATGCGTTGAACCAGTACATGACCTATTCGCCGGGCGCTACCGAAGTCGACACCTGCGCCGCCAAAGCCTTCGCGGGGCGTGCCGGGGTGTGCCAGGACCATACCCACGCCTTCCTCGCCTGCGCCCGCAGCCTGGGGATTCCGGCGCGGTATGTGTCGGGGTATTTGTACAGCGAAGACTGCGAGCACCTGGCCAGCCATGCCTGGGCCGAAGCCTGGCTGGATGATGCCTGGTACAGCTTTGACGTGACTAACCAACTGGCCCGGCCAGAGCGGCATTTGAAGCTGGCGGTGGGCCTGGATTACCTGGACGCCTGCCCGGTGCGGGGCATGCGTCGTGGGGGAGGGCATGAGCAGATGCATGCCAAGGTATTTGTGGCGCCGACACCGGTGATATCGGTGCAGCAGCAGTAGGAAAGCTCTCTGTGCCAGGAAAGCTTTTTGTGGCGAGGGAGCTTGCTCCCGCTGGGCAGCGAAGCGGCCCCAAAGCATGCCCCCGAGTTCTGTCTGGAGAAATGTGATTGTCTGATTGGGGCTGCTGCGCAGCCCAGCGGGAGCAAGCTCCCTCGCCACAGGTTTACCTGAGCCTTAAGGTTGTTTCCTGCCTGCCATATGCTTCAAGTACCCCACCAGCAGATCCAGGTCCGCATCCGGCAGCACGCTGGTGGCAAACGCCGGCATCTTCGCCTGCGGCCAATGCCGCATGCTTTGTGGGTCGCGGATATAACGCTTGAGGAAATCGCCGGCGAAATATTCAGTGGGGTTGTACGGAATATTCAGGTCCGGCCCCACCTGCGCATCGCCGGCGCCGTTCAGGCGATGACACGCCAGGCAGTTCTTCTGGAACAGCGCGAACCCTTGATTCACCGGGTCATTTGCCGTCAGTTTCGGGTCTGGCAACAGCGCCGGAAAGCGCTCCGCCACCGTCTTCAATTGCTTGATCCCCGAGATCTGGAACGGCCACTGCTCAGGGCTGATGTTTCCTGACTGCGGATTCGTCCACACCAGATAAAACGGCCCGGCACTGGGTTTGCCATCCGCCAGCGGCGGCCACGGATGCGCCGGATCTTCCACCGCCAACCAGGCACGCGCGCCGCTTTTTGAAAGCAGCGGCGCCGCCGTCAACTCTGCGGCAAAGCCGTCCAGGGCCACCGCCTGCAGATGATTCTCCGGCTTGATGCCCGGCAACAGCGCCGCCAGTGGCACTGCCCGATAGGTCATGTTGCGCTTGTAGGAAACGTCATCAACGATCTGCACCGTCTGTACATCCGGGCGCTTGAGCAGTTCGATTGTTTCCCAGGTTTTGCTGGCGTGATCCAGCTCGATGGTCAATTGCGCGGCAGACACCGGCACGGCCAGCAGCAGGGTCAGGAGGAGGATGATCTGTTTCAAGGAAGGGCCCGTGTTTGAGTGTCGATGCGAATGCACGATACCGCAAAACAACCTGAAACCGGCGCGCAAAACGGCAGCCCCTAACGGGATCGCTATACGCAATATCCCGAAAGGCGCTGCCAAAGGCTGCGATCCTGGCGCTGTGTGTGCGCAGAATGTGGAGTGCGAGTGGTCACCCAATGACCTTGGTCAGATTGGGCAAGATCAGAATCAGGGTGGTGGCGAAAAGAATAAGTCCCGCCTGACGTACTTTCGAATGTTTGAACATGGCTGACTGCCTTTTGTTGTTATTCCTGAGCGTCAAATGCGTGCCGGTCGATTTAACTATGACGGTACTACATGACTCTTTTCTTACAGTTCCTACAGGTGCTCCAGCAAAACCCGGCAGCAACCTTTTACTTCTCTTACAGATTCAACCTTAGAGCCCTCGTTCTACATGGCTTAGATCCATTTCGTCTCATCTCATGAGGGATTCTGCTTAAAAAGGCATGAGGCCAATTGCCAGCCAGACGCCAGCCCTACAGCTAGACAGCTAAAACGATTAATCAACCGATTCGCGTAGCCTCCTACCGTTCGTCTGAGCGTGACCGTCAAGGTCAATGAGCGGTTCGGTCATTGAATCCGGCGCCCCGGCGCCTAAGGTAGGGGCACGATTCGTTGCACAGTGATTCGAGGACGTCATGACCCAAGCTTTGATCTTTGATGCGATACGCACGCCCCGTGGCAAAGGCAAGGCCGACGGCGCCTTGCACAGCGTCAAGCCGGTAAACCTGGTGGCGGGGTTGCTGGCCGCGCTGCAACAGCGCACCGACCTCGACACCCGGCAAGTGGATGACATTGTCCTGGGATGCGTCACGCCGGTGGGCGACCAAGGCGCCGACATCGCCAAGACCGCCGCGCTGGTGGCGGACTGGGACGTGAGTGTCGCCGGTGTGCAGGTCAACCGGTTTTGCGCCTCGGGCCTGGAAGCGGTGAACCTCGGGGCGATGAAAGTGCGCTCCGGCTTTGAAGACCTGGTGGTGGTCGGCGGTGTCGAGTCCATGTCCCGCGTGCCCATGGGCAGTGACGGCGGCGCCTGGGTGCTCGACCCGCAAACCAACCTGCACAGCCACTTCACCCCGCAGGGCATCGGCGCCGACCTGATCGCCACGCTGGAAGGCTTCACGCGCCAGGACGTGGATGCCTTTGCCCTGCACTCACAGCAGAAAGCGGCGCGGGCCAGATCAGACGGATCCTTCAACAAATCGCTGATCGCAGTGCAGGATCAAAACGGCATCGTGTTGCTGGACCAGGACGAGTTCATCCGTGCCGACTCGACGCTTGAAGGCCTCGGCAAACTCAAGCCCAGCTTCGAAATGATGGGCCAGATGGGGTTCGATGCCACGGCATTGCGGGTCTACAGCCACGTCGAGCGCATTAACCATGTGCACACACCGGGCAACAGTTCCGGAATCGTCGATGGCGCCGCGCTGATGCTGATCGGTTCCGAAGCAAAGGGCCGCGAACTCGGCCTGCAACCCCGGGCGCGGATCGTCGCCACAGCGGTCACCAGCACCGACCCCACTATCATGCTCACCGGCCCGGCGCCGGCTACGCGCAAGGCGCTGGCGAAAGCGGGGCTGCGGGTGGAAGACATCGACCTGTTTGAAGTCAACGAGGCGTTTGCCTCAGTGGTGCTCAAGTTCATCAAGGACATGGGCATTGACGCTAGCCGGGTCAACGTCAACGGCGGCTCCATCGCCATGGGCCACCCGCTGGGCGCCACGGGCTGCGCGATTCTCGGCACCTTGCTCGACGAACTGGAGGTGCGCCAGCAGCGTTACGGCCTGGCCACCCTGTGTGTCGGCGGCGGCATGGGTATCGCCACCATCATCGAACGCCTCTGAGCCCAAGGAATCAGTCATGACCGATGCCATTCGTTACGAAAAAGGCCAGGACCAGATAGTGGTGCTGACCATCGACATGCCCGGCCAGAGTGCCAACACCATGAACGGGGTGTACCGCGAGGCCATGGCGGCCACCGTCGCCCGGTTGCACGCCGAGAAGGATTCGATTGCCGGTGTGATTATCACCTCGGCGAAAAAGACCTTCTTTGCCGGCGGCGACCTCAATGAGCTGATCAAGGTCGATAAGCCTCACGCCAAGGCTTTCTACGACAGCGTGTTGGTGTTGAAGGCGCAGTTGCGCACCCTGGAAACCCTCGGCAAACCAGTGGTGGCCGCCATCAACGGCGCCGCGCTGGGCGGCGGTTGGGAGATTTGCCTGGCGTGCCAGCACCGCGTGGCGCTGGACCACACGTCAGTGCAGATCGGCCTGCCGGAAGTCACCCTCGGGCTTTTGCCGGGCGGCGGCGGTGTGGTGCGCATGGTGCGTATGCTGGGGCTGGAAAAGGCCTTGCCCTACTTGCTGGAAGGTAAAAAGATTACGCCACAGCAGGCGCTGCAAGCCGGGCTGATCGATGAACTGGCGGCTGACCACGACGAGCTGCTGGCCAAGTCCCGGGCGTGGATTGTGGCCAATCCAGAGGCGAAACAGCGCTGGGACATCAAGGGCTACCAGATCCCCGGCGGCACGCCGTCCAGCCCGAAAGTCGCACCAATGCTCGCCATTGCGCCATCGATACTGCGCGCCAAAACCAACGGCTGCTTCCCGGCCCCGGAGAAGATCCTGTGTGCTGCCGTAGAAGGCGCCCAGGTGGATTTCGACACCGCGCACCTGATCGAGACGCGCTACTTCACCGAGCTGGTTACTGGGCAAGTGGCGAAAAACATGATTGGCACCTTCTGGTTCCAGCTCAATCAAATCAACGCCGGCAGCTCGCGGCCCGAGGGTTTTGCGCCGTATGTGACGCGCAAGGTCGGCGTGCTCGGCGCCGGGATGATGGGCGCGGGCATTGCTTACGTCAGCGCTTCGGCAGGCGTTGAGGTGGTGCTCAAGGACGTCAGCCTGGCGGCGGCGCAGAAGGGCAAGGCACACTCGGCAGCGTTGCTGGACAAGAAGGTCGGCCGTGGGCAATTGACCGCCGAACAGCGGGAAACCATCCTCGCGCGGATTCTTCCTACTGAATCCGATGCTGATCTTGCCGGCTGCGACCTGATCATCGAAGCCGTCTTCGAGGACCGTGAGCTGAAGGCCAGGGTCTCGGCGGCCGCGCAAAGCGTGGTGGGTGCCGAAGCGGTGATCGCCTCCAACACCTCCACCTTGCCCATCAGCGGGTTAGCCTCCGCCGTTCCAGACCAGGGCAAGTTTATCGGCCTGCACTTCTTCAGCCCGGTGGACAAAATGCCACTGGTGGAAATCATCAAGGGCGCCCACACCAGCGACGAAACCCTGGCCCGAGGTTTCGATTTCGTACTGCAAATCAAGAAAACCCCGATCGTGGTGAATGACAGTCGCGGGTTCTTCACCTCGCGGGTGTTCGGCACCTTCACCAACGAAGGCATCGCCATGCTCGGCGAAGGTGTGGCCGCGCCGATGATCGAGACCGAGGCGCGCAAGGCCGGCATGCCTGTGGGGCCGCTGGCGGTCTCTGACGAAGTTTCCCTCAGCCTGATGAGCCATATCCGCCAGCAAACGGCCAAGGACCTACAGGCCGAAGGTAAGCCGTTACCCCAGCACCCGGCATTTGCAGTGATCGACCTGTTGCTCAACGAATACAGACGCCCGGGCAAGGCGGCGGGTGGAGGCTTCTACGATTACCCGGCGGGCGGACAGAAACACCTGTGGCCGGAGCTGAAAAGCCGCTTTGAAAAGCCCGGTCAACGGATCTCGGCGCAGGACGTGCGCGATCGCCTGCTGTTTATCCAGGCCATTGAAACCGTGCGCTGTGTGGAGGAGGGCGTATTGATGTCGACGGCGGACGCCAACGTCGGCTCGATCTTCGGTATCGGCTTTGCCGCCTGGAGTGGCGGGGCGCTGCAATTCATCAACCAGTACGGCCTGAACGACTTTATCGCCCGCGCCCGCTACCTGGCCGAGCAATACGGTGAGCGCTTCACACCGCCGGCGCTGCTGTTGGAGAAAGCCACACAGGGTGAAGTGTTTCGGTGACCAAATGTGGGGCTTGCCTTGGAAGGGTATTTCAAGGCAGGCTCTGGGGGTGTTCATTATTCCCATCGCCGTGTCAGGTATTTTTTATGTCGTTACGCGTGTGCATCCTGGAAACCGATATCCTGCGTCCTGGACTGATCGATCAGTACCAAGGTTACGGGCAGATGTTCAAGCGCCTGTTCTCCAAACAGCCAATTGCCGCCGAGTTCGTCACCTATAACGTGGTGCAGGGTGAATACCCGGCGGATGGCGAAGTGTTCGACGCCTACCTGGTGACGGGCAGCAAGGCCGACTCCTTCGGCACCGATCCCTGGATCCAGACCCTCAAGACCTACCTGCTGGACCGCCATGCACGCGGTGACAAACTGATCGGCATCTGCTTCGGCCACCAGTTGTTAGCTCTGCTGTTGGGCGGCAAGACCGAGCGGGCGACCAAAGGTTGGGGCATGGGCATCCACGACTACAAACTGAACGCCAAGGCACCGTGGATGAGCCCGGTGGTGGAAGAGCTGACGCTGTTGATCAGCCATCAGGATCAGGTCACCACCTTGCCGGAAAACGCCACCGTGATCGCCTCCAGCGAATTTTGCCCGTTTGCGGCGTACCACATCGAAGACCAGGTGCTGTGCTTCCAGGGCCACCCGGAATTTATCCACGACTATTCCCGCGAACTGCTGGAGATTCTTCAGACAACGCTGGGTGAGAAGGTCTACACCAACGGGGTGGCCAGCCTGGAACGAGACCACCACGGCGTCACCGTGGCGGAATGGATGATGCGGTTTGTGGCGCACAAACCAAAAGCGGACGTGGCCTAATCAATTCGGGTTGATTGATTAGCTTTGTGTGGCGAGGGAGCTTGCTCCCGCTGGGGTGCGAAGCGCCCCCGCTTTTAAAAGCACGACTGCTGCGCAGCCGAACGGGAGCAAGCTCCCTCGCCACAACAGCAATCGCCACAAGAGCAGTTTTCTACAGCCAGCCTGAGCGCTTGAAGCTGGCCCACAACCCCGTACACCCCACCGCAATAAACCCCAGCACCGCAAAATAGCCGTAGTGCCACTGCAGCTCTGGCATGTTCTGGAAGTTCATCCCGTAGATCCCGGCCACCGCCGTCGGGAACGCCAGAATTGCTGCCCAGGCGGCGAACTTGCGCTGCACCACGCTTTGGCGCGAGGCTTCCAGCAACACCCCAATCTCGATGGTCTGGCTGGCGATATCCCGCAGGGTCGTCAGGTCTTCCATCTGCCGGGTGACGTGAATCTGCACATCGCGAAAATACGGGCGCATGTTCTTGTCGATAAACGGGAAGCTCAGTTTCTGCAACTCCTGACTGATCTCCACCATCGGCGCCACGTAGCGCTTGAGCCGCAGCACATCGCGGCGCAGGCCGTGGAGCTTCTGGATATCCGCTTCACTCAGGGAGTTGCACAACACGTTGCGCTCCAGCTCATCGACCTCGGCATGAATGGCCTCGCTCACCGGCTGGTAGTTCTCGGTAACGAAATCCAGCAGGGCATAGAGTACGAAATCTTCCCCATGCTCCAGCAACAGCGGCCGCGCCTCACAGCGCTGGCGCACGTAGCCGTAGGACGCCGAGTGGCCATTGCGGGCAGTGATGATGTAGCCGTTGCCGGCAAAGATATGGGTTTCGATAAACTCCAGCTTGCCGTTATCGCGCACGGGTGAGTAGGTCACGATAAACAGCGCGTCGCCGAAGGTTTCAAGCTTGGGGCGGCTGTGTTTTTCCAGGGCGTCTTCGATGGCCAGCTCGTGCAGGTTGAACTGGCGTTGCAGGTTGGCCAGTTCCAGGGCGCTGGGCTCCTCCAGGCCGATCCACACAAAGTGGTCGGGCTTGGCGGCCCAGGCGGCGCCTTCGTCGAGGGTGATATCGGTGACTTTCTTACCGGCGCTATAGACGGCGGCCGCAACAACTCTACCCATAGTGCTGATCGCTTCTTTATTGGATGACAGTTGTTGTGCAGCTTAGCCTGAACGCGCCCTCTGTAGGAGCGAGCTTGCTCGCGAAAAACCTGAGAGCGGCGGGTTAATCCAGAATGAACGCGTAATCGTTAACGTCCTTCGCGAGCAAGCTCGCTTTTACAGGGGGCGATTTCCAACTCTCGGTCCATTGCTTCAATACAATCTTTCATTTGCTCGCGGCAGGTCTGCATTAACAGCGGCATGTCATCCATCGTCAGCCCCTTCGTAGGAATCGGCGGCAACGAGCGAATCAGAATGTCGCCACTGTTCCAGCTGTTGAGCTTCATGTGCTTCACATACGTGCTGACACACACCTGCACAATCGGCACGCCCGCGGCGATCGCCATCTGGAACGCGCCTTTCTTGAACGGCAGCAACGTTTCGCCGAAGTTACGCGTGCCTTCCGCAAACACCCAGATCGACGTGTCCTTATGCTGCAAGGTGTGTGTGGTGGTGAGCATCGAGCGCCGCGCCTTATGTGCGTTGCCCCGGTCAATCAACACATTGCCCGCCAGCCAGAACAACTGGCCGAACAACGGCACCCATTTCAGGCTCTTCTTGCCGATACACACCGTGCGGTACGGCACCACGGTGCCGAACACAAACAGGTCATAGTTGGACTGATGGTTGGCAATGATCACGCAACTGCTGGGCTTGTTGCGCAGCGAGTCAACCTCAGCCCTTACCCGCAGGCGCAGCAGCCACATCGCCGGCACGGCATACAGGCGCTCGCAGTAACGGCTGTTGTCCGGGTTAAACGGCCGGCAGACCCCCAGCAGCACGCCCAGCACGCCGGCGATCATAAAATGCAGGCCCATCAACAACATGCGTAACAAAAAAAGCATCGACACAGCCCATCGGGACAAAAGGTGGCGCAGTGTACGGATGTGCACTGTATTCGGCAATTGCCCCTATAGAGTCGGGAGATAGGCGATGTTTAAGCGCATGTTTCAACATGCGGGGACAGATACTGTTTAGAGCGGTTGTAGGCAATCTGGAATTCTTTGTAAGAAAAAGCCCGACTCAAGGTCGGGCTTCGATTCAGCAGGTGCGGGTTTGATTAACCCATATGCCCCTGGTCCTGAATGATCGCGTCATCCAGCGCTTCCAGCAGCGCCTTACGCACCTTCAGCTTGGTGTGCTTGTGGGCGTTCATATTGATCTTCTTCAACTGGCGAGCCGCCTCCAGCGCGGCAGCCTGCAACTCCTCCGGCGCGACCACCTTATCCAGGAACCCGGCGCCCAATGCGTCCTGCGGGTTAAACATCTCGGCATTGATCACCGACCGGTGAAATGCCGACTTGCGCAGGCGATCGCGCGCCAGCTCGATCCCGGCGTGGTGCATGGTCATGCCGATCATCACTTCATTCAGGCCAATGCTGAACGGCCCGTCGACCCCAATCCGGTAATCCGCCGACAACAACAGGAACGCACCCTTGGCGACTGCGTGCCCCGGGCAAGCGACGATCACCGGGAACGGGTGCGACAACAGGCGGCGGGCGAGGGTCGAGCCCGACGTCACCAGGCTCACTGCTTCTTTAGGGCCAGCGGTCATCACCTTCAAATCATAGCCACCGGACAAAATCCCTGGCGTGCCCGTGATGATCACCACCGCCCGATCCTTCTCGGCCTGGTCCAGCGCTTCATTAAACGCACTGACCACTGCCGGCGAAATGGCATTCACCTTGCCGTTGCTCAGGGTCAGGGTCGCGATACCGTCTTCGAGGTGGTAGGCAATCAACTCACTCATGACGCGATTCCTTGTAATGCTTGTAATAGAAGGACAGACGGCAGACGTTACCCACCGCGCCCGCCCTGGTAAAGCGCCGTGACTGACTACCCAGTCAGACTTTTCCCGCATGCCCACCCGCAGGCAGCCTTCGGCAGGGCGCAGCAGCTACTATAGACAAGCGCCGTGTGTGCCCGAGAATGGCAGAATCGCCGTAGTGTGCATGGCGCCGCAGAGGGCTGGAACGGCATAACCGTCTAAGCGCATGAAAATTCTGAAAAAAACCTTTGCCATCGGAAAAGCTTTCGACTACATTAGCGCGCCTCGACAGACTGAATCAGTTTGACGAGATACGGTGAAGTGTCCGAGTGGCTTAAGGAGCACGCCTGGAAAGTGTGTATACAAGAAATTGTATCGAGAGTTCGAATCTCTCCTTCACCGCCAAATTCGATGTAAACAAAACCCCTGGTTTCGAGAGAAGTCAGGGGTTTTGTGGTTTCTAGGGTTTGAATACAGGGTTGTGCTAGAGAAATATTTTCTCTAGCATCTGTTCCCATGGCTACCCTTCACAGTGAACGAAACTGGAAAATAAAAATCTATCCCGACGACCACGCGCCGCCGCACTTTCACGTGCAAACGCCAGACGGAGAGTCGTTGGTTCAGATAGAAGGGCTGGTGGTTCTCGGCAAAGGTGCCGAAACCAAGGCCTTGAAAGCTGCCCTGCTTTGGGCAAGAGTCCATACCACTGATCTTTGGCGCGTATGGAATGAACAAAACCGGAGGAACTGACTTATGACCAGCAAGCTTCGCATCTCTGCTGTGCAATCAGTTGCCGGCAAGCATGCCATCGAAATTGAGTGGAACAACGGCAAGCGGCATACCGTTGATCTCACTGATCACATAAATACCTTTCCGGTTCTAAAACCGCTTCAGGACTTGTCTCTATTTGGTCGGGTTGAAGTCGGTGAGTGGGGCTTTGACGTGACTTGGGGCAATGACCTTGAGTTGTCCGCCGTCACCTTACATCGTTTGGCACTGGAGCAGTCCGGCGAGGTCATGCTGACGCAGGACTTCAGAAAGTGGATGCTCAACAACAACCTGTCGCTCTCCGCCGCGGCTGTAGAGCTGGGCTTCACCCGTAGGACTATTACTTCCTACAGCAGCGGGGCCGCTCTGATTCCCAAGCATGTAGGGTTGGCGTGCAAGGGGTGGGAATACGAGCATAAGGCTCGTGGCACGCGTTGCGTTTAGGTGGGTAATGTTCGCAAAAAAGGGATGACTGAGAGGTCGTCCCTTTTTCGTTTTTGCGGGATCAAGCCAATGGGTTCAGGAATACTGAGCAGCCCTCACCTGGAAAACTGGTTCGCCGAGTTTTAGTTTTCAGATTTGTCTTCGAGTCGCCAAACTCGGTCGCCATGAGGGCGACCGAGGGACTATCGGCTTGGCATCATCAAGCGGGGGAGTGCACACCTTCCGATTGATCTGTAGGAAATCACTCCGGTTGACGAGCTGCACCCTCTCAAGCCTGCACATACACCCAAGCCGTCAACCCTGAAGCCAGCCCCACCGAAACCCGCTTGTAGTCCGACACTTCATACGCATCCGCCGCCGCCAGCTCCTTCTCGGTAATCTGAAACACCATCCCCTCAACGATGTCTTCATTGCGCCCGCTCGGAGCAACGATCGGATGATGGGTCTTGCCACTGGCCGCCAACACCTCAGGGTCGGTAATTTCTACCCAGCTTTTTGAATACCCCAGCATCGCATCCTGCTGGCCCACCAACTCCCGCCCAAAGTTGGCCAACTGCACAGCCTTGTCCTGCAACGTGCCGTAGGAAAACAACAGCACGGGAAATTCGGTCGAGCGTTCCATCTTTGTTCCTTGAAAAAGTTAAGCCAACAAATCTTCGTAAAACGCACCATAAGCTCCGCTCGGGTGCGCAATCTGTATCTCCAGGATCCACAGCCCTTCATTCGGATACTGGTCAAAATCCCCAAGATCGCCGCCACGATAAATCGCATGCGGGAAATCGCTGACGCGGTGCCCTTTGATGTCCAGGTTCAACACCCAGCCCATGTCCTTCGCTTGCTCTTCGGCAAAACGATACAGCTCCAGGCCGACGACTTTGTCGTTCTTCCAGCGCTGTTCCACCCGGTCAAACAACGCTTTCGCCGCGCTCGCGCACGCGGCCATCTCGGGGTCGTTGCCGGTGCTGAACGTCGCCCCGGCGTCACCTTCATGGCCTTGCCACACGGCGCCCATGTCGATGAAGTAGATGTCGTTTTCCCCCAGCACCGGGTCGCCGTCGGAGCGCTCCTTGAAAGTTTTGAGGGTGTTGGCGCCAAAGCGCACCAGCAGGGGGTGCCAGATGCGCTGCATGTCGAGGTCGGCGAGGACTTTTTTGCCGAGTTCGCGGGCTTCGGATTCGAGCATGCCGGGGCGGATGAGTTTGGACAGCGCTTCGATGGCGCGCCAGGTCATGGCCTGGGCGTAGCGCATTGAGTCGATGCTGTAGGCGATGCCCACAGCTTCCTTGGATGATTGTGCGGTCACCGGCTTTTCCTCGGCTGTATAGTGTCAGGCGTTATGCGTTTTACTATATAGCGAGTAGATGTAGGACCCCAAGCGGATATGCCGGAATATGCCGATGTTTTCTGACGCGAGGGGTCTGGTGAATATGAGTGAGTCTAGGAGGAGGGGGTACCAGATGGTCAGTAGAAGATTCCCGCAAGATTGCCTTTTTCTACGAATTCACGCGGCTCGCGTAAAATTTGCTCCAGAATTGAGAGTCTTGAGCTGCCTTCTTCGCGTAGAAGGGTACCGACGAGTAGGCCTCTTTTAAGCGTCGCGAGCCCTGCGCCCGCCTTTCGGCTTCCTGGATGCTCAAAGCTCCACTTTGCCAGATTTCCATCCAGAAGCTGTCGGCCCGCAGTGTCTCGGAAGGTTTTGTTTGCGAAGTCGTAATAGGCATTTCGTACCTCCGGCACGTAGAAGGTCAGGGATTCATAGGTCGTTTTGGTCATACGCTGGATATTGCCAAGCGTGTCACCGTCAACCCAGTTCAGCGACGGAATGCCCAGTTGTTCATCACCGTCAATTTGCCGCAGATGGCGTCGGACATGGTCGGTTGTTTTGTGTTTGAGGGCGGATGAAAGCATTGCATCGGTTTTGCGGCGCGTTGCTATGTCCGATAGCCCGTCCGGGTCACCGATAAACTTGCGCTTTGTATTGGCTGAGAAGGCTCCCACAGCGGCGTATATACCGTTACCACCTCTGCCTGGCTCAACCCAACTTACATCAATCCAAAACTTTTTTGGCTTCACCATGCTTTTGAAGGGCGATGAAAATCCAGCTCTCAAATATGCAACCACGCCATCCCGCCCAACACCACGCTCACACCACCGGCGGTATACGCCATGCGTTTCAACCACTCCTTCCTTGTCAGCAACGTAATCGCGGCCAACGAAATCGCGATCTGAATCGCGGTCATCGCCTGTGCCCAGCGGTGATGCTGATGCAGCGCCTGCTCTGACTGTTCATCCCATTCTTTCGATGTGGCTTCGAGCTTTTCGGCCTGTTTGCGCACGTCTTCCTTCTGGGTTTTATAACGCTCGATCTCGTCGGTGTAGTGCTTGGCGTCGACGCCTGGGATATGCGTGGCCAGTTCCGCGAGGTTCTGCCGGCTGGATTTGGCCTGGTAGTAGTTCCACTGGTTGGCAGCTTCGGTCTTGAAGATGGCGGCGTTGTTTTTGTCCATCGCCGCTTCGCTTTCAGTAGAGCCTGCCTGATAGCTGAGCATGGCGCCGACGGTGGCCATGATGGCGGTCATTACGGCGATGCGGCTGGCGAAATTGTCCCCGCGGCCGTGGGCATGTTCGGTGGTGTGTTCGACGTGTTTTTCGTGGGGGCTGGGGACTTCGAAGGCTTCGGACATGGGGGCGTCTATGAAGGGATTGAGGGACTCTGATTCTTCACCAGCGAAGCTGTCTCAATCCTGTACGTAATGCTGCAAACCGGCCACCAGGGCATCAAAGGTGACGCGGCAGCGTGGGCTGTTGCGCAGGTCTTCGTGCATGGTGACCCAGGTGTCCATTTGCAGGGCAAATGCGTGCAGGCCGACTTCGATCACGCCGATACGCTTTGCCAGCAGTTGTTCCTGGCTGGGTCGGACCATTCGCACGGCGATGTCGGCTTCCAGTTGCAGCAGATCGAGCAGGCGGTTACTCAGCACCAGTTCGACCTTGAGGTGCGGATGCTGCCGGCGCAGGCGGGTGATGATCGGCGGCAGCACTTCAACGCCGATCACTTCGCTGGCAGATACGCGCACCACGCAAGCCTAGCGGCGCTTGATCAACCGCACATACACCGCGATGTTGATCAGCAGCACCAGCGCGCCCAGCGCCAACTGAATCTGCGGCGTCAGCCCGGCCGGGTAAATCAGAGCCAGGATGTAATGCTCGATAAACCCGCCGCCATAACCGTCCTGCCCGGCCAGGTGTCGAAACAGATTTTCCCAACGCGTCAGCGGGCAGGGCAGGTGGAACACTTCAACGGCGACGCCCCAGGCGGCAGCAGGCAGATGCAGCCACATCACCGGCCGCCATTTGAGGGCGAGCAAACCGCCAAACAGCACGAACAGAATAAACGTCAAATGAAACAGCACCAGGCCGTCGGCGGCGAAACGGTAGAGCATGATGGGGTTCGCTTTTTGAAGGGATCAGGTCCCGAATTCTTCTTTCAGGAACTCGATAAACACCCGTAGTTTCTTCGGCGTGTTCGTACGGTTGAAGTAATACAAATACAGCGCGCTGTGGGCAATCCAGTCGTCCAGTACCTCCACCAACTCACCGCGTTGCAGGTACTGCTCGACGCTGGAGCGCGCCACATAGGCAAAGCCGAACCCGTCCAGTGCGGCTCGTACCATCAACTCAATGTCATTGGTTGCCAGGCGGCCCTTTACCGTCACCCGCATCTGTTTGCCGGCTTTTTCAAAGTCCCAGCGGTGCAGCGAGCCGGTCTGCGCACTGCGGTAGTTGACGCACTCATGCTCCAGCAAATCGTGGGGATGGGTGGGCAGTTTGCGCCCCTTCAAATACTCCGGCGTGGCGACGATGACGAAGCGCAACTGCGTCGCCACCGGCACCACCACCATGTCTTCGGCCAGCACGTGGTCGTAGCGGATGCCTGCGTCAAAACCCTGGGCGACGATGTCCACCAGGCTGTTGTCCACGGCCACTTCCAGGTTGATGCCCGGGTATTTGCGCAGGAAACGCTGGAGCAACGGTTGCAGGACCATTCGGCTGGCGGTGGAGGGAATGTTCAGGCGCAAGGTGCCCGAGGCGTCGACCGTGGCCGCTGCTACGCTGTGCAGGCTGGTTTGCAGTTCTTCCAACAGCGGCGCGATCTTCTCGATCAACTGCTCGCCGGCCTCGGTCACGCTGACGCTGCGGGTGGTGCGGTTGAGCAGTTGCACGCCCAGCTGTTTCTCCAGGGCGCGCACGCGATGGCTGACGGTCGACACCGAGAGGCTGCTGGCGGCGGCCGCCTGGGTAAAGCTTTTCGAGCGGGCGACCTGCAAAAACAGGCGTAATTGCTGAAAGTCGGGCGTGTCCATTGTGTGGTATTTCCGAAAGGGGCTTGCGGATTATGCATCTTTTTAGCAAGAACGGCGGCGCGCATACTTTTCCTACACACACGAGGATTGGCCCTTTATGACGACTTCCACCGCAAAACCTGTCTGGTTCATCACGGGCTGCTCCACCGGTTTCGGCCGCCAGTTGGCGTTGCACACCCTGAGCCTTGGCTACCCGACCGTGGTGACCGCGCGCAATCCGCAACAGGTGCAGGACATCGTCGCCGGGCACGAAGACAACGCCCTGGTCCTGACGCTGGACGTTACCGACCAGGCCCAGGTCGAGGCGGCTGTCAAAGCGGCTGAAGCGCGTTTCGGCCATATCGACGTACTGGTCAACAACGCCGGCGTTGGCTACTTCGGCTCCTTCGAAGAAAGCGATCTGAATGATGTGCGCAACATGTTCGAAATCAACGTATGGGGCCTGAGCGCCATGACCCGTGCGGCCTTGCCCGGCATGCGTGCTCGGCGCTCCGGCAGCATCGTGAACATCTCCTCGGTGGGTGGCGTGGCGGCATTCCCGTCGTTGAGTTTCTACAATGCGACCAAGTTTGCGGTGGAGGGCCTTTCCGAGGCGCTGTCCCAGGAAGTCGCGCCGTTGGGCATCAAGGTATTGCTGGTCGAGCCGGGTCCGTTCCGCACCGACTGGGCCGGGCGTTCGGCCAACGAGGCGGCTCACGGGATTGCCGACTACAAGGAAACGGCGGTGGCCCGGGCCAACATGGTCCGCAACTACAGCGGCAAGCAGCCGGGTGACCCGGTGCGCGCGGCGATTGCCATCGTCAAGGCCGTGGAGGCGGAGCAGCCGCCATTGCGCCTGTTGTTGGGCAAGGCTGCGTTGACCTTTGCGCGGACCAAGGTGAAGGCGTTGAGTGCGGATTTTGATGCGTGGGCTGAAGTAACTGAGGGGGCGGATTTTCCCGAGTAAGCCTTATAGTTCCAACTGATCTGCGTTGATGCCGAATGCCTTTGCAATCTTTTCCCGTGTCGCCCTACGAGGTTTGTTGACCGCCTCCTGCTGGGCATACGCCGGTTGGGAAATGCCAAGGCGTTTGGCTACTTCCTCTTGTGTCAGGTTGAGGTGCTCGCGCCAGGCCCGGATGGGCGTGGCACCCTCTACGATACGGCTGACGACCGCATGTGGAATGAGATCTTGGTGGTTCTGTTGAGCCAAGTACTGCTCAAAAGGGATCACCACAAAGGCAGGGTTCCCCTCGAGGTCGTTAATGATTTGTATGTCAGTAGGTACGTTCGTCACGTTTCTTTACCTCTTGAATGCTGATCACATGGATTTTCCCGTCCCAGTCGAAAAGTACTCGATAGTTGCCTGCGCGCAATCGATAACCCTTGCTGTAGTTCACCAGCGCTTTGACGTTGGCGACATCAGGCATGTATTCGAGAGCGGACACTGCATCGCGAACTTGCCTTTGATGGTGTGAATGCAAGCGTAATAACTGCTTCACTGCTTTACGGGTCCAAAGGATTGAGTTCATCAGAGATTAATAAGTCTTTTATAAGTCTTGCAAGAGGTATTTTAACCAGCGGATGAGCTGCAGGTTACGTGTCTCTACAAACCCTAGACCGCTGCTTCAAACCGCAGCTTTTAAAACTGTTGCGTTGCATGACGACTTATTTGGCAAACACCACCGGCACCGTAAACCGCAGCTTGCTGCCCTCCGGCGGGCGCGGTACCGGGGAGGCCCGGCTGATCATGTCCAGCGTCGCGGCGTCCAGCTCGGCAAAACCTGCCGAGCGAACCACGCTCGTGCTCAACACTTTCCCGTTGCTGTCAATTTCAAACCGCAGATACGCCACGCCCCGGTCGCCACGGTCACGCGCGTTTTGCGGGTAACGTTTGAATCGCTCCAGATGCGCCAGCAATTGCGCTTCCCATTGCAGCTTCAGCGCCGGGTCAACATTGCCACGAGACGACTGGTTTGCCGCCGTGGTGTCAGCGGTTTGCGCATCGAGCTTGGGTGGTGCGGTAGTGGCCGACGGCGCCGGTTGTTCCTCGTGTTTCTCTGGCGCTGCTTCAAAATCCCGAGCGTGTTCCGGCGCCGATGAATAGCTGCCTTGGGCCGTGTCCTTGAGAGGCGATGTGGCCTGCTTGGCCGGGCTCGGTTTCTTTGCCGGTATGACCTTTTTCACCACTTCTTTCGGCGGTTTTTCCGACGGCGTATTCAGCTGTTTCTGCACCACTTTGTCCGGCGCGACTTGCAGGTCATCCTCCACGGCTTGCGCCACGGGCGCGGCGGCCAGTTCGATGATCATGGCTGCCGGCGCGGCCTCGGCCACCGACACCGTGGGCGAGTAAAGCAACCACGCGGTGATGCCCGCGTAGCTGCCCAGGGTGATCAGTGTTGCCACGCTCCACAACGTTTTGCGGGGCGGGTTCAGGTAGTCGTGGGTCATGTCAGAACTTTACCGTCAGCCCCGTACGCAATGTTCGCCCCGGTGCGGGCATAAAGCTCTGTGCCAGTGGGTCGAGGTAGTACACGTTGGTGAGGTTTTGTACCGAGAAATCCAGTTGGGTGCCTTTGACAATTTCATAGCTGGCGAACAGGTCGAAGATCGCGGATTTGCGGTAGTACATCTGGTTGGTGGTGATGCCGTCGTTCCAGGGTTTGTTGAGCTTGGCGGTGGGCGCGCTGTTGTAGACCATGCGCCCGCCCAGCACCAGACTATTGTCGAACCAGCGGCTGCCCAGGGTGGTGTTGATCGAATATTTGGGTGGGTTCTGGGTGTTGGTGTAGGAACCCGGGAAGCCGCCGTCGACGCAGTTGGGCGTGTTGGGGTCATCCTCTTCGCGAAGCTTTTTCGCGATGTCCGGGGCGCAGGTCTTGGCGTTCAGGTAGTAGGTGGCGGAGACGTCGGTGAACACCCGGCCCATGTCGTAGCTGGTTTGCACCTCGATGCCCTTGACCGTGAAGCTGTCGACGTTCTGCAGGTTGCCGGCAAAGATGTCGGTGTAGTCACGGGTGATGTAGTTTTCGATCTTGTTGTTGAAGTAGGCGAGTTTGGCGGCAGCGGTATCGCCTTCCACCAGCAGGCCGTTTTTCAGGGTGCTGACGCCGAACTCCCAGTTTTTGCTGCGCTCGGGCTTGAGGTGGTCGCCAGGCACGGCAGCGGTGAACAAGCCCAGGGTGGACTCGAACAGGCTCGGCATGCGCACGCCCTGGTTGTAGTTGAGGTAGATGAAGCTGTTGTCGGTGACGTTCAGCTTGGCCCCGAATGACGGCGCAAAGGCATGATCGTCCCGTTCGATAGGGGCGGCATAGGTGTAGCTGGTGGGGTTGCGGTCCGCATCGAAGGTGGCCGCCTTGGCCTTGCGGTTGTGGTCCTTGCTGCTGAATTCGCTGTAGCGGCCACCGGCGGTGATGGTCAGGGCCGTGACCGGTTTCCATTCCAGGGAACTCACCAGGCTGCCTTCCTGGCGCTCGCCGCTGCGGATGAAGCGGTTTTTTTCCAGGTCCGATTGCAACACCGGTGAGTTGTCATCGGGGCCGAGGTTTTCTTCCTGGTAGGAGCCGCCATAGGACCAGGCTAACTTGCCCGCCCGGGTGTCGAAGCGCGAGGTGTTGTTCAGGTCCACGCCCCAGCGCTTGTCTTTGGTGCGGTTACGCAAAGCGTCCTGGTAGGTTTCGCCGAGCGGGTCGGCGTCATCGTCATGGCCATACAGCGGAGTCACCGTGACCAGGCCGTTGAACGCTTCGCTTTGGGCCTTGGTGGTCCAGGCGTTGGCACTGAAATCAATCAACGGGTTGTCTTCGGGCTTGAAGGTATAACGCGCGGTGTAGGCGTTGATGCGCATGGTGCCGGGCTGCCATTGCGGTACGCTGCCGGAGGTGTTGCGGATCACCTGCGAGGGCATCACCTCGCCATATTCGCCATCGGTGTAGCGGTAGGTCAGTTCCAGCGCCTGGTCTGGGGATGGCTTGATGATGGTCTTCAGCAGCACCGATTCGGTGTCGCTGGAGGTGTTGAACACTTCGCTGTCTGGCTTGAAGAACTTGGCCGCGCTGTTGGCTTCCTGGGTGACATAAATGTACTTGCGGGTTTTTGGGTCGTACCGGCGCACCTGCTGAAACACTTGATAGCCCTTGAAGCCCTTTTTGCCAGCGTAGTAGTTGCCGTTCGCACGTTGGGAATAGGCGGCAACAAAATCCACGACGTCGCTGGTGCTGGCGAACGCGACGCTGCCGGAATGCGAGTCAGGATCGGTCAGCCCGTTACTGCCATGGTGGGGCGTGGATTTGTATTCGGTGGGTCGCTCGACGCTGTTACTCGAGATGTCGCCCTTGAGGCGTAAGCCGTAAGTTTCGCCGTCCTTGAGAATGTCTTTGGGTTGCAGGGTTTTCATCTTGACCATGCCGCCAATCGCACCGGCTGCGTCGGCACCCATGCTTGGGCCCTTGTCGACGGTAATGGAGCTGATCAGGTCCGGGTCGATGTAGCTGCGTTGCTGCATGCCGCTGTAGCCCCGGTAGGCATCAATTGCCTGCTGGCTGCCGTCGACGGTCACCGGCACCCGGCTTTGGCCCTGGATGCCGCGGATATTGACGTCGAGGGCGCCACCGTTGCGACTGTCACCGGTTTGCACGCCGGGCACGCCCTTGAGGATGTCGGCGGGGGAGGAGCCGCGAAAGCGGTTGATGGTTTCGCCGGAGATGTACACGCTGGAGCCGGCCTTGGTGTAGACCTGCGCTGCGTCGCCGATCAAGCGACTGGTCTCGCCGCCCTTGATGGTGACGGGGCCGAGCATTTCCGATTCGTCGAGGTCGCCTGGAGCTGCGGTGGCCTGGCTGCGACGGCTGAGGATCAGGCTGCGCTGGCCGTCGATTTTCCAGCTGACCTGCGCCTCGCCCAGCAGCCGTTGCAGGGCTTGCTCCTGGGTGAAGTTGCCACGCAATGCCTGGGCTTGCAGGCCGTCCACCAGCCCGGCTTCCAGCCCCAGTTGCAGGTTGGCCTGGCGTGCGAAAGCGCCCAGCGCAGTCGTCAGCGGTTGGGCGGGAATGTCAAAGAAACGGGTGGCCTGATCACCGGGCGCCATCGCGGGCTCTGCCGCCACTGCCTGGGTTGGCTGAAATATCGAGCTGTTGATGGCTACGCACAAGATTGCCAGTGCGGCAGGTGATCGGTAACCCATGGTTCATCGCCTTGGTGTTTGGTATTGCGAGTCATTCGCAATACAAGGAGCTACAAAGACGTACACCTCGGGCGTTTTTTTCAGCGCCACTGCAATTATTTTTCAGCAGTGGGTTTTTTGCTGCCAATCACCGTGAGCAATGCGGAGTACTGGCGCACTTCGCCACCGATCGGCGCGACCAGCGCTTGCAAGGCTCGCTGGGTGTCGCGCATGTCGTAGAGGCCGGTGACGCGTTTGTTTGCCAGGGCCGGATCCTGGATCACGATCCAGCCGCGTTGATAGCGGTCCAGTTGCTCCACCACCTGCGCCACGCTGGCGTTTTCAAAGAACTGTGAGCCGTTGACCCATCCGGCAACTTCGGTTGGTGTTACCGCGGACTGCGTGCCGAGGCCGCTTTCGCGGTCGATCCACACGCGTTGCCCGGCAGCCAAGCGGTACTGGCCATTGACGCCTACGGTGCCGTCGCGAACTTCCACACTGAGGCCACTGCTGCGGCGGGCGACGTCGAAGGCGGTGCCGAGTACGCGGATCACGGCGTCTTCGCTGCGTACTTCAAAGGGCTTCCTGGCGTCGTGGACTACCTCGAAAAACACCTCTCCCTGCACCAGCATGACCTCGCGCTGACGGTCGTTGAAGCTCACGTTGACCGCGCTTTGCGGCGCCAGGGTCAAGCGGCTGCCATCGCTGAGGATGACTTCCCGGGTTTGTGCGGTGCTGGTGCTGTAGTCGGCGCCCCAGCCCGGGCTCAACACCAGGGCCGCGCACACGGCCATTGCGCTGACACACGCGGCGGCGAGAAGAGGCAGGCGCGTGCGTCGCGGCCAGTGGCGTTTCGTCGTGGCCGGTTGCTTGCCCACGGTGTCCCACACGCGATTGACCCGGGCCCAGGCCTCGAAATGCTCATCGTCACTGTGCAGCCAGCGGTCGAAATCTTCGAAGCGTTCGGGATGGGTTTGCAGGTCCAGCAGCCACTGGCCGGCGTCTTCCAGGCTCTGTGCCGAGACGTACCGAGGCAGGTGAGCGTCATGCATATGGGCGTTCCTTACTGTGCTCGATGTGAGTGGCGACACTGGAGGCCAGGTGAACGATGGCGTCCTTGACCAGGCGATGGGCGGTAGAAAGCGAGATATTGAGATGATCGGCGGTTTGCTGCAACGTGAAGCCGCCCAGGCGATGCATCTCCACGGCCACGCGCATTTGCTCGGGCAAACCCGCCAGGGCGGCCGCGATACGACTGGCGTCATCCCCGTGGACCACCCGCTGCTCTGGCGACAGTTCCCCGCCCGGGCGCATCCACTGGGGCGGCATTTGCTGCTGGCGTTTTTCCGTGGCCTGGCGGCGCACTGCGTCCAGTGCCAGGTTGCGCACGATGCGGTACAGGTACGCCACCGGTTGTTCCACGGCGTCATCGGCGCTGGCGCAGAAGCGCAAAAACGCGTCCTGCACCACGTCTTCGGCGCGCGCACGCTCGCCCACCACAACCTTGGCGTAGTTGATCAGTGCGGGGCGGTGGTCGAGGTAGAGTTGCAGCCTGGCGGCATTGTCAGTCACAGCGAAACTCAAAAGGAGATCAGAGCCTGGAAGCGCCGCGACGTTAAGTCAATTGAGAGTAATTATCAACACCGGCCTTTAACGGTTGCTTGCAGCGTAGGCGGGCCGTTATTGTGCTGAATCCTTTTAGTCCTTTTGCCCACGGATCTGTAGTGATGAATGCACCGCGTACCGCTGTCCCGATCAAGGCTGTTATTTTCGATATGGACGGGTTGTTGCTGGATACAGAAGGCATCTACACCGAAGTCACGCAGATCATCGCCGAACGCTACGGCCGCACCTATGACTGGGGGATCAAGCAGCACATCATTGGGCGTGGCGCCCAGGACCTGGCCGACTACGTGGTCAAGGCGCTGGAGCTGCCGATTACCCCCGCAGAATTTTTGGTGATCCGCGAGCCGCTGATGAGCGAGCGTTTCCCCAAGGCCCTGGGTATGCCGGGCGCTGAAGCGCTGGTGCGGCACTTGAAGGCGCATAACATTCCGATTGCCGTAGGCACCAGTTCGTCGCGCAACTCGTTTGGCCACAAGACCACGTTGCACCGTGAGTGGTTTGGGTTGTTCGACACCATCGTCACGGCAGATGACCCGGAAGTAGGGGCGGCAAAGCCTGCTCCGGATATCTTCCTCACGGCGGCGCGCCGTTTGGGTGTGGCGCCGCAAGACTGCCTGGTGTTTGAGGATTCGCCGTTTGGCGTGACCGCGGCCAAAGCTGCGTACATGACCGCGATTGCCGTGCCGGATGAGGCGATGGCGGACAGCAAGTATCACCATGCCGACCAGATTATTCGCAAGTTGGCGGATTTTGATCTGGCGGCGTATGGCTTGCCGCCGATGCGCTAAACACCCTCTGGCAAGACTGTCTGGTGAGTGGCTTTTGTGGCGAGGGAGCTTGCTCCGGCTGGGCTGCGCAGCGGCCCCAAAAAAAGCGGGAGCGCTGCGCACTCCAGCGGGAGCAAGCTCCCTCGCCACAGCAAGCTCCCTGGTCACAGGTCATTGCTCGTCTTGAGCGTGCTTCAACGCTTGGCTAATGTCTTCTGCCGCAAAATATACACCGTCACCAACACCGCACTGGTCAGCATGAACCCGCGCGCCCAAATCAGCGGCACCAGGTAGCAGGAAAACCCGATACTCACCCACATCAACCCAATGGCATACACCTTGCCCTTGAGCGGAATCCCGTTGCCATCCAGATAGTCACGGATCCACGGCCCCAGGCGCGGGTGTTCCACCAGCCATTGGTAGAAGCGCGGGGAGCTACGGGCAAAGCAGGCGGCAGCCAGCAGAAGGAAGGGCGTGGTGGGCAGCACCGGCAGGAAAATGCCGATCACCCCGAGCGCCACGCTCAACCAGCCGATGGCCAGCAGAACGTAACGCGTGATCACAGAGCGTTGCCCATGGGCGCCACGGGCAACGGTCTTAGTGGTGGCGAGGCTTGAGGATCGCCGGCTTTTCGTCAGGTGCATTGCACAGCAGGTACAGGGCGGTCAGCGCTTCCGGGATCTGCACGATCATGTCGTCCATCAGGTTGGCGTCGGAGGCGATGTCGGAGAATTCAGGTTGTTCGTCGAACAGCCCCGAACCGACCATGATCGGCAGCAGCATTTCGCTGACTTCTTCTTCAGCCGTTTCGAACCAGGCCTCTTCACGCAGGAACACGCCTTCCATGAAGCCGATGCACCAGCCGCGCAGTTCGGAGTCGTCCGGGTCTTCGCCCAGGTCCAGGTCGCAAGGCAGTTCGAACTCTTCATCGGAAGCCAGTTGGCGGCCAATGTGAGCCTTGAGGGCCAGCAGGGTGGATTCGATTTCTTCGCGCTGGGCGGCATCACTGTAGTGAGGCTCTTCGGAGAAGAGGGCGTCGATCCATTCACGGTCGGGCACGACGTCAGAGCAGATCGACAGCGCGGTCAGATAGCCGTGGGCGGCCACGTAGTCCAGCGCCTCGTCGTGCAGCTCATCGGCATCGAGGAAGGCTTGCAGGCGGGTTAGTTGCTCAGCGAAGGACATTGACGGGCTACCTTGGGAATAAACGATGGGCAATTCTAGGCTTTCTTGAGCGCCCAGGCCAGCCGCAGCACAGATTCTGTGGGCGCGGGCTTGCTCGCGAAGGGATCAAATGGGTCTATCTGGCGCAATGCAACCTCAGCATCTCCCGTCCCGGCTATATCCTCAACGGCACCCTTTGCCGGGTGACGCTCGGGTATACTGCCGCGTTTTGTGATGCCCCTACAGGCCAGGCGCCCGTCGCGGGAAAAGTTCGCTTACGGATTAATTTCCACTCAAGCGCGCTTTTTCGACCAGCCTGTACAGAGGGATTTCGGCGATATTTGGAGTTTTTCATGCTCGAGCAGGCTCAACGCGTCCTCAAGGACATCTTCGGCTACGACAGTTTTCGTGGCCGCCAGGGTGCGATCATTGAGCGCGTGGCCAATGGCGGTGACGCCCTGGTGTTGATGCCTACCGGCGGCGGCAAGTCGCTGTGTTTCCAGGTGCCGGCACTTTTGCGTGAAGGGCTGGCGGTGGTGGTGTCACCGTTGATCGCCTTGATGGACGATCAGGTGGCTACCCTCGAAGAGCTCGGCGTGGCTGCCGCGGCTCTGAACTCCACCCTCAGCGCCGAACAGCAGCGTGACCTCGCCGCCCGCATCAAGCGCGGCGAAGTGAAGATGCTTTACCTCGCCCCCGAGCGCCTGGTGCAACCGCGCATGCTGGCGTTCCTGCAGAGCCTGGAAATCGCCCTGTTCGCCATCGACGAAGCCCACTGTGTGTCCCAGTGGGGCCACGATTTCCGCCGCGAATACCTGCAACTGGGCCAACTGGCCGAACTGTTTCCCAACGTCCCGCGCATTGCCCTGACGGCCACCGCCGACAAACGCACCCGCGAAGAAATCGTCGAGCGCCTGCACCTGCAAAACGCCGAGCGTTTTCTCTCCAGCTTCGACCGCCCCAATATTTTTTACCGCATCGTGCCCAAGGAACAGCCGCGCAAGCAGTTGCTGGCGTTCCTCTCCGACCGGCGCAGCGACGCCGGCATCGTCTATTGCCTGTCGCGCAAGAAGGTCGACGAAGTCGCCGCATTCCTCAGTGAGCAAGGTTACCCGGCGCTGCCGTACCACGCCGGCCTGCCCAATGAAACGCGGTCTCACCATCAGAAGCGCTTCCTCAACGAGGAAGGCCTGATCATGGTCGCCACCATCGCGTTCGGCATGGGCATCGACAAATCCAACGTGCGCTTCGTGGCCCACATGGACCTGCCAAAATCCCTCGAGGCGTACTACCAGGAAACCGGACGCGCCGGCCGTGACGGCCTGCCGGCGGATGCCTGGATGGTCTATGGCCTGCAAGACGTGGTGATGCTCAAGCAGATGCTGCAAAACTCCGAAGGTGACGAGCGGCACAAGCGCCTGGAACAGCACAAGCTCGACGCCATGCTGTCGCTGTGCGAAGAAACCCGCTGCCGTCGCCAGACCTTGCTCGCGTACTTCGACGAAGACATGCCCCAGCCCTGCGGCCACTGCGACAGCTGCGTCGACGGCGTGCAGACCTGGGATGCCACCGAGCCGGCACGCCAGGCCTTGTCGGCGATCTACCGCACCGGCCAGCGCTATGGCGTGGGCCATCTGGTAGATGTGCTGCTGGGCAAGGACAACGAAAAGATCCGCAGCTTCGGCCACCAAAAACTCTCGGTCTATGGTGTGGGCAAGGACCGCGCTGAAGGCGAATGGCGCTCGCTGTTCCGGCAAATGGTCGCCCGTGGCCTGGTAGACATAGACCTCGAAGGCTATGGCGGCCTGCGCCTGAACGACAGTTGCCGGCCGCTGCTCAAGGGCGAAGTCAGCCTGGAGCTGCGCCGCGACCTCAAGCCGCAAACCACCGCCAAGAGCAGCACCAGCCAGGCCAGCCAACTGGTGCGCTTCGAAGAGCGCGAACAGTGGGAAGCCTTGCGCGCGCTGCGCAAAAAGCTCGCTCAGGAACACAGCGTGCCGCCTTACGTCATTTTCCCTGACTCAACTTTGCTGGAAATGCTCCGCGAGCACCCCACCACCCTGGGCGAAATGGCCAGGGTCAGCGGTGTCGGCGCACGCAAGCTGGAGCGTTATGGCCAGGCATTCCTCGAAGTGCTCGGCGGCCAGGTCGAGGCACCGAAAGAGGTCGCCGACATCCGCCACGAGCTGATCAGCCTGGCCCGGGCCGGCATGACGCCGATCCAGATCGCCGGGCAGTTGCAGTGCTCGGAAAAGAACGTCTACACACTGCTCGCCGAGTCCATCGGCAAGCAGCAGCTGTCGTTGGAGCAGGCGCTTGATTTGCCGGAGGATTTGCTCGGTGAAATCCAGGATGCCTTCCTCGATGGAGAAGGCGAGTTGCCACCTGTTTCCGAGATTTCGCCGCTGTTTACCGGCCGTGTCCCCGAGGGCGTTTTGTACTGTGTGAGGGCCGCGTTGCAGTCCGAATTCGAGATTTGATGCCGCAGTTAGGCCAATGTAACGAAACAGTACATACCAGGTCTTGCCTACTGGCATGGGTCATGATTAGCTGGCTAATAATTAGCCACACTTTATTTTCAGTCTAACCCATGAGTTTTTTATGCCGTTCACCGATCAACACCGTTTTGGCATGCAGTTGGCACAGATGTCCCGAGGTTGGCGTGCCGAGCTGGATCGTCGCCTGGCAGGCCTGGGTTTGTCCCAGGCACGCTGGCTGGTGCTGCTGCATCTGGCGCGTTTTACCGAGCCGCCGACCCAGCGTGAGCTGGCGCAAAGCGTCGGGGTAGAAGGGCCCACGTTGGCGCGGTTGCTCGACAGCCTGGAAGGCCAGGGTTTGGTGCAACGCCAGGCCGTGGTGGAAGATCGCCGCGCCAAGCGCATCGTGCTGTGCGACACCGCGAAGCCGTTGATCGAACAGATTGAAACCATCGCCACGGCCTTGCGCCATGAGCTGTTTGTGGGTGTTGAAGAAGAGGATCTGGGGGTGTGCATGCGGGTTCATGAGCACATCCTCGCAAACCTCGAGAAGTCCTGATTTCCGATGCGCCGGAGATAAAACGTGTGGGAGCGGGCTTGCTGTGGTGAGGGGGCTTGTCCCCCGTCGGGTTCACCGCAGGTTGATGGGGCTGCTTCGCAGCCCAGTCCAGCGCGGGGCAAGCCCGCTCACCACAGCAAGCCCGCTCACCACAGCAAGCCCGCTCCCACATGGGGTTGTGGTGTGCTTAGAACGTTTGCCCCAGGTTCAGGTACACCGCCTGCTGATTGTCATCGTTAAACCCGTAACTGAAATTCAACGGCCCCAGTGGTGTATCAAACCCCAGGAAAATACTGGCCGCGTTGATATACCCGCTGTCGTACTCATTGTCGTTGTTCCACGCCCGTCCACGTTCCAGTGACGCGCCCAGGTACAGCGGGAACTCCAGCGGCAAATAAGACCGCGGCGTCAGCCGTCGATAGTAAACCGCGCGCATCAGGCTGATGTTCTGCCCGGCAATCGCATCCTCACGGAAGCCCGATAACTGCCGCGCGCCCCCCAGCAGGAAGCTGGAAATCACCACGTCGGACTTATCCAGGGTGCGCCCATAACGCCCGCCGAGAATCAGCGTGTCCGGCCCGCTGCTCATGGCCTTGTCCAGCTTGAACTCCCACTGGCGATAGCGCTGGTCAGAGCCCAGCCCCGGTTCGAATTCCCGCAAGGCCAGCCCAATGTCTTCACCGGTGTGCGGGAAGTACACATTGTCGAACGAGTCGAAGGAGTACTTCAGCTCATAAAAGCCTTCGCTGAAGTTGATGCTCGGCGAATCCCGGTCACCAATGCGTACATCTGCCTTGCCCCAGGCTTCGCCGACGCCGAAACGAATCTCGCCGCTGTTGCCGATCTGCCGGCCCACGTTTAGCCCGAAGCCGTAGCGTTCCAGGCGGTACTCGGAGATCGGGTTGTTGTCTTCAATCAGTTCAACGTTCTGCGCCTGGGCACTGATATAGGGCGCGACGAAGTAGCGCGAGCCGGTGTCCATCGGCTGGTAGAACTCGCTGTACAGCTCCTGCCGGTCCCCGATCTGCACCCGCGTCAGCCATTCGGCGCCGAGGCGATTGATGCCGTTCATGCGGTAGCTGGCGCCGAGGTTGAAGGCGCTGTCGCCGCGCATGTCATCCGACAGGTTGAGGCCCAGGCGCAGGTAGTCGGTGCCGCTGCGTTTGCCCCGGGCGCTGATGACCAGGGTGTTGTCCTTGCCCTTTTTTACCACGCGGTATTGCACCTGCTCGAAGTAATCCAGGCCATAGAGCGTGCCCATGTCGGTTTGCAGGCGGGCGAGGTCCAGGGGCTCGCCGAGGTTCTGGCGGATGTAGTAGCGGATCACCTCGTCGCCGACCTTGGAGTCATTCTCCACCTTGATCGCGGTGATCACCGGGTTGCGCTCGCCGGGCGTGCGGGCGGCCATCAGTGTTGGGTCCACCGGCTCGGGCGGGCGCAGGTGCGCCAGGCGCACGTCGAGGGCGCGGGTGGCGCGGTAGCCGGCGTCGATCATGTCTTTGGCACGGCCGAAGTCTGTCACGCCAAACGCGGCCAGCGACGGCTGGATCAGCACGTCGCGTGGCGCCAGGGCCTTGAGTTGTTCTTCGGAGTTGCGCCGGGTCATCAGGGTGATGGACTGGTTGAGCACGTCCACCACGGTGTTGAGTTGCTTGCGTGTGCGCAGCGGCGTGCCGATGTCGACGACGATGGCGATGTCGACGCCCATTTCCCGCGCCACATCCAGCGGGATGTTATCGGTCATGCCGCCGTCCACCAGCAGCCGGCCATCCAGCTCCACCGGGGCAAATACCGCCGGGATCGACATACTGGCGCGGATCACCTGCGGCAAATGGCCTTTGCGGAACACCACTTTCTCGCCGCTGGTGATGTCGGTGGCCACGGCGCGGAAGGGGATCGGCAGTTTGTCGAAATCCCGGGTGTTGCTGCTGTGGGCGAACATGCTTTCCAGCAACAGGGCCAGGTTCTGGCCCTGGATCACCCCCAGTGGCAGGCCAAGGCTGCCGTCGTCACGGAAGCTGAGTTTCTGTTTGACCAGGAAATCCCGGTCATCCTGCTTGCGCCGGAACGGCACGTCTTCCCGGGGCGGCGCATCGGACAGGGCAAGCTTCCAGTCGATGCTCAACGCGAGTTTTTCCAGCTCGTCGATCTTGTAGCCCGAGGCGTACAGCCCGCCAATCACCGCGCCCATGCTGGTGCCGGCAATCGCATCGATGTGGATGCCTTGTTCTTCCAGGGCCTTGAGCACGCCAATGTGTGCCAGGCCTCGGGCGGCGCCACCGGAGAGCACCAGGCCGATCTTCGGGCGTGGGTTTTCGACGGCTTGGACGAGAACGGGGAACAGGCACAGCAACAGGCAGGACAACAGGCGGCGCATCATCAATCTCAAGGCAGGACGATAAAGGCCGGTATTATAGCCACTCGATCCTTTCAACTCGCCAAACAGGAGTCCGTCAATTCATGTCTGTGGCCAAACCCGAGATTGTCATCACCTATTGCACACAGTGTCAGTGGCTGCTGCGCGCCGCGTGGCTGGCTCAGGAGCTGTTGAGCACGTTTGCCGATGACCTCGGTAAAGTGGCCCTGGAACCGGCCACCGGCGGTGCGTTTCGCATCACCTGCGACGGCGTGCAAATCTGGGAGCGCAAGGCCGACGGTGGCTTCCCGGAAGCCAAAGTGCTCAAGCAGCGGGTGCGCGACCAGATCGACCCGCAACGGGACCTGGGGCATAACGACCGTACTCAGTGAGCGTCGGCCGTGGCGGCCGGCTGCTTGGCCGGCTTGGCGCTGCCCATCAGCCCGGACACCACGATGGCGACGATGATCAGCGCGCCGCCCATCAGCATGCGCAACGTGGGTGTTTCTGCAAACAGCAGCCAGGCCACTGTGATGCCGTACACCGGCTCCATGGCGAATACCACCGCCGCGGTGCGCGCCTTGAGCACCGCGAGGCTGGCGACAAACAGGCTGTGGGCCAGTCCTGTGCAGAACACGCCGAGCAGGCCGATCCACAGCCAGTCCAGCGCACGCACCTCGGCCAGCCCGGGCGCCGCGACCGGCAACAGGCACAGCGCAACCACCACGTTCTGGCACAAGGCGGCTTGCACCGGCGGAATGCGCCCGCTGGCGCGGTTGTTCAGTGACAGCAGCGAGAACAACAAGCCGGATCCGACGGCCCATAACAGGCCACTGGTGGCTTGGCTCGCGAGGTTGAAGTCCGGCGTGACCAGCACCAGGCCGATGCTCACCAGCACCACCAGCAGGATCTCATTGGCGCGAATCCGCTCGCGGAAAATCAGGCCCTCAAGGATCACCGTAAACGCCGGGAAGGTGGTGAAGCCCAGGGTGGCGATAGCCACACCGGCGACCTTTACTGCAATAAAGAAACTCACCCAATGCCCGGCCAGCAGCAGGCCGCTGACCAGCAGGCGGCGCCAGTCGCGGGCTTGCAACTTGTGCCAGGCGGTGTTGCTGGCAAAGCGCGCAAAGATCGCCAGGGCAATCACGGCGAACGCAGCGCGGCCGAACACGATAATTGCCGGCGAGGCGGCCGCCAGCTTGCCGAATACGCCAGTGAGGCCAAACATCAATGCGCCGATATGCAGGGCGCCGAGGGCTGTGCGGGGAGTCATTGCGATCCTTGAACAACGGGTTTACAGGATCGCAGTCTAGAGGGTTGCAGGCGTCTGCGTCTGTCGTTGGGCTCGCGAGTTTTGTCGCAGGACTCTTGCCTGGTGAAGCTCCCTGTGGGAGCTGGCTTGCCTGCGATGCAGGCAACTCGGTCGTTCAGATGGCGCGCGGTGATGCTATCGCAGGCAAGCCAGCTCCTACATTGCACGGTGCTTGTCTGAAGGCTCGGGGCGAGAGGCCAAACTCGCGCAGCATCGCCGCAGCAAATGCACTTTGCGAACCGTAGCCAACTCGCGCGGCGACCTCGCCGATGGGCAACTGGCTGTCGCGCAACAGGCCGCGCGCCATCTGCAAGCGCCGGGTGCGGATGTAGTCCATCGGTGTTTGCCCGCACTCCGCGACAAACCGGGCATGCAGGCGGGCCACGGACAGGTCGGCGATCTTCGCCAGGTCCGCCACTTGCAGCGGGTGCGCGGCGTGCCGCTGGATATGTGCATTGAACGCGGCATACGGCAGGCGCTTGCCCGCCAGCGGTTGTGCAAGGTTGAGGCTGGCCAGCAGTAATACCGCGCCTTGTTGGGCGATCAGCGGGTCATCTACCGGGCTGCTCGCCAGCCACTGCACCAGTTGGCTTTGGCGATTGTCCAGGAGCAGGTGTGCGGGTTGGTCGAGCAAGCGGCGGCTGGCGTCGGCATGCTCGCCCAGGGACTGCGCCAACCAGTGTTCATCGGGCACGTCCAGCACCAGGCAGCGGCTGCCATCGCGGCTGATGCACGCATGATGAGCGGCGTAGGGCAGCACCATCACGCTGCTGTGCTGCACCTGGCTGCCACGGCCGTCCACCTCGAAGTCCAGATGCCCGGACAGGCCAAACACCAGCTGCGCGTGGTCGTGGCTGTGGGCGATGGGCTCTTCAACGTAGTGGCGTAGCGTGAGGTTCGGTCTCATCGCAGTCTCCTGGGCAGGCCCGCAGTTTACATCGCTTCGTAAGGCTTGGGCGCTGTCATCAGACTGACGCCACACTGTCATGGGCTATTAATCCCATGGGCGCAAGCTCGCGAAAACACCGTGAGGCATGCCCATGACCAGCGCCGAACTCGCCAAACCCAGCCGCAAGCAACGCGTGCGTACCCTGTGGATTTCCGATGTGCATTTGGGCACGCGGGACTGCCAGGCCGAACACCTCTCGCAATTTCTCAAGGGCTACCACGCCGACAAGGTCTACCTGGTGGGCGACATCATCGACGGCTGGAAACTGCGCAGCGGCATGTATTGGCCCCAGGCCCACACCAACGTGATCCGCCGCCTGCTGACCATGAGCAAGCGCGGCACCGAGGTGATCTATGTCACCGGCAACCATGACGAGTTCCTGCGGCGCTATTCGAAGCTGATCCTCGGCAATATCCAGCTGGTTGACGAGGCCGTGCACGTGACTGCCGATGGCCGGCATTTGCTGGTGATCCATGGCGATCAGTTCGACGTGATCACCCGCTATCACCGCTGGCTGGCGTTCCTCGGTGATTCGGCCTATGAGTTCACCCTCACGCTGAACCGCTGGCTGAACCACTGGCGGGCGCGGTATGGCTATGGCTATTGGTCGCTGTCGGCCTACCTCAAGCACAAGGTCAAGACGGCCGTCAGCTTTATCAGTGATTTTGAAGAAGCGATCGCCCACGAAGTGACCAAGCGCGAATTGCACGGCGTGGTGTGCGGGCATATTCACCATGCAGAGATTCGCAAGGTGGGCGAGGTGGACTATCTCAATTGCGGGGATTGGGTGGAGTCATGCACGGCGTTGATCGAGCACTGGGATGGGCATATCGAGCTGTATCGGTTGGCGGATGCGCAGGCCAAAGAGGCGCAGCTCAAGGCCGAAATGGTTGCGGGCTGAACCGCTGTTTTTTGCTTGGATATGAATAACCTGTGGCGAGGGAGCTTGCTCCCGCTGGAGTGCGTAGCGCGCCCAAAAAATCTTGGGGCCGCTGCGCAGCCCAGCGGGAGCAAGCTCCCTCGCCACGGGTGGTTTTTGCGAGTTTAAATGTTGCTTACATCTGCGATTGCTTGCGCGAGCAGCGTCAACCGCGTCGCATCAATCCCCGCCACGTTCGCACGCCCGGAATTGACCATATACACGCTGTGCTTTTCCCGCAGTTGTTGCACCTGCGAGGCACTCAAGCCGGTATAGGAAAACATCCCGCGTTGCGCCGCGATGTGTGCAAACCGCGCCGACAACCCATGGGGCGCCAACGCCTCCACCAGCCCGGAACGCAGTTGCGCAATCCGCGCCCGCATCGCTTCAACTTCCTCGGCCCACTGCTTTTTCAGCCCTGCGTCACCGAGAATGGTCGCCACCACAGCAGCACCATGATCCGGCGGGGTCGACCATAAATTACGTGCAATAAATGCCAGTTGGCTGCGCACATCTGCAAGCTTCTCGGCGTTCGTCGCGCACACAATCAGCGCGCCCACACGGTCGCTGTACAGGCCGAAATTCTTCGAGCAAGAGCTGGTGATCAGCACCTCGGGCAGTTCAGCTGCAAACAGCCGTACCGCCCACGCATCCTGCTCCAGGCCGTCGCCAAAACCCTGGTAGGCAAAGTCGATCAGCGGCAGCAGCTCGCGCTCCTGGACGATTTTCAGCACCTGGCGCCAGTCAGCCTGGGACAAGTCAAAGCCCGTCGGGTTATGGCAGCAGGCATGCAGCAGCACCACGTCGCCCTTTGGCACCTCGGACAGCGTGGCCAGCATCGCCGCCACATCCAGGCGATTGTCGCTGCCCACATACGGGTAATGGCTGACCTTGAGGCCAGCCTTGGCGAAGATGGTTTCGTGGATCGGCCAGGTCGGGTTACTCAGCCAGACGCCACGGCCGGGCAGGCTGTGTGCGATAAAGTCGGCACTCAAGCGCAGCGCGCCGGTGCCGCCTGGCGTCTGGGTGGCGCCGGCACGGCGTTCGTTCAGCAGCGGTGAACCGGCGCCCAGTACCAGCTCAGAGATCAGCGTGCCAAATGCAGCATTGCCGTGGCCGCCGATGTAGGTCTTGGTGGTCTGTTGCTCCACCAGGCGCTGCTCCGCCAGCTTCACTGAGTGCGGGATCGGCGTCAGGCCCTGGTCGTCCTTGTACACGCCCACGCCGAGGTCGAACTTGTTCGGGTTGGTGTCCTGGGCATACAGCTCCATCAGCCCGAGGATCGGGTCCCCGGGTACCCGGCCGATCGCGTCGAAATGCATTACTTGCGACCCTCGGCATCCTTCGCCACTTCGTCGGTGCGCGCGGCCATGATGAAGTCGTTGCGGTGCAGGCCCTTGATGGAGTGGCTCCACCAAGTCACGGTGACTTTGCCCCATTCGGTGAGCAGGCCTGGGTGGTGGCCTTCGGCTTCGGCAATCACGCCCACCGCATTGGTGAACGCCAGGGCGAATTTGAAATTCTTGAACAGGAAGACCTTTTCCAGCTGCATCACGCCGTCGCGTACTTCGATGTTCCAGTCGGGGATCTGCTTGATCAGTACCGGCAACTCTTCGTCGCTGACTTGCGGGGCGTCGGCGCGGCAGGCTTCGCAGTGGGCTTGGTTCAACGTGGTCATGTGGGTATTCCTGAAATCGAGTGTTTGGAAAACGGTCGTCAGTGGCGTCACCCTAAAGCAACGCGCGGCCGGGGAACAGACTCACCTGGCCCTGAAAGTCGCAGCTCAAGCAGCTTTTGGCTTGGGTGGGAACTTCGGTGCGTGCAGCCCCAGCTGCATGCCGCGTTCGACCATGCCCATGATGTCTTCCTGCGCCACTTCGAACAGGCGCTTGAGGTTGGGCAGGGCGAAGTACACGGGTTGCAGGATGTCGATGCGATACGGCGTACGCATCGCTTCGAGCGGGTCGAAGGCTTGGTGCTCGGGCGCGCCGGAGAGGCTGTACACCGTCTCTTTGGGCGACGACAGAATGCCGCCCCCGTAGATACGCCGGCCTTCAGGCGTGTCCACCAGGCCGAACTCGATGGTCATCCAGTACAGGCGCGCCAGGTACACACGCTGTTCCTTGGTGGCCGCCAGGCCGAGTTTGCCGTAGGTGTGGGTGAATTGCGCGAACCAGGGGTTGGTCAACAGTGGGCAATGGCCGAAGATCTCGTGAAAAATGTCCGGTTCCTGCAGGTAATCCAGCTCTTCACGGGTACGAATAAACGTCGCCACCGGAAACTGTTTGTTGGCAAGCAATTCGAAAAAGGTCTGGAAGGGGATCAGCGCCGGTACCCGGGCAACTTGCCAGCCGGTGGTCTCGGCCAGCACCTTGTTGACTTCGGCCAGTTGCGGAATGCGCTCGTGAGGCAGGCCGAGCTTGTCGATGCCGTCCAGGTATTCCTGGCAGGCGCGGCCCTCGATGACTTTCAGCTGGCGCGTGATCAGGGTGTTCCACACCGCGTGTTCTTCTGGCGGGTAGTCGATAAAACCGTTCGCGTCGGGCTCGCGGGCCACGTACTGCGTCTGCTTCATACTGCTCTCCTGCTAGGCATTCGTTCTTGTTATGTCCTGGGATGAGCCTATTGATACGCCGCCTGGCCCAGGAAGCCATCCTCGGTTGCCACAGTTCCGTAGGAAAAGTTACTGGTTTTCGTAAAGTTTTCGTTACGCATGAGGCGATTCGTTCTGCATATGGCGTATTTTGGGTGTGAATCGCCTCACAGCTGTCACATAATCTTGACGATTATCTGCGCCCAGCGGCAAAAAGACGCAGCGCCTCTACCTCTTCGGGCCCTCTCATGCGTATCAAAGTGCATTGCCAGAACCGCATCGGCATCCTGCGGGACATCCTTAACCTGTTGGTTGAGTACGGCGTGAACGTCGCCAAGGGCGAGGTCGGCGGCGAGCATGGCAATGCCATCTACTTGTATTGCCCGAACCTGGTGAACCTGCAGTTTCAGGCACTGCGCCCGCAGTTCGAAGCGATTGCCGGGGTATTTGGGGTGAAGCGGGTAGGGCTGATGCCCAGCGAACGTCGGCACATGGAGCTCAATGCACTGCTGGGGGCGCTGGAGTTTCCGGTGCTGTCCATCGACATGGGCGGCTCCATCGTCGCAGCCAATCGCGCGGCGGCGCAGTTGCTGGGTGTACGCGTGGATGAGGTGCCAGGCATTCCGTTGTCGCGCTACGCCGAAGACTTCGACTTACCGGAACTGGTGCGGGCCAGCAAATCGCGGATCAATGGCCTGCGGGTCAAGGTCAAGGGTGACGTGTTTCTCGCCGATATCGCGCCGCTGCAATCCTCTGAACACGACGACAGTGAAGCCATGGCCGGCGCCGTGTTGACCCTGCACCGCGCCGACCGGGTCGGTGAGCGTATCTACAATGTGCGCAAGCAAGAGCTACGCGGCTTCGACAGTATTTTCCAAAGCTCCAAGGTCATGGCCGCCGTGGTGCGTGAAGCACGGCGCATGGCGCCGCTGGATGCGCCTCTATTAATAGAAGGCGAAACCGGCACCGGCAAAGAGCTGCTGGCCCGTGCCTGCCATTTGGCCAGCCCACGCGGCCAGTCGCCGTTGATGGCGCTTAACTGCGCCGGTTTGCCCGAGTCCATGGCCGAGACCGAGTTGTTTGGGTATGGCCCCGGCGCCTTTGAAGGGGCGCGTGCGGAGGGCAAGTTGGGGCTGCTGGAGCTAACGGCGGGCGGTACGCTGTTTCTCGATGGTGTCGGGGAAATGAGCGCGCGGTTGCAGGTGAAGTTGCTGCGCTTTCTGCAAGACGGTTGCTTTCGCCGGGTAGGCAGTGATGAAGAGGTGTATTTGGATGTGCGCGTGATTTGCGCGACCCAGGTAGACCTGTCGGAGCTGTGTGCGCGAGGCGAGTTTCGTCAGGATTTGTATCACCGCCTGAACGTGCTTTCGCTGCATATCCCGCCACTGCGCGAATGCCTTGATGGTTTACCGCCGCTGGTGGAGCACTTTCTGGACCAGGCCAGCCGGCAAATCGGCTGCCCGATGCCCAAGCTGGCGCCGCCGGCGATGGATCGACTCAGCCATTACCACTGGCCGGGGAACGTGCGGCAGTTGGAGAACGTGCTGTTCCAGGCGGTTTCGCTGTGTGAGGGCGGCACGGTCAAGGCGGAGCACATTCGCCTGCCGGATTATGGCGTGCGTCAGCCGCTGGGGGATTTCTCCCTGGAAGGCGGGCTGGAGGAGATTGTCGGGCGTTTCGAGAAGGCGGTGCTGGAGCAGCTTTATGCGGAGCATCCCAGCAGCCGTTTGTTGGGCAAGCGGCTGGGCGTATCCCACACCACAATCGCCAACAAGCTGCGCGACTACGAAGTGCTCAAGGCCGAACGCGGTTAAACCTGTGGGAGCTGGCTTGCCTGCGATAGCGGTGGGTCAGCAAAACAGGTGGTAGCTGATACACCGCCATCGCAGGCAAGCCAGCTCCTACAGTTGATCTTTGTCGGTCTTGATACCCGCGCTTGCCGTTAACGGCATAAGTCCGCCGTTTTTTCGACTCCCCTCAAGCCGCCATTTCCGCAACTCAAACCGCAAACCCCCGCCCCGCCTGGACTTTTCCTGAATTCTAAAAGTTGGTTCGCAAATTGCTTAAGCCTCATTAGTACAGCGGTGGGCGGCAAGCGTCCGTCAGAAAGAGGAAAGAGCGTGGATAAGTACCTTTACGTGGCAATGACCGGCGCCAGCCAGAATGCACTGGCGCAGAAGGCCCACGCCAACAACTTGGCGAACGTTTCCACCAATGGTTTCCAGCGTGACCTGGAACAGGCGCGCTCGATGCCGGTGTTTGGTGACAGCTTTCCGGCGCGGGCCTTTGCCTTGACCGAACGCCCAGGCACGGACTTTTCCCCTGGCGCGATGATTGAAACCGGCCGTGACCTCGACGTGGCCGTCAGCGGCGACGGCTGGATGGCCGTGCAAAACCCCGATGGCGGCGAGTCTTACGTGCGCAGCGCCAGCATGAACGTCGATGCATTGGGCGTGCTGCGGGCCGGCAATGGGATGCCGATCATGGGCAACGGTGGCCCGATTGCCGTGCCGCCCCAGCAGCAGATCGAAGTCGGCCAGGACGGCACTATCAGCATTCGCGCCATGGGCGAAGGCCCACGGGTGATGGCTGAAGTGGACCGGATCAAGCTGGTGCAGCCCGACCTCAAGAACATGACCAAGGGGCTGGACGGCACTATCCACACCAAGGATGGCCAGCCGGCCCAGGCCGATGCCAACGTCAAGCTGACGTCGGGTTTCCTGCAGGCGAGCAATGTGAACGCCGTCGAAGAAATGACGGCAGTACTGGCTCTGTCCAAGCAGTTTGAATTGCACATCAAGATGATGAACAGCGCCAAAGAAGACGACCAGGCCATGACCCGCGTCCTGGCGATGAGCTGATAGCAGCCACACCCCAATTTTTGTAGCGCGGCGCCATAAAACAGGCGCACGAAGGAGAAGAACATGCTTCCGGCTCTATACGTTGCCAAAACAGGTTTGTCCGCCCAGGACACCAACCTGACCACCATTTCCAACAACCTGGCCAACGTGTCGACCACGGGTTTCAAACGTGACCGCGCCGAGTTCCAGGACTTGCTCTATCAGATCAAGAAGCAGCCGGGCGCCCAGTCGACCCAGGACAGCGAATTACCCTCGGGCCTGCAATTGGGTACCGGTGTGGCGATTGTTGGCACCCAGAAGAACTTCAGCGCCGGTAACTTGCAGCAAACCGGTCAGCCGCTGGACCTGGCCGTCAACGGCAAAGGTTTCTTCCAGATCCTGCAGCCGGACGGCACCACCACCTACACCCGCGACGGTACGTTCCACCTGGACTCCAACGGCCAGGTCGTGACCGCCAACGGTTTCGCGCTGGAGCCTGCGATTGTTGTGCCTAACAACGCCCAGACCTTCACCGTCGGCAACGACGGCACCGTGTCGATCACCGTGGCCGGCAACCCGGCGTCCCAGGTGATCGGCAACCTGCAAACCGCCGACTTCATCAACCCGGCCGGCCTGCAGGCCATTGGTAACAACCTGTTCCTGGAAACCGCCTCCAGCGGCGCGCCGCAAATCGGCACCCCGGGCCTCAACGGTTTTGGTACCACCCTGCAAAGCACCCTGGAAACGTCCAACGTCAGCACCGTTGAAGAGATGGTCAACATGATCACCACTCAGCGCGCCTACGAGATGAACTCCAAGGTGATTTCCACCGCCGACCAGATGCTTTCGTTCGTAACGCAGAATCTGTAATCAAGTCTATGGGGCGCCCTCGAAGGCGCCTGCAACACCGTGAGGTATGGGTCATGAATCGCTATGTTTCTGTTCTGGCATTGAGTGGGATTGCTGTGCTCGCGGGCTGTGTCGCCCCGACGCCAAAGCCCAATGACCCGTACTATGCGCCGGTGTTGCCGCGCACGCCGTTGCCGGCGGCCGCCAACAATGGCTCGATCTACCAGGCCGGTTTCGAACAGAACCTGTACAGCGACCGCAAGGCGTTCCGGGTGGGTGACATCATCACCATCACCCTCAACGAGAAGACCCAGGCGAGCAAGAACGCCAACTCGCAGATCGGCAAGACCAGCAAGACCAGCATCGGCCTGACCTCGTTGTTTGGCGGTGTACCGAACACCAACAACCCGCTGGGCAGCGGTGACCTGAGCCTGGACGCCGGCTACAGCGGCGACCGCGCCACCAACGGCAAGAGCGCGGCGGGGCAGGGCAACAGCCTGACCGGTTCGATCACCGTGACCGTGGCCGACGTGCTGCCCAACGGTATCATCGCCGTACGTGGCGAGAAGTGGATGACCCTCAACACCGGTGACGAGCTGGTGCGCATTGCCGGCATGGTTCGCGCCGACGATATCTCTACCGATAACACCGTGCCGTCGACACGGATTGCCGATGCACGTATCACCTACTCGGGTACGGGTTCGTTTGCTGACGCCAGTCAGCCGGGCTGGTTTGACCGTTTCTTCCTTAGCCCGCTGTTCCCTTTCTAGGTGACCACTTTGAACTTCAAACAGCTGATGGCTGCGATGTTGCTGCTGGCCCTGAGCGCCGGCGCCCAGGCTGAACGCCTGAAAGACATCGCGAGCATTTCCGGCGTGCGGTCCAACCAATTGATCGGCTACGGCCTGGTGGTGGGGCTTAACGGCACCGGCGACCAGACCACCCAAACCCCGTTCACCCTGCAGACCTTCAACAACATGCTCTCGCAGTTCGGCATCAAGGTGCCGCCGGGCTCGGGCAACGTGCAGTTGAAGAACGTCGCGGCGGTGTCCATCAGTGCCGATTTGCCGCCGTTCGCCAAGCCGGGGCAGGTGGTGGATATCACCGTCTCGTCCATGGGTAACTCCAAAAGCCTGCGCGGCGGCACCTTGCTGATGACCCCGCTCAAAGGTATCGACGGCAATGTCTACGCCATCGCCCAGGGCAACCTGGTGGTGGGCGGTTTTGATGCCGAGGGCCGTGATGGTTCGAAGATCACCGTCAACGTACCGTCGGCTGGCCGCATTCCCGGTGGTGCCTCGGTGGAACGCACCGTGCCGAGTGGCTTCAACCAGGGCAACAGCCTGACCCTGAACCTCAACCGTTCGGACTTCACCACCGCCAAGCGTGTAGTGGACAAGATCAATGAGCTGCTTGGCCCGGGTGTGGCCCAGGCCATCGACGGCGGCTCGGTGCGCGTGACGGCGCCGCTGGACCCAAGCCAGCGGGTGGACTACCTGTCGCTGCTGGAAAACCTTGAGGTTGACCCGGGCCAGGCCGTGGCCAAAGTCATCATCAACTCGCGGACCGGCACCATCGTGATCGGCCAGAACGTCAAGGTTTCGCCGGCGGCTGTGACCCACGGCAGCCTCACCGTGACCATCACCGAAGACCCGATCGTCAGCCAGCCTGGCCCGTTGTCCAACGGCCAGACCGCCGTGGTGCCCCGTTCGCGGGTGAATGCCCAGCAAGAAGCCAAGCCGATGTTCAAGTTCGGCCCCGGTACCACCCTGGACGAGATTGTCCGTGCGGTGAACCAGGTGGGCGCAGCGCCCGGCGACTTGATGGCGATCCTCGAAGCATTGAAACAGGCCGGCGCCTTGCAAGCCGACCTGATTGTGATCTGACGCCATGGCCATGGACATGCGCAAGAGCGGCCTCACCAGCACGGCGGATTCGGGTTCCTACTCCGACCTCAACCGGCTGAACCAGTTGAAGGTCGGCGACAAGAACAGCGACGGCAACATGCGCAAGGTCGCGCAGGAATTCGAGTCGCTGTTTCTCGGCGAGATGCTCAAGTCCATGCGTTCGGCCACCGAAGCCCTGGGCAAGGACAACCCGCTGAACACGCCGGCCGCCAAGCAGTATCAGGAAATGTACGACCAGCAGTTGGCGGTTTCGCTGTCTCGCGAAGGCGGCGGTATCGGCCTGGCGGACGTGCTGATGCGCCAGATGCAGAAGAACAAGCCGGTGGACGCCCAGGCGGCCACCTTGCAAGGCCCGGCCACGCCTGCGAAGAGGGTGGATGTGCCCACCGCAATTGCCGCCGGTACCCAGGCCGATGGCCCTTTGGGCCGCAGCAATGGCCAGCGGCCTTTGTGGGCGTATCGCGTGGCGGTGCCTGAAGGCACTAACTCCCACGCCAACGACATGGCGCTGATGAACCAGCGGCGCATCTCGTTGCCGAGCAAGCTGACGGATCGCCTGCTGGCCGGCATTGTGCCGAACGCCGATGCCACCACCACCGCCAAGGCCGCGCCGCTGCGTAACAGCGCCGCCGATGACGGTGTAGTCAACAGCACCGCCCGCAGCCTTGCCGCCATACCGCCTCGCGGGCAGATGCAGGTTTACGGCCGCGCTGTGGCACAGCCACCGTTGGCGCCGGCGAAAAAAGCCTTCAGCTCGCAGGATGAATTTGTCGCCACCATGTTGCCAATGGCCAAGCAGGCCGCGGCGCGCATCGGCGTCGACCCACGCTACCTGGTGGCCCAGGCCGCCCTGGAAACCGGTTGGGGTAAATCGGTGATGCGTGCCGAAGATGGCACCAGCAGCCACAACCTGTTCGGCATCAAGGCCGGCCAGAGCTGGCAGGGCGAACAAGCCCGGGCGATCACCAGCGAGTTTCGCGATGGGGCGATGGTCAAGGAGACGGCGCAGTTCCGTTCCTATAATTCCTACCAGGACAGCTTCCACGACCTGGTCACGTTGCTGCAAAGCAATGATCGCTATAAAGAAGTTGTGAAATCAGCCGACAACCCGGAACAGTTTGTACGCGAGTTGCAAAAAGCCGGTTATGCAACCGACCCGGATTACGCCAGCAAGATTTCGCAGATCGCAAAAACGATGAACAGCTACCAGAACTACGCTGCCGCGGGCGCTTCCACTCATTTATAAGGTCTGAATCATGAGTTTGCTCAATATCGGGATGTCGGGGCTTAACGCCGCCCAGGGATCGTTGTCGGTCTTAAGTAACAACATCGCCAACGTCAACACCCCGGGATACTCGCGTCAGCAGAGCGCTCAGACCGCGAATGCGTCGAACGCCTACGGCGGCGTATTTATCGGCACCGGTACGACCCTGGCGGACGTGCGTCGGGTGTACAACCAGTTCCTCACCACGGCTTACCAGAACAGCACGGCACTCGACAGCGACGCCAACGCCTACCTGGACCAGGCCAGTGCCATCGACAAGACCATGTCGGATTCAAACACCGGCATGTCCTCGGTGCTCAGTGCTTTTTTTGCGGCGGCGCAAACCGCTTCCGCCACGCCAAGCGATGTGTCTGCACGCCAGTTGCTGTTGACCAGCGCCCAGACCTTGAGTAACCGCTTCAACTCTATCTCCGGCCAGTTGACCCAGCAGAAACAAACGATCAACAGCCAGTTGAGCACCATGAGCGATCAGGTTAACAAGCTGACGTCCTCGATCGCGTCGCTCAACAAACAGATCGCCCAGGCCCAGGGCACTTCAAGCAGCGCGCCGGCCAACCTGCTGGATTCGCGTGACGAGGCGGTGCGCTCGCTCAACGAGCTGATCGGCGTTACCGCCACGGAAAAAAACGGACAGTTCAGTATTACAACCGGTACGGGGCAGTCGCTGGTGGAAGGGGCTATTTCCAATAATATCTCTGCGGTACCGAGCAGCACCGACAATAGCCAGTACACCATCCAGCTGTCGATGGGCGACACGTCCATCGACATCGGCAATGTGGTCACCGGCGGCAGTATTGGCGGCTTGCTGCGCTATCGCAGTGACGTGCTGATGCCTGCCATCAATGATCTGGGGCGAATCGCGATTGCCACGGCAGACACGATCAACAACCAGTTGGGCCAGGGCCTGGACCTCAACGGCGAGTTCGGCTCGTCGCTGTTCAGCGATATCAATAGCGCGGCGGCGATTTCCCAACGCAGCCAGGGCGCGGCCGGCAACAGCGCGGGGTCTGGCAACCTTAATGTCTCGATCTCGGACAGCAGCCAGCTGACGACCTTCGATTACAAAGTGACGTTTACCAGCGGTAACCAGTACAACGTCGTGCGCTCCGACGGCAAGGCCATGGGTTCGTTCGACACGACTACCACGCCGCCGCCAGTGATAGATGGTTTTACCCTGGCGTTGAATGGCAAGGGCCCGGTAGCGGCGGGTGACAGCTTCAAGGTCAGCCCAACGGCCAACGGCGCCACAGGCATCGGCGTTGATCTGAAAGACGCCAACAAGCTGGCCTTCGCGGGCCCTTTGGCGGGGAATGCGAGCACGACCAACACGGGCACCGGTACGTTCACACCGCCGCAACTGACAGTCCCGCTGGATATTCATGGCGGCGCCAATACCGCCCAGCTGCGCACGGGGATCGAAAACTCCATGCCGGTGAAAATGCTGTTTGGCAAGCCGGCCGCCGATGGTACCCAGTCGTATACGGTAAGCGATGCGCAAGGTAACCCGATCGGCAGCGGCACCATCATCCCGGGCCAGGGCAACAAGATCAGCATCAACGTGCCGATGCGCGATGCCTCGGGTGCGTTGATCCCGGGCAAGAGCTTTAGTTTCGACACCACGGTCGGCGGCTCGCCAGCCTCTGGCGACAGCACCACCTTTTCGTTCAACGCGTCCGGCACCTCCGACAACCGCAACGCTCAACAACTGCTGAATTTGCAGACCAAGGCGACGGTAGGTCTCGGTGACGGGACCGCCGGTGTGAGCCTGGTCAGCGCCAACGCCCGTCTCGTGTCGCAGGTGGGCTCCAAAGCCAGTCAGGCCGCTACCGACACCACCGCGACAGGTGCGCTGTTGGCCGCGAACAAGGCGGCCAGCAACTCGGTTTCCCAGGTCAACCTGGATGAAGAGGCGGGTGACATGATCAAGTTCCAGCAGTACTACACCGCGTCGTCGCAGATCATCAAGGCTGCGCAAGAAACTTTCAGCACACTGATTAATGCCCTTTAAAGGAGTCTGGGACGATGCGTATTTCTACACAGCAGTATTTCGACACCAGCGCCAGCAAGTATCAGACGAACTATTCCGGTGTGGTGAAAGCCCAGGACCAGGCGAGCAGTGGTATCCGGGTACAAACCGCGTCGGATGACCCGGTGGCGGCTGCGCGCTTGCTGCAATTGCAGCAACAGAAAGACATGCTTGGCCAGTTCAGCGGCAACATCAACACCCTGCAGAACTCGCTGACCAACGAGGAGACGGTATTAAAGAGCATCAACACCGCCCTGCAGCGCGGTAATGAGCTGGCACTGCGTGCGGCTAACCAGTCCCTCAGCGATGACGACCGTAAATCGATCGCCAGCGAGGTGGGAGCGCTTGAGGACCAGGTGTTGGGCCTGCTCAACTCCAAGGATGCCAGCGGTAACTACATGTTTTCCGGGTCTAAAACCGACACGCCGCCTTACCTGCGCAATAACGACGGTACTTACACGTACCAAGGCGACGAGACGCCGCTGAGCCTGCAGATCTCGGATAACTTGTCGATGGCGGCTGGCGATACCGGCAAGGCGCTGATGGAAAGCTCGACCAACACTGGCCGCACCCAGGCCACGTTGTTGCCGCCGGCGGTCAATGACGGCAAGGTTGCGGTGTCGGCGGGCACGGTGACCTCCGGCGTCACCTACACCAAGAGCTTTACCGACGGCCAGCCCTACAAGCTGACCTTCAGCAGCAGCACGCAGTATTCCGTGACAGATAAGGACGGTAACGACATTACCTCCGAGATTCCCGGCAACGGCACTTTCGACGCGACGAAAGAAGGCTCGTCCAGCGTCAACCTGCGGGGCGTCAAGTTTGATATCAGCCTGACCCTCGGGGCAGACGTGGCACCAGGTGCCGCCTCCGATGCACTGGTGGCAGGCAAGGCGTTCACCCTGCAATCCAAGCCGGACACGTTCAGTGCTTCGCGTTCGCCCGGCAACCCGTCGACCGCACAAGTGACCGGCGGCCAGGTGACGGACCAGGCGGCTTACGCCAGCACGTTCCCGAATACCGGTGCGGTGATCAAATTCACCAGCGGCACCGCGTATGAGGTGTATGCGCAGCCCTACACCCCAAACAGCAGGACCATCGCGACAGGCACCATGGCTGCCGGTGCGACCTCGATCAACGCGGCCGGTGTCACTTTTGATATCAGTGGTGCGCCGGGGGCGGGCGATCAGTTTGCGGTCAGCGCCGTCAGCAACAAGAACGAAAACGCGCTGGACACCCTGAGCCAGTTGCGTAAAGCCCTGGAAACGCCGGCGGATGGCAACCTGGTCGCGCAGAACAACCTCAAGGACGTGGCGGCCAAGACCATCGGCAACCTGAACAATGCCAGCTCGCAGATTGACCAGGTGCGTGGCTCCATTGGTGCCCGCCAGAACGCCCTGGACCTTCAAACGGATGAAAACACCAGCCTGGGGACCGCCAACACCAACACCATGAGCTCTTTGGGCAACGTCGACATGGGGCAGGCCGCGATCAACCTGCAGCTTCAGCAAACCATGTTGCAGGCCTCGCAGCTGGCTTTCGTGAAAATCTCCCAGTTGAGCCTGTTCAGCAAGATGTAATTTGCGCAGCAACCAACCTGCGGCTCACCCTGGAAACGGGGTGGGCCGTTGTCGTTTTTGGCGCGTGTATGTCCCCGTGTTTCGCACAAAGCGCAGAAAATTGAGTGACCTGTGAGTCATAAAGCGCATCTTCACTGTATCGTGTGAAAAGGATAGGTCGTCGCCAGGTCTCTGCGAGGGCCTGCCGCCCAGGTGTAAAGGCGGTTTTCGGCGAGTTTTTTGCGGGGTTATCCCCATTATTGTCAGCGCCCGGCGACCTGTTTCGCGGGGTGTTCTCCAGCTATTTAGTATTGGGAAGCCACAATGATTGGCATAAAAAGCATCGCCAGTTACGTGCCGGCAGACGGGATCGATAACTACGCCCAGGGTGCCAAATTCGCCAAGGATGAAGAATTCATCATTGGCAAGATCGGGTCGGCGTTCCTGCCGCGCAAGGATGCCGCGCAGGAAACCTCCGACCTGTGCGTCGAGGCGGTCAACGCCTTGTTTGCCAACAACCCCGAGTTGAAGCGCGAATCCATCGACGCGCTGATCGTCGTTACCCAGAACGGCGACGAAGAGGGCTTGCCTCACACCGCCGCCATCGTCCAGGACAAACTGGGCCTGCCGACGCACGTGGCTGCCTTTGACATTTCCCTGGGCTGCTCGGGCTACGTCTACGGTATCTATGCGATGAAGGGCTTCATGGAAGCCACGGGCCTGAAAAACGGCCTGCTGGTGACCGCCGACCCGTACTCCAAGATCGTCGACCCGGAAGACCGCAACACCACCATGCTGTTCGGCGACGCCGCGACCGCCACCTGGATGGGTGAAGACGCGCCCTGGCAGTTGGGCAAGTCCAAGTTCGGCACTGACGGTTCCGGTGCGCCGCACTTGAAGGTCAGCGACGGCGTGTTCTTCATGAATGGCCGCCAGGTGTTCAACTTTGCCTTGCTCAAGGTGCCGGCGCATTTGCACGAGCTGCTTAACGAATCGGACCTCAAGGCTGACGAGATCGATGCGTTCTGCATCCACCAGGGCAGTGCGGCGATTGTCGACGCCGTGGCCCGGCGTTTTGAAGATGCGCCGGTGGATAAATTCATCAAGGACATGGTCGAGACCGGCAATACCGTGTCTTCGAGCATTCCGCTGCTGCTGGAAAAGCACATGCTGGACTCCACCTGGAAGCGCGTCGCCATCAGTGGTTTTGGTGTGGGGCTGTCCTGGGGCTCGGCGATTTTGCACCGCCCTTGATGGCTTAAAGGCGCTGCACAAAAAAACGCCCATGATCGAAAGATCATGGGCGTTTTTTATTTGACGCCAGAAAAGCCAGCAATTGCTGAGGTTTGGGCTAACGTAAATGCTTGAATTACAAGGAGTGGCACGGTGCTAGTAAAAAAAATCAAAAAAGTCCTCAAGCAACCTGCTTTCACGACGATAACTATTACGAAGGTTCTCTAGGCCACACCCGGCGGTTGCCAGGGCCGGAAGCCGCAGTACACCACCCACGAGGATTTCGTCATGGCTTTAACAGTAAACACTAACCTTGCTTCGTTGACCGTTCAGAACAACCTGAACAAGGCTTCCAGCGCCCTGCAAACCTCCATGCAGCGCCTGTCCTCCGGCCTGAAGATCAACAGCGCCAAAGACGATGCGGCCGGCCTGCAAATCGCCGGTCGTCTGACCAGCCAAATCAACGGCCTGGGCGTTGCCATCAAGAACGCCGGTGACGGTAACTCCATCGCGCAAACTGCTGAAGGCGCGATGCAGCAATCCACCAACATCCTGCAGACCATGCGTTCCCTGGCCCTGTCGTCCGCTAACGGCTCCCTCAGCGCTGACGACCGCAAGTCGAACCAGGCTCAGTACGCTGCTCTGACTTCTGAATTGACCCGTATCGCTTCTACCACCACTTTCGGTGGTCGTAACCTGCTGGACGGTTCTTTCGGTACTACCGCTTTCCAAGTGGGCGCCAACGCCAACCAGACCATCAACATGAGCCTGGGCAACGTATCGGCCAGCAACATTGGTTCGCAGCAGTTGTTGTCCAATGCTCCGACACCAGGCGCCGGTATTGCAGGCGGCAAAATCACCGTTACCGGTGGTGGCCAGGTATCTGATGAGCTGACCATTGACGCAAAAGCCTCGGCCAAGGATATCGCTGCTCAGTTGAACGGCGCAGTCGGTGGCCTGCAGGCTACCGCTAGCACCGAAGCCAAGTTCACGTTGCCTACTACCTTCCCGACGGCCACCCCAAGCGGTGCCTTCACCCTGACAGTCGGTAGCGGTGCCACTGCTCCTAAAGTTTCGTTCACCGGCATCACCAGCGCTTCTGACCTTGCCGGCCAACTGAATTCCAACGCCGCCAAACTGGGCATCAGCGTTAACTTCGATCAGTCGACCGGCTCTCTGTCGATCAAGTCCGACTCGGGTGAGAACTTCACCTTCTCCGCAGCTGACGGTGGTGGTGCGACCATCGGTGTTCAGACCAAAGGCGGCGATGGCAAGTTTGGCGCCAGTGCAACCCTGACTACTGGTGACCTGATTGCCACCGGCGCTGTATCCTTGAACTCCAGCTCCAGCTACTCCCTGTCTGGCACCGGCGTTCCCGGCGTGTTCGGTGACGGAACTGCAACCGCTGTCAACTCGGGCAAAGTCGTGGTCAGCAACACTGACGTGACCACCGCTGCCAACGCACAAAGCGCTGTTGACGTGCTCACTCAGGCCCTGTCGACCATCGACTCCCAGCGTGCTGACCTCGGTGCTGTACAAAACCGCTTCGACAACACCATCGCCAACCTGCAGAGCATCTCGGACAACTCCACCGCTGCTCGTGGCGTGATCCAGGACGTTGACTTCGCTTCTGAAACTGCTCAGTTGACCAAGCAACAAACCCTGCAACAGGCTTCCACCGCGATCCTGTCCCAGGCGAACCAACTGCCGTCCGCTGTACTGAAGCTGCTTCAGTAATAACGGCACTTGGTAACTGACGGAAGGGCGCGTTTACGTGCCCTTTTGTCTTTTCCGCGATGAGGAGATTGGTCATGGACATGAGCGTCAAGTTGAACCTGTCTTATCCAGCACCGGCGCAGCAGAATGCGACCGCTCCAGTAGCCGTCGATGCGCAGAAACCCAAGGTCGACGCGTTGGCCAAAGCGGACGATCCGCAGCAACCGTCGAGCCATACCGACCTGAAACAGGCGGTCAAGGACATTAGCGAATTCATCCAGGCTGCCCAGCGCAAACTGGATTTTTCCATTGATGACAGCACCCACCAGGTGGTGGTCAAGGTCATCGCAACCGAAAGTGGCGAAGTGATTCGCCAGATCCCTTCGGAAGTTGCACTGAAACTCGCGCAAAGCCTTCATGATGCCAGCAGCGTGCTATTTGACGCCAAGGTCTAAACTGGCATGAACTTTGTTGCAGAAACCGCGCGACGCGGTGTTTGTCAATAAAGCATCAGCCCCGGATTTAGGAGAAAGACGATGACAGTCGTAGCAGGTCTAACGGTCAACGGCCCGGGTACGGGTATCGACGTTCAAGGTCTGGTAAAAAGCCTGGTGGGGGCGCAAACCGCACCCAAGCAAGCGCAGATCAATACTCAGACGAAAACCACCACTACCCAACTGACCTCGATCGGCAAGATCCAGGCCGCGCTGGATGCGTTCCGTGGTGCCTTGACCAACATGACCCAGACTGTCAGCTTCAGCGGTCTGAGCGCCACGATGTCAGACAGCAAGCTGGCAGCGGTCACGATCGGCCCCGGCGCCGCTGCGGGTAGCTATAAGCTGAGCGTAACGCAGTTGGCGACGTCGTCGAAGGTGTCCTCCGCAGTCATTACGGGCGGCGACAGCAAGGTTATCAATGCCGGGACTTCAGCCACCTCGCTGACGATTTCTCAGTCTGGCAAGGACTATGGCGTGAGTGTTCCGCCAGGGGCGACCCTTGGCCAGGTGCGTGATTCGATCAACGCGCAATACGCCAGTGTCGGCTTGAGTGCCAACATTCTGACTGACTCCAACGGTTCGCGCCTGGTGGTATCGTCCAGTACTACCGGCGCTGGCACCGATATTACCCTCAAAGGTGACTCGGGCCTGGAGGCGGGTGCGACGGCTGTCGGTTCGCCGCCGCAGAACGCGAAATACACCCTGGATGACACGCCTCAAGAGTCGACATCCAATAACCTCACCAACGCCATCAGTGGTGTGAGTATCAACCTGCTGGCGGCTTCGACGGACATCACCGCGCCGTCGACGATTACGGTGGCTGTGAACAACGCGACCCTGAAGTCGGCGGTCAAGGGGTTCACGGATACCTACAGTGCCCTGATCAAGGCCGTGAATACTGAAACCCAGGTCACCACCAATGCCGATGGCACTGTCACGCCGGCCGGGTTGACCGGGGACAGCACCGTACGCGGCATGATGAAGTCGATACAGAGCGTGATGAACTCGGTCACAGGTACCGGAGCCTTCAAGTCGCTGGCACAATTTGGCGTGACGACTGATCAGACGGCGGGCACGTTGAGTGTCAAGGACGTGACCTTTGACAAGGCGGTACTGACCAACGGCTCTGACCTCAACAGCATCTTCAGCGGCGACAACGGGCTGCTGTCACGCTTGACGAGTGTCACCGATGGCTACGCACAAACCGCGACTGGGGTGTTTGCCTCCAGGTCCACGACGTTGCAGGACAATCTGAAGGACTTGTCCAATCAGCAGGATGCGCTGAACACGCGCTCTGATGCCCTGACAGCCTCCCTGACGGTTAAGTACAACGCAATGGATGCCCTGGTAGCGCAGCTCAAGTCCCAGAGCGACAGCGTAATGACCACCCTCAACTCGCTGAACAATCCGAAGACCACCTGATAGGTGGGCCGGTAGAGCCCGCCCAAGGCGCTGTGTCACAGCGCCAGGCGGGCTAAAGTTTTTTGTAACGCCGTCGACATAATAATCAGCGTCCACCCTTTTTTAGTTGTCGCCTGTCACGAGGTAGAAACATGAATCCCATGAGAGCCCTTCGCCAATACCAGAAGGTCAACACCCACGCCCAGATCTCCGAAGCCAGCCCGCACCGCCTGGTGCAGTTGCTGATGGAAGGCGCGCTGGATCGTATGGCGCAAGCCAAGGGTGCAATGGCTCGCGGTGATATCGCGCAGAAGGGGCTGATGCTGGGCAAGGCGGTGGACATCCTCGTCGGGTTGCGTGACGGCCTTAACCCCGAGAAGACCCCTGACCCGATTGCACTGCAGCAGTTGGATAACCTGTATGCGTTCATGAGCATGCGCCTGCTGGAAGCCAACCGTCAGAACGACGCTGCGATGATCGATGAAGTCGCAGGTCTGCTGATTACGCTCAAGGAAGGCTGGGATGGGATTGCCGCAGAGGCACAGTAGGCCGTCAGGCCTGAGGACGATGTGATGAGTCAAGCATTGCAAAAAATTGACGAGACCCGCGAAGCGTTGTCTGACGCATTGGCTGAACGTAATTGGGGGGCCATCGGCGAACTGGACTTGGGTTGCCGCGCGTTGATCGACGCTGCGCTCAACGAGGAATCGGCGGACGAGGCAGCCATTCGGGCAAAACTGGAAGACTTGCTTTCGGTCTATCAGCAGTTGCTTGAGGCGACAACAGGCGAGCGCCAAGCTATTTTCGAAGAGATGGCGCAGTTCAACCGAGCTAAACACGCGTCAAAGGTTTACCATATGTTCGGCTGAAAGCTCAGTTAATCCGAACAAGGTGCGTCATAAATTTGACTGTGCACATATTTTTGACTTAACTAGTGATATTTTCAGACGTCAGAAAGCTGTAGGGCAGAGAAAGCCTACAGCTATCTAGATTGCCCCCGACTCGAGGGCATTAGAGTTTTACTAGGGAAGTTGCTATTGCATGTGGCGTGAAACCAAAATTCTGCTGATCGATGACGATTGCGTTCGGCGCCGCGACCTGGCGGTGATCCTGAATTTTCTTGGCGAAGAAAATCTACCCTGCGGCAGCCACGATTGGCAGCAGGCGGTCAGCTCTTTGTCGTCGAGCCGTGAAGTCATTTGCGTACTGATCGGGACGGTAAACGCTCCTGGCGCAGTTCCGGGCTTGTTAAAGACCCTGTCAACCTGGGATGAGTTCCTTCCGGTGTTGCTAATGGGCGATATTTCTTCTGTCGACCTGCCGGAAGACCAGCGCCGCCGCGTGCTTTCCACCCTCGAAATGCCCCCCAGCTACAGCAAATTGCTCGACTCCCTGCACCGTGCCCAGGTCTATCGCGAGATGTACGATCAGGCCCGCGAGCGCGGCCGTCACCGCGAACCCAACCTGTTCCGCAGCCTCGTCGGCACCAGCCGTGCGATCCAGCACGTGCGCCAGATGATGCAGCAAGTGGCCGACACCGACGCCAGCGTGCTGATCCTCGGCGAGTCCGGCACCGGCAAGGAAGTGGTCGCGCGCAACCTGCACTACCATTCCAAGCGCCGCGACGGGCCTTTTGTGCCGGTCAACTGTGGGGCGATCCCGGCAGAGCTGCTGGAAAGCGAACTGTTTGGCCACGAGAAAGGTGCCTTTACCGGGGCGATCACCAGCCGTGCCGGGCGTTTTGAGCTGGCCAACGGCGGCACCCTGTTCCTCGACGAAATCGGCGACATGCCGCTGCCGATGCAGGTCAAGCTGCTGCGGGTCCTGCAGGAGCGCACCTTCGAACGCGTGGGCAGCAACAAGACCCAGAGCGTCGACGTGCGGATCATTGCCGCCACCCACAAAAACCTCGAAAGCATGATCGAGGTCGGCAGCTTCCGCGAAGACCTGTACTACCGCCTCAACGTATTCCCGATCGAGATGGCGCCCCTGCGTGAGCGCGTCGAAGACATCCCGTTGCTGATGAACGAATTGATCTCGCGCATGGAACACGAAAAGCGCGGCTCGATTCGTTTCAATTCGGCGGCGATCATGTCCCTGTGCCGCCACGGCTGGCCGGGCAACGTGCGTGAGCTGGCCAACCTGGTGGAGCGCATGGCGATCATGCACCCGTACGGGGTGATCGGCGTGGTCGAGTTGCCGAAGAAATTCCGCTACGTCGACGACGAAGACGAGCAACTGGTGGACAGCCTGCGCAGCGACCTGGAAGAGCGCGTGGCCATCAACGGGCACACCCCGGATTTCAGCAATACCGCGATGTTGCCGCCCGAAGGCCTGGATTTGAAAGACTACCTTGGCAGCCTCGAACAAGGCCTGATCCAGCAAGCCCTTGACGACGCCAACGGCATCGTCGCCCGTGCCGCCGAGCGCCTGCGCATCCGCCGTACCACCCTGGTGGAGAAGATGCGCAAGTACGGCATGAGCCGCAAAGAAGGTGATGAACAGGCAGATGATTGACGCCTGTTTTTCAACTGACTGAAAACTAAGCCTATTTTTTTAGGCACGGGTATTGCTACAGCACTCGCAACGTTCCGTTTAACTGACGGTCAGCCAAGCGAGAGAGCATGATGCCCCACGCCGCCCAACTATCTTCGGTCCCTGATATTCAGGGGCCTGCCCCCTCCGTAGAGCAGATCAGCCGCCTTGGGCTTGAACAGGCGTTCTCCCTGTTCAACCAGATGTCGAGCCAGTTGACGGACTCCTACAGCCTGTTGGAGGCCCGGGTTTGCGAGCTCAAAGGCGAGTTGGCGGTGGTAAGTGCCCAGCGCATGGAAGAGCTGGCCGAGAAAGAGCGCCTGGCCAACCGTCTGCAAAACCTCCTCGACCTGCTGCCCGGTGGCGTGATCGTCATCGACGACCAGGGCCGCGTGCGCGAAGCCAACCCGGCAGCGTGCGACATGCTCGGCCTGCCACTCGAAGGCGAACTGTGGCGCGAAGTCATTACCCGCTGCTTTGCGCCGCGAGAAGACGATGGCCACGAAATCTCCCTCAAGGACGGGCGTCGCCTGTCCATCGCCACCCGTTCCCTGGATGCCGAGCCGGGCCAGTTGGTGTTGCTCAACGACCTGACTGAAACCCGTCATCTGCAAGATCAGTTGGCACGGCATGAGCGCTTGTCATCGCTCGGGCGGATGGTCGCTTCCCTGGCGCATCAGATTCGCACGCCGCTTTCCGCCGCATTGATATACGCCAGTCATTTGACTGACGAAACATTGCCCACGGCCACTCACCAGCGGTTTGCCGGGCGCCTCAAGGAGCGCCTGCACGAGCTGGAGCATCAGGTGCGCGACATGCTGGTGTTTGCCCGCGGCGAATTGCCGCTGACCGATCGCGTTACCCCGGCCGCATTGATGCAGTCCTTGCAAGCCGCCGCCGCGACGCATGTCCAGGAAGCGTCAGTCCGTTGGCAGTGCGACAGCCACCTCGGCGAGTTGCTGTGCAATCGCGACACCCTGGTGGGCGCGCTGCTCAACCTGATCGAAAACGCGACCCAGGCCAGCGGCCCCGGCGCACGACTCAAAGTGCACCTGTACAACCGTGGCAACACCCTGCGCCTGAGTATCAGCGACAGCGGCAGCGGGATTGACCCGGTGGTGCTGCAACGCCTCGGCGAGCCTTTTTTTACCACCAAGACCAACGGTACCGGCCTGGGCCTGACCGTGGTCAAGGCAGTCGCCCGCGCGCATCAGGGAGAATTGCAGCTGCATTCCCGGTTGGGTCGCGGTACGTGCGCGTTGATCACGCTGCCGCTGTTTTCATGCGCCCTCAACGCGGAGTAAAAAGTCATGGCTATCAAGGTTCTATTGGTTGAAGACGATCGCGCCCTGCGTGAGGCATTGGCTGACACGCTGTTGCTGGCGGGCCATGACTACCGGGCGGTCGGTTCTGCCGAAGAGGCCTTGGACGCGGTGGAGCATGAGTCCTTCAGCCTGGTGGTCAGCGACGTGAACATGCCGGGCATGGACGGCCACCAATTGCTCGGCCTGTTACGTGCGCGCCAGCCGCAATTGCCGGTGCTGCTGATGACCGCCCACGGTGCCGTGGAACGCGCCGTCGATGCCATGCGCCAGGGCGCTGCGGATTACCTGGTCAAACCTTTCGAACCCAAAGCCTTGATCGAGCTGGTTGCCCGGCATGCCCTTGGCACGGCGGGCGCTGCCGATGGCGAAGGCCCGATTGCGTTCGAGCCGGCCAGTGCGCAATTGCTGGAACTGGCAGCCCGTGTCGCCCGCAGTGATTCCACGGTGTTGATTTCCGGCGAGTCGGGCACCGGCAAGGAAGTGTTGGCGCGTTATATCCACCAGCAATCCCGCCGCGCCAGCCAGCCGTTCATTGCGATCAACTGCGCTGCGATCCCCGACAACATGCTCGAAGCCACCTTGTTCGGCCATGAAAAAGGCTCGTTCACCGGCGCCATCGCGGCGCAAGCCGGCAAGTTTGAACAAGCTGACGGCGGCACCATCCTGCTCGACGAAATCTCCGAAATGCCCCTGGGCCTGCAAGCCAAATTGCTGCGGGTATTGCAGGAGCGCGAAGTAGAGCGGGTGGGCGCACGCAAGCCGATCCAGTTGGACATTCGCGTGGTCGCCACCACCAACCGCGACCTGGCGGGCGAAGTGGCGGCGGGGCGCTTCCGTGAAGATCTGTTCTACCGGCTCTCGGTGTTCCCGTTGGCCTGGCGCCCGTTGCGCGAGCGCCCGGCCGATATCATCCCGCTGGCCGAGCGCCTGCTGGGCAAGCACGTCAATAAAATGAAGCATGCCCAGGCGCGCCTGTCGGCCGATGCCCAGGCCTGCCTGATCAGCTACCCATGGCCCGGCAACGTGCGGGAACTGGACAACGCGATCCAGCGTGCGCTGATCTTGCAGCAGGGCGGCCTGATCCAGCCTCAGGATTTCTGCCTGGCCATGGGCACGGGCGCAGCGCCGTTGCCGAGCCTGGCTGCGGCTTCGCAGGTTGACGCCGCGCCTGCCGAGTCGGCCGGTGCCTTGGGCGACGACCTGCGCCGCCGCGAATTCCAGATGATCATCGACACCCTGCGCTCCGAGCGCGGGCGCCGCAAAGAAGCCGCCGAGCGCCTGGGCATCAGCCCGCGCACCTTGCGCTACAAGCTGGCACAGATGCGCGATGCCGGCATGGACGTGGAAGCCTACCTCTACGCCACCTGAAAATTCTCGAAGCCGACAGGGTTAGTCGCCTTTTCTTACGAATTGCCACGGAGCTGGCACCCTTGTTGCTACCACCCCAGTAACCGCTGCGTAGTGTCAAAAAATTGCGGGTCGTCGGAGAGAGAAGTTCATGAGCCAAGGTGTTGAGTTCAATCGGTTGATGTTGGATATGCGGTCCATGCAAATGGATGCCATGGCTCAACCGAAATCCGCCGCGCAAGCCGTACCGGAATTGGGCCAGAGCAACTTTGCCGACATGCTCGGCCAGGCCATCAACAAAGTCAGCGATACCCAGCAGGCATCCAATCAGTTGGCGACCGCCTTCGAGATCGGCAAAAGCGGCGTGGACCTCACCGACGTGATGGTCGCCTCGCAAAAAGCCAGCGTTTCATTCCAGGCCTTGACCCAGGTGCGTAACAAGCTGGTTCAAGCCTATCAAGACATCATGCAGATGCCGGTTTAAGGACGATTTGAGTCATGGCAGAAGCAGTCGTGGATAACGCACCCGCCAAGGCAGACGGCAAGCCGCCGCTGTTCGGGCTGTCGTTCCTGGAAAACCTCTCCGAGATGACCATGTTGCGTCAGGTGGGCCTGATGGTCGGCCTGGCTGCCAGCGTGGCGATTGGTTTTGCCGTGGTGCTGTGGTCCCAGCAACCGGATTACCGCCCGCTGTACGGCAGCCTGGCGGGTATGGATTCCAAGCAGATCATGGAAACCCTGGCGGCGGCAGACATTGCCTACACCGTCGAACCGAATTCCGGCGCCCTGTTGGTCAAGGCCGATGATGTGGCCCGTGCGCGGATGAAACTGGCGGCGGCCGGCGTGACCCCGTCCGACGCGAATATCGGCTTTGAAATCCTCGACAAGGACCAGGGCCTGGGCACCAGCCAGTTCATGGAAGCCACCCGCTACCGTCGCGGCCTGGAAGGCGAACTGGCGCGTACCATCTCTGCGTTGAACAACGTCAAGGGCGCCCGTGTGCACCTGGCAATTCCGAAAAGCTCGGTGTTTGTGCGCGATGAACGCAAGCCCAGCGCCTCGGTACTGGTTGAACTGTTTTCCGGCCGCTCGCTTGAGCCTGGCCAGGTGTTGGCGATCATCAACCTGGTGGCCACCAGCGTTCCCGAATTGAGCAAGTCGCAAATCACCGTGGTCGACCAGAAGGGCAACCTGCTGTCGGACCTCGCGGAAAACTCTTCGCTGACCATGGCCGGCAAGCAGTTCGACTACAGCCGCCGTATGGAAAGCATGCTGACCCAGCGCGTGCATAACATCCTGCAACCGGTGTTGGGCAACGACCGCTACAAGGCTGAAGTGTCGGCCGACGTGGACTTCAGCGCCGTCGAATCGACCTCCGAGCAGTTCAATCCGGACCAACCGGCGCTGCGCAGCGAGCAATCGACCACCGAGCAACGCACCGCCAGCAATGGCCCGCAAGGCGTGCCGGGTGCCCTGAGCAACCAGCCGCCGGCCCCGGCCACCGCTCCGCAAACCACCGGTGGCGCTGCCGCTACCGCAGGCGCGGTGCAACCTGGCCAGCCGCTGCTGGACGCCAACGGTCAGCAGATCATGGACCCGGCCACCGGCCAGCCAATGCTCGCGCCGTACCCGGCAGACAAGCGCAACCAGTCCACCAAGAACTTCGAGCTTGACCGCTCCATCAGCCACACCAAGCAGCAACAGGGCCGGATCAACCGCCTGTCGGTGTCGGTGGTTGTCGATGACCAGGTCAAGGTCAATGCTGCTGACGGCGCCGTCACCCGTGCGCCGTGGAGCGCCGATGAATTGGCGCGCTTCACTCGCCTGGTGCAGGACGCGGTAGGCTTCGATGCCAGCCGTGGCGACAGCGTCAGCGTGATCAACATGCCGTTCTCCGCCGAGCGTGGCGAAGTCATCGCCGAGGCTGCCTTCTATACTCAGCCGTGGTTCTGGGACATCGTCAAGCAAGTGCTGGGTGTGTTGTTCATCCTGGTGCTGGTGTTCGGCGTGCTGCGCCCTGTGCTCAACAACATCACCGGCCACGGCAAAAAGCAGCTGGCCCTGGCCGGTGGCGACGTCGAGTTGGGTGGCATGGGCGGCCTCGATGGCGAACTGGCCAACGACCGCGTAAGCCTTGGTGGCCCGCAAAGCATTCTGTTGCCGAGCCCGAGCGAGGGTTATGACGCTCAGTTGAACGCAATCAAGAGCCTGGTGGCCGAAGACCCGGGGCGTGTGGCCCAGGTCGTGAAAGAGTGGATTAACGCAGATGAGTGATGCTCGAGTCGCTGTAGCCAAACTCTCCCGGGTCGACAAAGCCGCCGTGCTGTTGCTGTCCCTGGGAGAAACCGACGCCGCCCAAGTGCTGCGCCACATGGGCCCCAAAGAGGTTCAGCGAGTGGGCGTGGCCATGGCGCAAATGCGCAATGTGCACCGCGAGCAAGTCGAGCAGGTGATGAGCGAGTTCGTCGAGATCGTCGGCGACCAGACCAGCCTGGGTGTCGGCTCCGACAGCTACATTCGCAAGATGCTCACCTCGGCCCTTGGCGAAGACAAGGCCAACGGCCTGATCGACCGCATCCTGCTGGGCGGCAATACCAGCGGCCTCGACAGCCTCAAGTGGATGGAGCCGCGCGCCGTGGCCGACGTGATCCGCTACGAACACCCGCAGATCCAGGCGATCGTGGTGGCGTACCTGGACCCTGACCAGGCCGGTGAAGTGCTCGGCCATTTCGACCACAAGGTGCGCCTGGACATCATCCTGCGCGTCTCCTCGCTGAACACCGTGCAGCCGGCAGCCTTGAAAGAATTGAACACGATTCTCGAGAAGCAGTTCTCGGGCAACTCCAACGCGTCGCGTACCACTCTGGGCGGCATCAAACGTGCGGCCGACATCATGAACTTCCTCGACAGCTCGGTGGAAGGCCAGTTGATGGACTCGATCCGCGAGATCGACGACAGCCTGTCGGTACAGATCGAAGACCTGATGTTTGTGTTCAACAACCTCTCCGACGTCGACGACCGTGGTATCCAGGCGTTGCTGCGTGAAGTCTCCTCCGATGTGCTGGTGCTGGCCCTCAAGGGTTCGGACGAAGGCGTCAAGGAAAAGATCTTCAAGAACATGTCCAAGCGGGCTTCCGAACTGTTGCGCGACGACCTGGAGGCCAAGGGCCCGGTGCGCGTCAGCGACGTGGAAACTGCGCAGAAAGAGATCCTCACCATTGCCCGCCGTATGGCCGAAGCCGGAGAAATCGTTCTCGGTGGGAAGGGCGGCGAAGAAATGATTTAAGGCGCCGCGCATGTCGAACAAAGATGAGACGCCCAGCGATCTGATTCGCGCACGGGACGTCGGAGGGTTCGACGTCTGGTCGCTGCCCAGTTTCGACCCGCATCGTCCGGAGCCTGAGCCCGCGCCGGTAGAAGAAACCCCGGCCGAAATGGAAGAAGTGCCGCTGGAAGAAGTCCAGCCACTGACCCTCGAAGAGCTCGAAAGCATCCGCCAGGAAGCCTACAACGAGGGCTTTTCCACCGGCGAAAAAGACGGTTTTCGCAGCACCACGCTCAAGGTTCGCCAGGAAGCCGAGGCGGCCCTGAGCGTCAAGCTCGCCAGCCTGGAAACCCTGATGGGCAGTCTGTTCGAGCCTATCGCCGAGCAGGATTCGCAGATCGAAAAAGCCATGGTCGGGCTGGTGGAGCACATCACCCGCCAGGTGATTCAGCGCGAGCTGGCCCTGGACTCCACGCAAATCGAAAGCGTGATGCGCGAAGCCCTCAAGCTGCTGCCTTTGGGCGTCGGCAACGTGCGGCTGTACATCAACCCGCAGGATTTCGAACAGGTCAAAGCCCTGCGCGAGCGCCATGAAGAAACCTGGCGCATTGTCGAAGACGTCGCGCTGCTGCCCGGTGGCTGCCGGGTGGAGACCGAACACAGCCGTATCGACGCCACGGTGGAGACGCGCATCACCCAAATCATGGCCAAGCTGTTTGACCAGTTGCACGAGCAGGCGCTACACCCGGCAGAGCCGGACCTGAGCGTCGAGCTGGATACCCCCGATGCGCCTTGATCGCACCAGCTTTGCCAAGCGCCTGGGTGGCTATGCCGAAGTCACCGAGTTGCCGGGCCAGCCGATCCTGGAGGGCCGCCTGCTGCGCATGGTCGGCCTGACCCTGGAAGCCGAAGGCCTGCGCGCCGCCATGGGCAGCCGCTGCATGGTGATCAACGACGACAGCTACCACCCGGTGCAGGTCGAAGCAGAAGTGATGGGCTTCTCCGGCAGTAAAGTCTTCCTGATGCCCGTCGGCAGTGTCGCCGGCATTGCACCCGGCGCCCGCGTAGTGCCGTTGGCCGACACCGGCCGCCTGCCCATGGGCATGAGCATGCTCGGTCGCGTACTCGATGGCGCCGGGCGCGCCCTCGACGGCAAGGGCGGGATGAAGGCCGAAGACTGGGTGCCGATGGACGGCCCGACCATCAACCCGCTCAAGCGCAACCCCATCAGCGTGCCGCTGGACGTGGGCATCCGCAGCATCAACGGTTTATTGACGGTGGGCCGCGGTCAGCGTCTGGGCCTGTTTGCCGGTACCGGCGTGGGTAAATCGGTGCTGCTGGGCATGATGACCCGCTTCACCGAGGCCGACATCATCGTGGTCGGGCTGATCGGCGAGCGGGGCCGCGAGGTGAAGGAATTCATCGAGCACAGCCTCGGCGAAGAAGGCCTCAAGCGTTCAGTCGTAGTCGCCTCACCGGCGGATGACGCGCCGCTGATGCGCCTGCGTGCCGCGATGTACTGCACGCGCATCGCCGAATATTTTCGCGACAAGGGTAAAAACGTTCTGTTGCTGATGGACTCCCTGACCCGTTTCGCCCAGGCCCAGCGGGAAATCGCCCTGGCCATCGGCGAGCCCCCGGCCACCAAGGGCTACCCGCCGTCGGTGTTCGCCAAGCTGCCCAAGCTGGTGGAACGCGCCGGTAACGCCGAGGCTGGCGGTGGTTCAATCACCGCGTTCTACACCGTGCTTTCCGAAGGCGATGACCAGCAGGACCCGATTGCCGACTCGGCGCGGGGCGTGCTCGACGGGCACATCGTGCTGTCGCGGCGCTTGGCCGAGGAAGGGCACTACCCGGCCATCGATATCGAAGCCTCCATCAGCCGGGTGATGCCGTCGGTGGTCACGCCTGAGCACATGATGCGTGCGCAGCAGTTCAAGCAACTGTGGTCGCGCTATCAACAGAGCCGCGACCTGATCAGCGTCGGCGCCTATGTGGCCGGCGGTGATCGTGAGACCGACCTGGCGATTGCCCTGCAACCGCAACTGGTGACTTACCTGCGCCAGGGCCTCAACGACAAGATCAGCATGGGTGAAAGCGAGGCACACCTGGGCACGATCTTCGCGCCGGCGCCAGGCGGATAAACCATGGCCAACACCCGCGCCGCACGCCTTGCCCCGGTGGTGGACATGGCCGAAAAAGCCGAAAAAACCGCCGTCCAGCGCCTGGGTTACTTCCAGGGCCAGGTTCGCCTGGCAGAAAGCAAACTGGGCGACCTGGAGCGCTTTCGCGGCGAGTACCAGCAGCAGTGGATCGAGCGTGGCAGCAAGGGCGTCTCCGGCCAATGGCTGATGGGCTACCAGGGCTTTCTCAACCAGTTGGAAACCGCCGTCGGCCAGCAGCGCCAGAGCCTGGCCTGGCACCAGGCCAACGTCGACAAGGCCCGCGACAGCTGGCAACAGGCCTATGCCCGGGTCGAAGGCTTGCGCAAACTGGTGCAGCGCTACATCGACGAAGCCCGCGCGCTGGAAGACAAGCGCGAGCAGAAGTTGCTCGATGAACTGTCCCAGCGTCTTCCCCGCCAAAGCCCCTATTAACAACGCCGCAGCCCCTGTGGGAGCGAGCTTGCTCGCGAAGGTCGTCAACGATAACGCGGGGCAATCAAGATTTACGCGCTGGTCTTGCGTTCTTCGCGAGCAAGCTCGCTCCTACATGGATTTGCCCACTGCCCCATCACCTGCTAAACCTTGTTGCACATTGCCAATGACAAGGAAGCAGTCGTATGCCAGTCGAATCAGAAGTGTCCCTGGACGGGACGAAGTTGACGATTACTGTCAGGGGGCGATTCGATTTCGGTAGCCACCAGGCCTTTCGTGATGCCTACGAGCGGTTTTACAAGGTGCCGGAAACCTACGTAGTGGACCTGAAAGAAACCACCTACATGGACAGCTCGGCCCTGGGCATGCTCCTGCTGCTGCGCGACCATGCCGGTGGCGACAATGCCGAGGTGCAGGTGGTCAACAGCAACTCTGACGTGCGCAAGATCCTCGCCATTTCCAACTTCGACAAATTGTTCGACCTCACTTGAGCGTCCTGGCCCCGGTGCTTGAAGCGCTGACGGTGTTGATTGCCGAAGACAGCGCTGCCGACCTGCTGTTGCTGTCGACCATCGTGCGCCGCCAGGGCCACCAGGTGATAACCGCCAGCAACGGCGAAGAGGCCGTGGAAGTGTTCACCCGCGAACGCCCACAGCTGGTGCTGATGGACGCACTGATGCCGGTGATGGACGGCTTCGAGGCGGCGCGGCAGATCAAGCAACTGGCGGGTGAGGCGCTGGTGCCGATCATCTTTCTCACCTCCCTGCGCGAAAGCGAAGCGCTGGCCCAATGCCTGGATGCCGGCGGTGACGACTTCCTGGCCAAGCCCTATAACCAGGTGATCCTCGCGGCGAAGATCAACGCCATGGACCGCCTGCGCCGTTTGCAAGCCACCGTGTTGCAGCAGCGCGACCTGATTGCCCGGCACCACGACTACCTGCTGCAGGAGCAACGGGTGGCCAAGGCGGTGTTCGACAAGGTCGCGCATTCTGGCTGTATCAATGCCGCGCCGAACATCCGCTACGTGCAATCGCCCTATGCGTTGTTCAACGGTGACCTGCTGCTGGCGGCCTACACGCCGTCGGGCGATATGCATGTGCTGCTGGGGGACTTTACCGGCCATGGTTTGCCGGCGGCGGTCGGCGCCATGCCGCTGGCGGAAGTGTTCTATGGCATGACTGCCAAGGGTTATGGCCTGGCACAAACCCTGCGAGAGATGAACGCCAAGCTCAAGCGCATCCTGCCGATAGACATGTTCTGTTGCGCCACCTTGCTGTGCCTCAGCGCGCAGCGGCGGGTGGTGGAAGTGTGGAACGGCGGCATGCCCGAGGGCTATGTGCATGACATCGCCACGGGCAAGCGCACGCCGTTGGTGTCGCGGCACCTGCCATTGGGGGTGCTGGCGGCCGAGGCGTTTGATGACCGCACTGAAGTCTGGCCGATGGCGCTGGGTGACCGGGTGTTTTTGCTGTCGGATGGCGTGCTGGATACGGCAGATGCCCATGAGCAGTTGTTTGGCGCCGAGCGTTTGCAGCAGGTGTTTGCGGCCAACCGCGAGCCTGACCGCTTATTTGAAGAGATCGAGCAGGCGCTGGCGGGGTTTCGCGGCGAGGTGCGCGATGACATCAGCATGGTGGAGATCAGCCTGCAGGCGGGTGAGCCGTTGCGGTCGCCGTCGGTGGTGTATTCCGACAGCGGCCAGTCGTCGCCGCTGGATTGGTCGGTGAGTTTTGAGTTTCGTGCCCAGACGCTTAAGTCCTACAACCCTTTGCCGTATTTGCTGCAACTGCTGTTGGAAATTCATGGGCTGCGCGAGCAGAGCGGTGCGTTGTATAGCGTGATGGCGGAGCTGTATTCCAATGCCCTGGAGCATGGCGTACTGCGGCTGGATTCGCGGCTCAAGCGGGATGCCGAGGGGTTTGCTGCCTATTACCTTGAGCGTAATGAGCGGTTGGCGCAGTTGAGCAGCGGGTTTGTGCGGGTGCACCTGAATGTGGTGCCGACTGGGGAGGGTGGTCGCCTGACCTTGCGGATCGAGGACAGTGGGCCGGGGTTTGATGTGGAGAAGGTGTTGGGCAGGCCGTTGGATGTTGACCGTCTGTCTGGTCGGGGGTTGAGCCTGGTGCGGCAGTTGAGCAGCGATGTAGGCTGGACTGACGGAGGGCGGTGTGTGTGCGTGGAGTTTTCATGGACGGCTCTGGCATAATCCGCCGATTCTTGATTCAAGGAGCGAACAAGTGGCAGAGATTCATCTGGACCCCGATGTGCTGACTGGCTTGCAGGAGGTCATGGAGGGCGAGTATCCGAAGTTGCTCGATACGTTTCTTGATGACTCGCAAAAGCGGGTCGAGGCGTTGCGCAGGGCGCGGGATGACGCCAAGGCGTTGGGGCGGATTGCGCATAGCTTCAAGGGGAGTAGCGGTAACCTTGGGGCTGTGCGGTTGGCTGAACTTTGTCAGTTGCTTGAGGATAAGTCGGCCAAGCCTGTGGTTACGGATTTGGGGCGATTGGTGGATGAGATTGACCATGAATTCGCGCTGGTGCGGCCGTTGTATGAGCATGAGCGGGGGCGGTTTGGGCTCTGACGCTTTTGGTGTACATATCCGTTATTTAGGTCATGGGGGCTTAGGGTTCCGCTCTTACAGCGGCTCACTTTGGAAAAGCCCCAAAGTAAGCAAATGGCTCTGCCCCGCCTGTCGGCGCCTCGCCTAGGCTCGGCGTTCCCTCACTCCGGCACCGCGAAGCGGGCCGCCGCGACGGCCCGTCCCTGGCCCGTCGCGGCTAAACCGGCGTCCTGCCGGTTTACCCGCTCCTCAATCCCTGCGTTCGGCCTCGGGCTGAA